>SGBD01000004.1 GCA_004195035.1 Candidatus Acidulodesulfobacterium ferriphilum | reverse complement strand
CCAGGAAGATAATAAGCATAATGAATTCCGTAAAGACCGGATTTTAAAACGGTATCGGCAAAATTATATAATATAAAATTTATTTGATTTATTTGAAAAAAAATGGGGGTACATTTTAAATGGATTTAAAAAACGTTTCCAGAAGAAGTTTTATAAAAACCGCCGCCGTCCTTGCGGGAGCGGCGGCGGTAAATCCCGTTAATCTTTTAAAGTTCAAACCGGTAGGTAATTTGACCATAATATGGAATTCAGATTCCCATGCCCATTTAAAGCCTACTCTTTATAGAGAGCCTTCCGTAAATATAGGGCCTCATTTTATGAACGGAAGACCAGGTCATCTAGTAGGGAATTCTTTCAACCTCTACTACGATATAAATCCTAAGTCTGCAATGGGATATTTCTGTTCATACGTAGATTTTTTAAAATTAAATAAAGAATACGGTCCCATGGGCGGCTACGCACATATGGCGACCGTATTCAACAAAATAAAAGAAGAAAGATACGGCAAGACCATAATGCTCGATACCGGCGATTCATGGCAGGGTACCGGCATCGCATTGCTCACTAAAGGCATGGCGGTAGTAAACGTCCAGAATGCCATGGGATACGATGCTATGACGGGGCATTGGGAGTTTACCTACGGCGAAAAGCAGCTTTTATCCAACATAAAAAAGCTGAAATTCCCCTTTATTGCGCAGAATGTTACAAATGCTACCTGGGGCGGTCTAATTTTTAAACCCTATATAATAAAAGAAGTCAACGGATTAAGGGTAGGAATAATAGGACAGGCGTTCCCGTATGTTCCGCTTGCGCATCCTTCCCATTTCGTTAAAAACTGGAACTTCGGCATTAACACGAGTCATGCCCAAAAGATGGTTAATAAACTGAAGAACGAAGAAAAAGTTGATTTAGTTGTCGTCCTTTCACATAACGGCCTCGAAGTGGACAGAAAGTTCGCCGCCCTTATAAACGGAATAGACATTATAGTCGGCGGGCATACCCACGACATACTTCCCGCTCCGCAGATTATAAACAATACAATCATCGTTCAGGCGGGCACCCACGGAAAGTTTGTCGGAAGAATAGATTTGAATGTTCAGAACAAAAAAATCGTGGATTACGACCATAAACTTATTCCGATAGTTACGAACTGGATTAAGCCGGACCCGGAAATAAGCAGGATAATAGACGAAGAATACGCGCCGCACGCCCGCACGCTGAACGAAGAACTCGGAACATCCGAAGACCTGCTGTACAGAAGGGCGACCTTTATCAGCACGGTGGACAATGTAGTAGAGCAGGCATTTATGGAAAAATACGACACCCCGTTAGTGTTTACCCCGGGCTGGCGTTGGGGCGAAACGGTTCTGCCCGGCGAAAAGATCACCATGGAGCATGTTTACGGAGAATACGGCACGACCTATCCCGAGGTTTACAGGGTCAAGCTGAGCGGACAAAAGATTCTCGAGACGACATCGAGCAATTTGAGCGATGTTTTTGCAAGAGACCCTTATTTGCAAATGGGCGGAGATGCAACAAGAATATCTAATTCTAAAATGCATATACTTATAAACCGACACGGCGCTAAAAGGATTAAAAGTTTTACGATAAAAGGCAAACCTATAAATCCGGATAAGGATTACTGGCTTATCACATCAGGCGCAAAGATGCAGAAATTAAGCGATACGGTTGACGGCGGCCTGCAAAAAGAAAAGGCCTACGATGTAATAGCGGACTATATAAGGGGACATAAAACAATCAGGTCTATCCAAACCGGAGATGTCATATACAGGCATTCAAGGACTGCGGGGTGATAAGGCGATAGTCAGGCGGATTAAAGGCTCTTATATAAATAAGAAGGAAAATAATTGATCGACATGTTATACAACTTATAACCAAATTAAGATTAAGGAGATTAAAAATGAAAAAGTCTCGTTTATTTTTAAGTTTATTAATGATTGCCGCGGTTTCAATTTTATTTTTCTCGTCCGCGTCTAAAGCTTATGCCTTAAAGTACGGTCCATCGTCTTACAGTTCCTATCCAGCATATTACAATACCCATCCATTGCCTCTTCCCGAATTTTTTAAACACAAAACTATGAAAATGGTAATCGAAGTTGATTATGCAAAGCCGGCAAGGTGGGGACTTGTGATTGCCAATATAAAAAATGTCATGGCCGCGTTTGGGGATAATTCTTTCAAATATAAGCTGGAGCTTGTCGTGTTTGGTCCGGGCATAAAAATGGTGATGAAGAAGTTCGATAAAAAAAATGAAGCCGTTCTTCAAAGTTTGGTTACTTATGGATTAAAAATACGGGCATGCCATAATACCATGCTTAAAGGCCATTTGACAAAAGAAGCGCTGTTTCCTTTTGTTAAAGTAGTTCCGGCTGGAGTCATAGAGATAGCCAGAAAGCAGATGCAGGGTTATACATTTCTAAAACCTTAAATATAAAACAACCGTTATCGTAGGAGGACAAAATGAAAAGATTTATTTTAGTTGTTTTGGGAGTTTTTCTGGTTATCTTTGCATCATACTTTTTTAATAGTATTGCTTACGCAAAAGGAAAATTAAACAAGAAAATGATTGCCAAAGAAAAAATACAGGCCGCCCTGAAATTGGGGAAGGCAGAATTTTATAGCGCTAAACTTGGAACAAACGGTTTTTCATGCGCCAAGTGTCATGTTGACAGTATCGGCACCTATATCCCAAAGACCGGAAAGGTGGTCAGGAGTTTGGCGGGCGTTGCGGCTACTTTTCCAAGGTTCAATCCTAAAACCCATCAGATTATTACCCTTGGGGAAAGATTAAATATGTGTATCGTCCATGCTTTAAAAGGAAAACCGCTGAGCGGACAGAAGCTCAATTATCTTACCCTTTATGTAACCTATTTAAGCAACGGCTACAGAATTAAAGGATATAATGCAACGCCGAGCCCGACTTTTACAAAAGCCTGTCTGCGCCCAAAAACTCTTCAACAGGCCTTAACGCTTGGAAAACATTATTACGATACTCCTCTAGGCGCTTCCGATTTTAGCTGCGATTCCTGTCATCCCGGTGGCGGAGCGGGCGTTCTGGGCGGCAAGCCGACCAAGCCGGTAATAGGCCACGCCGTTTATTATCCCAAATATAAAAAATGGGGCGGGATTATTACTATGCAGGACCAGTTTAACCACTGCATATACACAGGGGAAACGGGATTTAAAAAGAAGATAGGTTCTAAAGCATGGAAGTATCTCGACCTGTATGTTTATTCGCTTTCAAAGGGCTATAAAATAAGCGTAGGAAAATGATTAAAAAATTATTAAATAAATGGTTGGCGTATGGCCATTAAAAAACGGAGAAAGGAGAATAATAATGAATAAATATTTACTTAAAAATGGTTTGCTGAATTTTAAAGCAGTTTTTATCGTTCTGGCTTTGACTTTAGTGTATTTTAGCGGCAACGCTTATGCTTACAAAAAGATTCAGGCGCTTCCGTATTTTAAAAACAAAACTATGAAGGTTGTAATTCAAATAACACAGGATAGTCCGGCGAGATGGAAGCTTGCCCTCGGCAATGCCGCTAAAGTTGTCCAGATTATGAGCGCTCACGGCATTAATTATAAAGTCGATGTAGTCGCATACGGTCCGGGACTTAAAGTATTTATGAAAAAATACGATAAAAAGTTTTACCCCCTGCTTCAGAGTTTAAGCACTTATGGAGTTAATCTTGTTGCATGCCATATGACGATGCTTGCCATGCATGTTCACGAGAAACAGCTTTTCCCGTTTGTTAATGTGGTATATCCGGGCGCCGTTGCTTACATTATTAAGAAAGAAATGCAGGGATATGCTTATATAAAACCGTGAGGGAAGATATTTATTTAATAAATCGCGAACGGCCAAGTTAAATGGGAGGTTATATAGCAAAACAAATTAATTCTAAATTGTAACAATATGGAGTAGATTATGAAAAAGGTTATTTATACTTTTATTACCGCAGCCGCTATTGTAATCACGGCTAACTTGGTTGTCGCTCCTTGTGCATTGGCAAGCACGAACGGTGAAGGGATTTCCGCATATTTAAAAAAGTACTATCAAAATCACATCCGTAAAATTAGAGGATGGCATAATGTAAATGGAACAAGGATATATTTTCCCAATACATCCTCTAAGCCGGCGTTTACCATGGGGGCTGTTTCCGTTCAGGGGAAAGTTTATAAAGCGCTCTATGTAATCGATGTAAACAAAAGGGCTGTAATGAAGAAAACTATCAAGAATATTAAGAATTTACTGAACGATCCCAGAGTAAAAGGGCATATAAGAATCGAACTTATTGCGTTCAGTCCGGGCGTCCATATTTACTTCAAGGGAAACGGTTTTAAGAATGCTCTTTTAAAGTTAAAAAAAGACGGAGTTGAAATTGCCGAATGCGCTAATACTTTATATGAACTTCATATCCCGCCCTCAAAACTTTATTCTTTTGTGAAGATGGTTCCATCGGCTCAGGGTGAAATAGTTATAAGGGAAGCCGAGGGGTGGGCTTATTTAAAACCGTAAATTATTTTATAGAGTTAAGTTATATAATTTCTAACGCGGTATTAAGGTTAAAATTATGCGGAGGGAACAATGAAAAAATTGATGAAGCTATTGATTTTATTAATTATCGTTACGACCGGCGGATCCCTGCTTTTAACGGGTTGTGCTAAAAAACCGGCAAAAGAGGCTCCGGCGGCGGCCGTTACTAAGCCTTCTAACGCGGCCGTAAAAAAGAAAATTGAAATAAAAAAACCTCTTTTAACTCCGGCATCGTATAACGGTTTTTTTAATCACAGGATTATCAAAGTTGTTTTTCAGGTTTCGTCCCCGAATCCGAAGAAATGGAAAGTCGCCCTTTTAAACATGAACGATATTATCTGGGAACTCCATTATAATCCTAAAAGGTATAAAGTGGTTTTTGTAGCCTACGGCCCTGCCGTCAAAATGTTTCTTAAAAAAGATAACAAATTGACGGCTCTTATCGAAAAATTATATAAGCATAATGTGAAGTTTGAGTCCTGCCATGTAGCAATGATAAAATTAGGTATTAAGTCCAATGAAATACTGCCCATCGTTCATGTTACGCCTGATGGATTCTTTGCCATTCTGCACTATGAAATGACCGGTTATTCTTATATAAAACCATAAGTTAGCGTATTACAAACATACTCATACTGTTTTTTCATATCCCCCTCCCATATGGGAGGGGGATATTTATAAATCCCCCCTTCTTTATTACTTTATTGCCGTTATTTACATAATTTTAATTAATATGTTTTTGTGATATAATTCGTAAACTAATCCCGGCTTTACGAATTACGGCTATCCATATTTAAATCATAATAATTATAATCTTTGGATATTATCGAAAAGATTTCCTAAATTAGCATATTAAATGAATAACTTAAAAAGCGAAAAAGGTTCCTATTTAAAATCCGCGGTTCGTCAGCCTGTTAACTGGTATCCGTGGTGCACGGAGGCGTTCGATATAGCAAAAGAAAATGATTTGCCGATACTTTTGGACATCGGAGCCGTTTGGTGTCATTGGTGTCATGTAATGGATAAAGAGTCTTACGAAGATGAAGAGACGGCAAGTATAATAAATGAGAATTTTGTCGCGATTAAGGTTGATAAAGACGAAAGGCCTGATATCGATTCCCGTTATCAAAAAGCCGTGAGCGCCTTTTCCGGCAACGGCGGATGGCCTCTTACGGCATTTTTGACATATGAGGGATATTTTTTTTATGGAGGCACCTACTTTCCAAAGGAGGCAAAATACGGTATTCCTTCTTACAAATCGGTTTTAGCCGAAATCGGAAAATATTACAGAGAAAATAAAGAGGCTGTTTTTTCGCAGAGCAAAGATTTTTATAACAGAATATTTAAGGATTTAAACAAATTTTCCATATTTAATATTCAAAGAATAAACGAAGCCGTTAAGGGAGATAAAAGTTTAAATAAAGAATATGCAGGTAGGCTTTTAAATGAGGCGGCGCAAGAATTTAAACTTCATTTTGATAACGAAAACGGCGGACTTGACGAGTCCCCCAAGTTTTTTTATTTTTCGGGGATGGAACTGCTTTTGTGGGATTATATAATAAACCATGACAGGGATTCTCTGTCAAAAGGGGTTTTTACGCTTAAAAAGATGGTTTTTGGCGGTGTTTTTGACCATGTCGGGGGCGGCTTCCACAGATATTCCACCGATAGGAAGTGGATAATTCCGCATTTTGAAAAGCTTGCGGCCGACAATGCAAATGCGTTAAGGGTTTATTTGAATTATTACGGAGCTGCGGGCGACAAAGTCATATTGAATGCGATAAACAGAACAATGGATTTTATTACAAACGATTTGTATGACAGAATAAGCGGCGGTTTTTATGCCAGTATGGATGCCGATGCGGCAGACGGCGATGACGGCAGTTTTTTTACATGGACTTTAGACGAGCTAAAAGATGTTTTTGCAAAAAACGAAGAATTGAAAGCGGTAATAAATTTGTTTAATATCGGTAAGGACGGCAGAATGCGGGGGCAGGGCGCTCACGGCGGCGGGGCGGCGGCAATTAGGACAAATGGGACGGTCCCAAATGTTTTATATGTTGATTCAAGAGAGTTGGAAGAGGATATTGTCCTGAGCAAATTTTATAATAATGCCGTATCCAGACTTAAATCTCAAAGGGATAAAAGAAAACAGCCGTTTATCGATAAGGTTAAATATAGTTCCATAAACGGAAATATTATATATTCCATAACCGAATTAAGCAAGATTTTTAACCCTTATAACAGCAATAACGGGAACAGACAAAAACTTAACGAAATAGCCGAAAAATCCATTAAGCCCTTTTTAGATGTTTTTGATAAAAACGGCGATGTGGGCAGATTTATCGGCGAGCCGGGCGGCGGGGTTCTCGAAGATAATGCTTATATAATTTTGGCTTTAACAGGCTTATTCGAAACGACATCTAAACCGATGTATCTGGTATATGCGAAAAGAATTGCCGAACATGTTATAAAAAATTATTACGATGGCGAAGATGGCGGGTTTTTTGATATAAATCATACCATAAAAAGCTCAAAAATAGGATTTCTAAGCCATAAGGAAAAATCGATTATCGATTACGGCGGTTATTCCCCAAACTCAATGATATTATCGGGAATGGCAAGGCTTTATGCGTTGACGAACGAGATTCAATTTCAAAATGTAATATTAAAGTCATTCGAATATTTTATTAACGATGCAAATAACTTTAGATACAACAGCTCAAGCTATATAATAAGTCTGGTGTATTATGCGCAGGGAGTAAACAAAAATATAATAATCGGAAGCTTAACCGACAACGGCATTATGAATTATTTTAAAGGGGCCAATAATATTAACAACATTAACAACGGCAAAAGATCTTTTAAATTTAATTCCATTAATATTTTTATCGATATTAATAACAGGGATATTATAGAAAGTTATATGAATTTTGGCGATCGTCATAAAGAGGATGATATGATAATTTTCGAGGAGGTAAGGAGAGCGGTGCATGATTATAAAAAGACCAAAAAACCCCTTATTTACAGATGTAAAGATAAATCGTGCGATATAGAGGTATTGTGAATCCGGAAAAATATTAAATATTTTAAAAATTTCGGTCGGATTTCCTTGACATACTTAATTCTGTTGTAGTAATATACATAAAAAAGTGGTTTGCCGTTTCCGCATCGGCGGAATGACGGGAAGCAAATATAATCGAAAATAAATAAAAAATAAATAAGTTATTAAGAAATTACCAATGGGGTGGTAAAGATTAAATGAATAAAATAAATTTTTCTTTGCTCGCTAAATTTTTTTTGTTTATTTTATTTATTTCGCTGGCTTTTATCGGTATTTTTTCTTTAAACGCTTATTCTTTTATTACGACTGTAACCGTCCAACCGGGAGAAACGCTCAGTCAGATTGCGGACAGCCATAACACTACGGTTGCCTCCATAATGTCTTTTAACGGTCTTCATAACTATATAATATATCCTGGTGAAAAGTTAAAAGTAGTCTCCGGCGGTTATAATCATTCCGCCTACCGCCCCGCCGTTACCTACGGCCATTACAAAGTGCAGTTTGGCGATACGCTGTCTTTGATAGCTCAAAAATATGGAACTTCCGTTGCCGACTTAAGAAAATTAAACGGCCTTTATTCCAATGTGATAAGGCAGGGGGCCGTTCTGGTAGTGCCTGTTCACGAAAATGCAAATCAAGCTCAGCCTCAGGTTTCCGCTGTTGTAACCGTCCAACCGGGAGAAACGCTCAGTCAGATTGCGGACAGCCATAACACTACGGTTGCCTCCATAATGTCTTTTAACGGTCTTCATAACTATATAATATATCCTGGTGAAAAGTTAAAAGTAGTCTCCGGCGGTTATAATCATTCCGCCTACCGCCCCGCCGTTACCTACGGCCATTACAAAGTGCAGTTTGGCGATACGCTGTCTTTGATAGCTCAAAAATACGGAACTTCCGTTGCCGACTTAAGAAAATTAAACGGCCTTTATTCCAATGTGATAAGGCAGGGGGCCGTTCTGGTAGTGCCTGAAAGTTATAGGACCGCTCAAATTAATAATAACAATAATGATAATAAATACAATTATTATAGGGTTGCGACTTTTCAAGTTTTAACCGGCGGCAAAAAAAATAACGGCCCTAAACATAACGCGGCTAAAAGAAACAATCATGTGAGTATCGGAAGAAAGATAGTCGATACCGCGTTCAGGTATAAAGGCGTTCCGTATGCTTGGGGCGGAACGACAAGAACCGGCATGGATTGTTCCGGTTTTGTTCAGCGCGTATTTGCAAAGGATAATATACATCTTCCGAGGACGGCCCGCGAGCAATCAAGATTAGGCAAATATATCCCTAAAAGCAGATTAAAGCCGGGAGACTTATTATTTTTCAGGACTTATGCTCCTTATATTTCGCATGTCGGGATTTACATAGGGCATGGAAAATTTATTCAGGAAAATTCCGGCGCCGGTACGGTAACGATAACCAGCCTGTCAAACGAATATTTTGAAAGAACTTACGCATTTGCTAAATCTATTAAGTAGCAGATGTCGGGCAGCGCGCTTCTTATAACGGCAATAAATTAACTAAATTTATAAATTAAAGGACATTATTATGTTTAATTTTAACAGCTGGCATGCGCCCGATCCGATAATATTTGTAGGACCGCTTCCTGTTCATTGGTACGGAATTTTGATAGGTATCGGCTTTGTTATCGGTATAGCGATAGCATATTTTAGGGCAAAATCCTGGGGCGAGGATCCCGAAAACATAATTAACATTATGGTATTTGCCATACCGATGTCGATTATTTTTGCGCGCTTTTATTATGTCGTATTTGCATGGGGGTATTACGCAAAAAACCTTATAAGTGTTTTTTATATATGGCAAGGCGGACTTGCGATATACGGCGGAGAAATAGGCGGACTTTTAACGCTTTATCTATATACTAGGATAAAGAAATTAAATATCTGGCGGTATATAGATATGCTGGCCCCGAGTCTTCTTTTAGGGCAGGCTATCGGCAGGTGGGGGAATTTTATAGACCAGCAGGCTTTCGGCTATCCCGTTAAATGGGGGCTTCCTATTGCGAAGGCAATGCGCCCCGTAAACGCCTACACCCCAAAACATTTGATATTTGGGTTATGGGGATACCCTTTTCAAACGGCTTATCCAAAGAACCTGACTATGTATGCCCACTTTGAACCGTCTTTTTTTTACGAGTCTGTTCCGGATTTCTTTGGATTCATATTTTTGATGTGGCTTTCGAGAAAAAAACCTAAGGTTGCCGGAAAGATACTTATAGGTTATTTAATTTGGTACGGAACGACCAGATTTTTTACGGAAGGCACAAGGATAGACAGTTTATGGCTGGGGAACAGTATCAGGGTTTCACAGGTGCTAAGCATGTTTGCCGTTATAATTTCGATAGCAGTCTTAATCTACAGGCATTATAAATATAAAGAATTATAATAAAATGAAAATGTGTAATAAAGAACAAAGGAAATTCGCAGAATGGGAAGCTATTTAAAAAATGATTCGCAGTCAACCGTTGCCGAATTGAAAGATGCGGTAAGGGAATTTTGCGAAAAGAGGGATTGGGACAGGTATCATAATGCGAAAGACCTTGCCATAGGCATAATAACCGAGGCATCGGAACTTTTAGAATTTTTTAGATTTAAAGATGACGCAGAAATACGGCTTTTGATGAATGATAATGAAAAACTTAAGGAAATCAGCCACGAATTAGCCGATATATTTTATTTTATATTGAGATTTTCTCAAAAATATGGCATCGATATTACAGAGTCGTTTGAAGCTAAAATGAAGGTAAACGAGGTAAAATACCCCGTAGATAAGGCATGGGGTTCCAATAAGAAATATAACGAATTTTAAAAAAAATAGGCGTAGTATCAAAATTAAGCCTCCAAATTTATTTTGTTTCCCCTGCTTGCCGCCGCCGTCATTTCTTATCCGATAATATCATGTTAAATTTTCATTAATTATATATACATATATGCAGTTTATCATTTCCGTAACTGTTAAGCCGAATTCAAAAAAAAGACGAATATGAAATGAGCAAGATTTGTTTATTTATGTATGCAATTTATGTCGGAATATAGGCTACAGGGGTGAATTTTTATGAGTTTTTTTAATAACCGCGATTTTTTACCGCCGCTTGCCGACAGGCTTAGACCTAAGGTCCTATCCGAATTTATCGGTCAGTCCCATCTTCTCGACAAGGATAAGTCGTTAAGGAATATGCTGGATTCCAAGTTTATCCGCTCGATGATACTTTGGGGTCCGCCGGGAAGCGGAAAAACCACCCTTGCAGGTATTATTGCAAATGCTTTTGATTACGAGTTTTACAGTATTTCTGCGGTTTCTACAGGCGTTAAAGAGTTAAGGGAATTTATAGACAAAGCCGATATTAGTTTTAAGCACTATAAAAAGCCCGTAATTCTTTTTATCGATGAAATCCACCGTTTTAACAAGTCTCAGCAGGATTTACTTTTGCATTCTATCGAAGAAGGAAGCCTTATATTAATTGGCGCAACTACGGAAAATCCGTCGTTTGAAATAAACTCGCCAATTCTTTCGAGGGTATTGGTATTTACCCTGAATCCATTATCCGAGGATGATTTAAGTAAAATAATAGATAGAGCCTTAAATACGGACGAAGTTCTAAAGAAAAAGAAGATTTTTATAGATAAAGAGGATATAAATATCCTGATCCAATATTCTGGAAGCGACGCCCGCATAATGTTAAACGCTCTTGAAATTGCGGTCAACCTTGCGAAGCAAGGCGATAAGGGCGAGATAATATTGACCGAAAAGATTATAGAAGAGGCATACCTTAGAAAGTCAAAATACGATAAAACGGGGGAGGAGCATTATAATACGATTTCGGCTTTCATTAAAAGCATAAGGGGGAGCGACCCGGATGGAGCGGTATTCTGGCTTGCAAAGATGCTGGATTCGGGAGAAGATATTAAATTTATCGCAAGAAGAATGATAATTTTGGCTTCCGAAGACATCGGGAATGCCGAACCCGAAGGCTTAAATCTTGCCGTCAGCTGTTTTAATGCCGTTAATGTTATTGGTATGCCGGAGGCCCGCATTATTTTATCACAGACCGCCGTTTATCTTGCAAGCTGTCCCAAGTCAAACGCAAGCTACCTTGCTATCGAGGAGGCTTTAAAAGATGTAAAAGACTTTCCCGGCGTTACCGTGCCGCTTCATTTAAGAAACGCGCCGACAAAACTAATGAGAGATTTGGATTACCACAAAGGGTATAAATATGCTCATAATTTTGAAAACCATTTCGTAAAGCAGCCGTATCTTCCGCCCGAGCTGTCTTCCCGAATTTATTACCGCCCCGAAGACATAGGAATAGAGAAGGAGCTTAAGAACCGCCTTAAATTCTTATGGGGAAAGGATAAAAATTATAAGGATTAAGTATTTTTTATATTTTCAAGTATTCACATTTTAACCCTTACCATTACGCCATGCACTTTTTCGGCAGGAAGCTTATAAAATCTTACAAAAGAGGGGGATAATTTCTTAATTAGGGCAAAAATCCTCCAGAGCGGGTTAGTGCTGACGATATCTTCAAAACCATAAAATATAACGGTTTCGTCGATATTGTACTGCTTTAATATCTCTTCCACATCGACCACTTCGGAATATCCCGCGCTTACGGCAAGCTGACTGAGTCCCGGGGCTATGTCCTCTTTAAGCGCATCGGTTATTCCGTAAGGTTTTTCGGTTCTTTCTATGGAAACAAATATGTTTTTTTCATACATTATATTATTATCAAACATTGTTTTGACAATATACGGAGAGACCTTGTCGGAAAGGCTGGCAAAAAACAGGGATGTTCCTTTTAATTTGGTGAAATTACTATAACGATATTCATATTCTTTTAAAAACACTTTTAAATCCGTCATCTTATATACGCTATGCAGTTTTTTCTGCCCTTTTGTATATAGCATTATTGTAATGAACGGAATTGTTGCTATTATTAATGCAAAATAACCCCCTTCGGCAGTTTTATATAATAAATTTGAAGCCAAAAACATAATATCGGCGAATGTCGTTATAAGCGATATAAACAGCATAAAGTATCTTTTTTTGTGATAAAAATGCATATTTATTAAAATGCCCGTAAAGGTCATGGTTCCGCTGACGGCAAGACCGTAAGCCATAGCAAGGTTGCTGGATGTCCTGAACATTATTATTGCCGTTAAAACGCTTATAAATAAAAACCAGTTTGCAAAGCTTATATATATTTGGGATTGTATTTCGCTGGACTTGTAATCTATTTTTAACAGGGGTATGATTCTGTTGTTTATAAGCTGGTAAACAATGGAGAATATGCCGCTTATAACCGCCTGAGACGCTATAATCGTTGCTAAGATGCTTAAAATTAAAATAGGGAAGTAAAATAAATGGGACTGCGAATAAAGCATCTCGAAAAATGTATTCTTATCGGCTCTGTGGCTCAGTAAAAAAGCGCCCTGTCCTGTATAATTTAAAACAAGCATAATAAATACGAAATACCATGCTTTAGTAATGGGTTCCCTTCCGATATGACCCATATCGGCATACAGGGCTTCGCCTCCGGTTGCCGAGAGGATTACATCAGACAGCACGAATAAGGAAATAATGCCGTGGGAAATTAAGCGGTTTGCGGAAATACTTCCGTTGAATAAAAAACTTAAAGCGTTATAAGGATTTATAACCCTTAATAAAATTTCTGGAGTGTACATTAACGACGCGAAACCCGAAGCGCCGATTACGACAAACCATAAGAGCATTACGGGGCTGAATATCTTTGCTATTTTTTCCGTTCCCTTATGCTGATACCAAAACAGGCTGACGGTAATTATTACGGCTATAAAAATAACGGTATCGGTTGTTACATTTTTAAAAACAGGTATTAAGTTTATGCCTTCGACCGCGCTCAGAATACTTATGGCGGGGGTGATAACCGAGTCGCCTATTAAAAGCGATAATGCAATATACGATATTACGGATATAAATGCTATTTCTTTTGCCGATTTTGCGTATTTTTCGATAATATTTTTGAGTATTATCGTTCCGCCTTCATTCCTTTCGCTTATACCCATGGCAAACCAGACATACTGGATTGTGACCAAAAGGATTAATGTCCATATTATAAGAGATATAACTCCGCATACATTTTCGCTTGTGACCCTGAGGTAAGCAAAAATAACGGCAATCGTATATATAGGGCTTGTTCCTATATCTCCAAATACGATGCCGAGGGCTTTTAAAGATTTATTCTCGGTTAAAACCTTTTTGGCTTTGTCTAAGCTCGGGTTATTCAAAAATTTAAAATTAAAATGAAGTAATAGTTATATTATTTTTTAAAAAAAATACAGGATATCATTATACACTAAAATTATTACGAAAATGTAACAAAAGTGTAATAAAAATTAACAAAAATTTAACAGAATTGTAATAAAAAATCGATGCCCGCGGTGTTATACTAATCTAAATTGTTGTTTTATTGTTGCTTTTAAGAACGATTTTGACCTGACGGTTTTAACCTTTTATAGCGGAGGAAATATGAACAGAAGAGACTTTATAAAATTAACGGGATTAGGTTTTTTAGGCGGGTTGGCTTTAGGCGGTTTTGGGCTTAAAGATGCGGATGCTTTAGGCAATAGCGTAAGTTCCGCCGCCGGTTTAGCTAAAAATAAATTTAAAAAGCCGGAACATATCGTCTTAATAATGCAGGAAAATAGGAGTTTCGACCACTATTTCGGCATGATGGATAAAACGATAAACGGACAGCCCGAAAGAGTCTTAGAGCTTGGAATAACCAACGGCATGGGCGGAAGCATTAAGCCCTACGATTTAGGTTTTAATTATGTAACCCCCGACCGCGTTGACCCCAACCATTCATGGGAAGGCCTTCATACGATATACAATAACGGCAGGATGGACGGGTATTTCTTAAACGGGATAAATCAGCCGGTTGACGATTATAAGGTTATAATGGGCTATTACGATACTAAAAAGGCTTTATACCCTTATTATTTATACGCTTCCAGCTTCGCGCTATGCCAGAACTATTTTCATTCCATTATGGCTCCGACCCAGCCAAACAGGCTTTATCAGATTGCGGGGCAGTCAAACGGACATATAACCGACGCTCCTCCAAGAAAACCTTACGAGTTTCCCACGATATTCAACAGGCTTGAAAAAGCAAAAATATCGTGGAAAATATATGTAGAAGGCTGGCCGAATCCAAAAAAGTATGTTCACCACTGGGTTCCCGTTATATGGTTCGAAAGTTTTATGAAAGATAAAAGGTTATGGAATAAAATCAGGCCGGCCCATGAGTATTTCGAGGATATAAAAAAGGGGATGCTCCCTAAGTTCAGCTGGCTTGTTCCGGATTTTAAAAATTCCGAGCATCCGCCGGCAGATGTTAAAACAGGCATGCTTTATACCGTAAAACGGATTGAAGCTTTAAGAAAAAGCCGTCTGTTTTCGAAATCGGCAATATTTTTAAACTGGGACGAATGCGGCGGGTTTTACGACCATGTCGTACCCCCCGTTGTCGATTACTACGGGCTTGGAATGAGGGTGGGATGCATAATTATCTCTCCGTTCGTTAAAAAAGGATATATCTCGAATGTCAGACATGAGCATGCCTCGATACTTAAATATGTAGAAAACCTATGGGGGCTTGATCCGCTGACGGACAGGGACAGGTACGCAAACGGGTTCGAGGATACCTTTCTTTCATAAGTTAAATGTTTTTATAAAGATATGAAAAAGATATGAAAAGATGTAAAAAAGTAAGAATAAAAATAAAACGGAGGATATTATTATGGATTTATATGTAGAGGAAAGCGGCATTGAATTACTAAAAAAAACGGAACTTATCTTAAAAGCGATTTTAGATGAAAAGAAAATGGACGAAAGTTATAAAAAAAGGATTAAGAAAAAAATTGCGATAGACCTCCAGATTGCCGTAAAGCATCTGGAGCTTTATACCGCCAAATGCAAACTCATAATTAAAGACAGTGAAGAAATTCAAGTAAATATTGATCTTGCTGAAAGTATTATTAAACTGTTGGAGGCTTCTTTGGGCACGGATAATTCGGAAAGATTTGAGGAATATTACAATACCGCATCAAACTTATTGTCCGATTTAAAGGATTTGGAAGAGGAGCAAGAGGAAGAAAAGGGACAGGAATCCGAAGAAGAAATTAGGGAAGAAGTCGAAGAAGAAGGAATGGAAGATAAAGAATGGTTTGAAGAGGAGGGAACAGGGGATGAAAAAGAAACGGGCAGGAAACGCGGCATGGAAGAATTTTAAAAAACTGCCGTTAATAGTTAGTTTAATTTTTATAACAGGTATAGCCGTTTCCGGTTGCGCCGCCGTAACAAAGCCTACCCCGCCTCCCCTTTCTATCACTCAGATTGTATCGATGTGTAAAAATCATGTTCCCCAAAAAGAAATAATTGACAGGTTAAGGGCAAGCGGTGAGATATTTTACCTTAATGCAGGCGAAATAATAAAACTGCATAAGCAGGGGGTTTGCCCAAATGTGCTGAACTATATGCTTAAAACAGGGATAAGGGCGAGAGAGGAGCGGGCCGCAATCAGGGGCGCAAGGCGCAGATGGTTGTGGTATAACCGGCAGTGGTATTTTGGTCCCCCGTTCGGTCCGTGGATATGTCCATGTCCTTATTGGCGGTATTAGGTTAGGGGCGGGGCGTATAAACTTATCCGTCATAGTTAATTTCGTGATTATGCTTCCGAGCCTTTTGGGGATATTCGGAATGTCTGAACGGAGGGAGCAATAACGGCTTTGATGATATTATATATTAATATAGACGCATTTTCGCAAAATATAATATCAAAGTTGCTGTAATCTTCGGCTAAAGAATCCAGACTGAAGGATTTAAACAGTTTATTTTTGCCCAGATGGATTAGACTTACGGTGCAATCCATAAAATAATCAAGCTCTTTTTCTTTTAAATCTCCGATACCTTCGGCTTTGCTCATCGTTTCCTTAATATCGTCAAACTTTGTTATTAATATCGGACAGCCCGATTCCACGATATCAAGGATATTTTTAAGTTTTGCTATATTATCCTTATCGTTCAATATGGCGGCAATATTAGCCTTAAAGTCTTTAAATAAAAACTCTAATTTATCTTTATCGTTTTTGTTTTTATAGGAGTGTTTATTGATGTTTATTTGAGCGATTAAAGTAAGGCAGAGCCAAGATTCCAAAAAAGATTTAACCGATCTGCCGCCGTTACGGGTATCGCTGAAGGAAGACAAGTAATTTAAAATGATATCGTTTATCGTTTCCATTTATCCTCCGCTTGTTTTATGCCTTTTTGCGCTAATTTAAATTTAAACTTTTATTAAAATGAATTCATTGATTTATGTCACAAATAAATAAATTTTATAAATATCGTTATGGCTTATTATGCCATATTTTCGGTTATTTAATAATATCTTTAAATAAGATTTTTAAATAAGTCAATGATTAAATTAAATCTGAAAATTGCCGATAGAAATTTCTTTTTCTGGATTCCCGCAAAAGCGGGAATCCAGTGTTTTTAATGTATTGCGATATATTTAAAAATCTCTATCGGCAATTTTGGGTTAAATGTTACATCCGTAACATTATCGCAACAAATTTGCAACAAATATTAATAATAATTTAACGCAATCGTAATAATAGCGTAACATTAGTTTGATAAACTATGTCTCAATTAAATTTTAAAAGCAAATTTATTTAAAAATTAAAATTAAACGAAAGACATAATCTTATTTTTTAGGAGGATAAGAAATGAAAGGTAAAATCGTTAATTTTCTAAAAATTCTTATTAGGAGAAGAGATAATGAACCGCGAAGTAAAAAGAAAAACCGGAATGAAAGGGGAGGGGAGGGTAAGAATTTTAAATTAATCCTGGCGGCTTTATTTTTGTTATTTATAGCAGGCCGGAGCAACTTTGCGTTTGCTCAACAAAATTCTAACGGCGTAATAAGTTTGGGCGTTGTAACTTCTTCAGGCGTTAGAAGACTTCTTTCTTATGAAAAAAAAGAGATTAAGGTTATCTCGAATAAGGAGATATTTAAATCAACACAATCGGAGGTTGTGATTAATAAAAATGAGATTGAAAATGCCGGTGTAGGCAATGCCGCTCAAGCTTTGCAAATGGCTCCCGGGGTTTCCGTAAGATCATACGGCGGCAATAATCCGTCGGACAGGAGTCAAGTATATGTGCGGGGGCTTTCACAAGGATGGGGTTCTGCCAGCGGGTCTATTGCCCGTCATGAAGTAATGGTTTTATTTGACGGAGTTCCTATGACCGATTATGTGAGAAACGCATGGCAGCCTAACATGATTCCTATACTTTCAATGATTGAAGGTATAAATGTAATTTACGGTCCGGGAAATCCTTATAATCGGTGGTATGGCAGTATAGGAGGAACTCTAAACTTTATACCGGTTCAACCGACGGTAAAACCTTCCGCAGAAATAAGTCTTGGAACGGGCAGTTATAATACTTATTATACTAATTTTACTTTAAGTTCCGGTTTGACGAATGGTTGGGATTTTATTTTTTCAGGCGGATATGTCAGGGAAAATACTTTCAGGACGGGCAGTTTTAATGCTCCTTCCCATTCGTATGCTTTCTTTGCTAAGGCGATAAAAACATTAAATAACGGTTCTTTAAGCTTTGGGGCTTACGCCGCAAGAAGTTCGGCTTATCGTCCAAATTTCATTCCTGTTTCCCCCGTTCAAGGAGTTACTACACAGGGTTTAAATGCGAGCGGCGCCCCCCTATACAGCGAGCAAACATCCGGTTATTATTCCTCATTGCCTTATAATATGTGGTATAAATTAGTTAAGACCCAGATTTTATTGGCATATTCTAAATTGAATTTGCAGTTATCTCCAAACCTGACATTTTCTGATATGCCGTGGTTCAGGCATGGATACCGCTTGCATTTAAGGGTAAATAATTATATTCCCGGAGCGCCGTCCTCCGAAGACTGGAGCCCTTATTCCAATAACTATGGGAACAGGCTCACTTTTAAATTAAATTTGCCGTATAACGATGTAAAATTTGGGGGCTATTATATATATGCAACATGGAATCCTATATGGTTTGGCACTCAATATGATAGATATTCCGAAACCGGATTTTCGACCTTTATTCAAGACGGGATTCATCTTGGCAAATTAACGGTTATACCCGGCTTAGACTGGGTCGGTTATCACAATATATTTACCAGTTATAATGACCCGGCTGCAGGAACAAGCGCATACAGTTTTTCAAGGCAGATTTTCGGAACTGAGCCGTCCTTAGGGGCAAGCTATCAACTTTTTCCTTATCTTAGATTATATGGAAATTATTCTCAAACCGTCCAAAATCCGGTCGGTCTTGCAAGTTCTGCTGCCGCAGCCAATCCGGGAAGCGTTTCGGGAATTCGTGATACGGATTATGAAGCAGGATTTAAAATTTTGTTGAATAAATCCAATATTAATTTTTTACATCATTTTGTATTTAACGCAACCTATTTTACTTATCATTTAGGACATGAAGCTATCCCCTTGACAATATTGGTAAACACAGTATATACGACTTATTTTGCTTACGCATCCGCAAATTATAACGGTGTCGATATTTCTTTATTAGATAATCCGGTTAAAAATCTTCATCTTTATTCAAATCTTGAAATGTTGCATACAAACTATACCAGTTATGTTTCGGGCGTTAATCAAGAAAATTATGATAATCTCCCTGTATCAAATGTTCCTGATTTGACTTTTAACTTAGGTCTTTCTTATAAGATACCATTTAGAAATTATAATTTTTCTTTAACCCCGAAGTTTTGGGATATTTATAACGGCAAAGAATATATGTTTAATAATTTGACAGGCGCCCCGACTAATCAAACCATGCCAAGTTATAATGTAGCAAACGCCGGAATCAAATTTACGACCCATGCCTTTAAAAAGCAGGATATTAAAACTTTAGGCATAGATTTTTCCATTTTAAATCTATTTAACCATCAGTACAATGCTTTTGAATATATTACAAGCGGTGCATATTTCGGTGGAAGCACAGGAGAAAGCGCTGGTGCAATATTGGCTGATCCTGGAGCGCCGAGAACTTTTTATTTAACCGCTAATTTTAAGTTTTAATAGTTATCGCGCCATAGAAGTTTTAACTTTAATAAATAATAAATAATTAAGTCTTCGGCTTTATCTCTATCCTCTCTCTATAGCAGTTAAAGCAAGTATATGTGGGGAACCGCTATGATTTCCCACATATATACTTTTTGTAATAAAAATATGGGCTATAGAAAAACCGGGAATTAAATTCAAAGGGGGTTTAAATGAAATTTAAAAAAAATTTGTTTATTTATATCTTATTTAATTTATTCATTATTATGGCGGGTATTCCTTTTAGCGTCAATACATCTTACGCGCTTTTAAAATGGCAGGCGGATTATAACAAGGCGGTAGGCTTGCTTAAAAATAAAAAGTATAATTCCGCTTTAAAAATATCCAAAGAGGCTTTAAGGGAAAGTAAGAATCCAGAAACATACGAACTTGCCGCCAATGTTCTTCAATTTTTAAAAGAGTATAAGTTAAGCACGCATTACTATAAAAAATCTCTGGCTTCGATTTTAAAACTCAATAAAAATAACAAAAACACCGGTAAATTTATAGATTCCGTAAAAAATAGCATTGCTTTAAATTATCTTCTAAGGGGAAATAATTTGTTAAAATCCGGCAAAATTAATTATGCCATTATGTTATACAAAAAGGGACTTAAGTATGCAAACGACAGGCATCTATCTGACATTTTAATGCTTAATACGGCAATGGGATACGAAAATTCCAAGCCGAACCACTTTAAAAAGGCATTATATTACTCCAATAATGTCATTAAGAATAATTCTAAAAATTCGTATGCTTATTTTATAAAGGGAAGAGCCGAATATAGCATAGGTGAACTTGAGCTGTCATTACAAGACCTTAAGACTGCTTATAAGCTTAATCCGAAAAGCAAACTTTTTCAAAATGCGGTTAATTTGGTTAAAAAAGATATATATTATAAGAAACATAAAGAAACGAATCATATTAAACAAATTTCCAAAAATCTTTTTAAATAATTTTATGAGAAACTGGGTTTTAAATATTATGAACATAGGGAGATTATATTTCTTATTTATCTTATTAATAGATTTTTTTATTATTTTCATTTTTATAAGTCCTTCTTTTGCAACCAAGATAACCGATAATAATACGATTGTTGCCGTTAAGAAAAGAGGTTTATTTAATGATAAGAATATATTAAGCCCTATCAGGGTTTATTTGAAAAACTTGAGAATTGTGGAACATACCCTTCCGACCGGCAGAAAAATAACCCCTTTCGGTCTTATAAACGGCACGCCTAATTTTGCGACGAATGTTGCCGTATGGCATAATCTTGTAGCCGTTTTGGCAAACGGTGCTACGTTTTATCAGAGCGTAACGGTTTATAATAAGCATACGCTTAGTAAAATCGCTCAGTACAGGGCTTATAAGGAAAGAAGGCTAAAAAAGTTTAAACACCCTAACTTTGTTGTATATAATCCCAAACAGGCTAAAAGCGCAAGCATAAATAAAACAATGGCGCGGTTTTCATATGCAAGGAATAAAAATCAGGACCTCTTTCAGGGGCTTGCCTTTGCGCCAAACGGCATTATTTATGCCGCAGGCGGCGGAGTCAACGATATTGTCGCTTTAAAACTTATAAAAAATAAACTTATCGTCGTTAAAAAATACGCTTTAAAATACCAACCGTTTCCGAAAAACCAATATCCTTATCAGTACCAGGGCCATCAATTTAAAAAACCTTATCTTTTTTATCCCGATTTTATTGCCGTCTCTAAAAACGGAAAATATTTATATACTTCAGGCCTTTTATCTAACTCTGTTGCAAGGATTGATTTGATTACGGGAAAAACCGCTTATGTAAATGCGGGACCTTACCCATTTGCCTTAAGCCTTTCGGATAACGATAAAAGGCTTGTCGTAAGCGATTGGGGAACAAACGGCGTTACGGTTATAAATCCAATTACAATGAAAAAGTCAGGGTTTGTTTATACGGGTAAAAGATTAACGAAAGACAGCTATGGCGCAGGCGTTCATCCTACAGCCATTACCGATATTAAAGGCACCCCTTATGTTTTAATTGCGGATTCCAATAACGATTATATTTATGAAATTAACTCAAAAACCTTAAAGGTTGTTAAGGTAATTAACGATGCCCCTTATAATAATGCTCCTCCCGGGAGTTATCCTGACGGCATTGCCTTTAAGGATAATAAAATATATGTCGCAAATGCAGGAAATAACGATATTGCAATTTATAATCTGAAAAGCGGAAAAAGAACGGGGCTTATCCCTGCTGCATGGTATCCAACCGCCGTTGCATCATCTAAAAATTCTATATATATTGTCAATGCCAAGGGTTTAGGCAGCGGTCCCAACATTTATTACCAGTGGATTGGGGATTTTATGGACGGCGTTGTGCAAAAGGTAAACCTTAATTATGCTTTTAAACATATTAAATATTTAACATACAGGTCTTTAAAGAATAACGGTTTTTTATTGTCCCAAAGGTTAACATTGGAGGCTCAAAATAGTAAGATAGCCAAATTTTTAAGATCGCATATAAAATATGTCGTATTTATTTTAAGGGAAAACAAAACATTCGACGAGGACTTTGGCGATTATAAAAGGGCAGGCGCATGGGCAGACCCGCATCTTGATTTATATAATAAAAAAGAGCTTCCGAACGCTTATAAGCTGGCTGATAATTATGCGCTATTCGTAAACTTTATGGCTGACGGCGAGGTTACGGCGCAGGGGCATGAGTGGACGACGGGAGCATCGGATTCGGATTTTGTTCAAAGGACATGGCCGGAATACTATTCCGGCAGGGGGCTCGTCGGAAATCCTGGATGAACGCAGGATTTAAAGAAAATTAATATTAATTCGCGCCATAAATATATGCCGATTTACGATAGCCTAAAAGCGTTGAAACACTGGTCGAATCCATGGATAGCATACCCGCAAAATTTATACATATTTAACGATATGCTCAAACATAACGTTTCTTTTGAAGACTTCGGGGAGTTTGTGTCCCGCAACAGAATAGGCGATATATCGGCCGCCATGAAAAAGCATATAGACCTTAAATCATACGGCTGGGATAGATTTATTTTAGACACTGCAAGGGCTAAGGTTTTTTTAAACTTCGCAAAAAAAAGAATTAAAGAGGGTAAGTTTCCGCAGTTTGTTTATATATGGCTTCCCGACGACCATACGGCGGGGCAAAAACCCTGCTATTATACACCCGATTACTATGTCGCAAACAACGATTACGCAACCGGCGAGATTATAAATTATTTAAGCCGTTCGCCTGTCTGGAAAAATACTCTCGTATTTATCACCGAAGATGACGCCCAATCCGGCGCAGACCATATAAATGCGCACAGAACATTTGCATTAATGATTGGACCTTATGTAAAAAAAGGAGCAATAATCGCCCGCCGTTATTCCCAGATAAACATCTTAAGAACCATAGAGACAATCTTTAAATTGCCGCCCATGTCCCAGTGGGATGCAAACGCCGCCGTTATTAGAAACGGATTTACCGATAAGCCGGATATGACGCCTTATAATATTATGCCGATGAGGGTAAAACCTGCATTAAATCCGGGAATATGCAGAAACAGGGTTGACAAGATAAGGCGCAAGATAGGAAAAAAGGGAGAGTGGGAAATACCCTTAAAAACAGGGTCTAAAACTTCAAACGGCGTTAAAAATGTCGTGCGGCGAACTGGAGTAAAAGACGGCTTACAACCGAAGTCCTCCTCAAACGCGGATGCAAACATAAACGGAAATGCGGGTATTCCCATTCCAAAAAACGAGCAATATATCCCCGTTTCGCTCTTTAAAGTACCTGGACCGGAACAGTTTAAACAGGAATGGGTCGCGTCAAAGGGTTTAAAATCATATAAAAAAGTGATGCGATATATTAAAGATATGGCAAAAAAGCGGCATAGTCCTGTGGGTGGTATATTAGCAGGGGTTAACCCGGATTAATTTTTTAGATTAAATTTTAACTTTAAAGGGGGGTGTTAACATGATTGGTTTACCAAGGAATTAACTGTTTTTTTTTGATTATAATTGAGACCGTTTAAATTTCCGTAAATATATCCCCTAAATTTATTTTTAAGTCTAATGTTTTAATATCAGGTATAGCCTTATCTTTATATTTAACCGATAAGATTTCGTCGAATTTCTTGGAATCCCCCGTCGTTCTTCGAAGTATGTTTATGTTTTTCGCCTTTGGGTCTATGATTATATACTCTGTAACCCCGCTTCTTTCATAGACCTCTTTTTTAACTTTTTTATCGTAATATGCGTTTGATTGGGAGAGTATTTCGACAACAAGATCGGGGCTTCCATCTATGCCGGTTTTTTTGATTATATCCCTATTTTTATTCGAGATGAATATTATGTCGGGCTGGTAAGCATTTCTGTTATCGAGATAGACATCTATGGGGGCATAGTAAACATAACCTAATTTATTTTTCTTAACATGATTAGCTATTATCATTCCTAAATTTCTTGATATGGCTTGATGCTCCGTAAACGGGGACGGCGTCATTATCAGTTCTCCTTCGATTAATTGATAGGGGCTTCCTTCGGGAAGCTTGAAATAGTCCTTTGCGGTGTATTTTTTGGGCAAACCTATAGGATATGTTTCTTCGAATTTTTCTAATAAGGATGAACGCGGCATAAAGAAAAACCCCTAAAAATAAATAATTAAAATTTAATGCAAATTAAACTTAAATTAAACCTAAAAACCGTTTACGATAAGTAATCGAAGCATATTTGCCTTGTATGTTTATATTTTACCATAATAAAGCCTCTTTACAAATATAAATTAATATAAATAGTAAAATTCAATTATTACAAAACTGCAACAAACGGCAATAAATAGTAACATAATTTTAACAAAAATTTAACCTTGTCGTAATAATCTTGTAACATCCATTTGTTAAAATAACTCCGCAAATTAATTAATACCCGTTTTTAAAACAAACGGTTTATTAAAAACAAAAAACCTTGCCTTACAGGAGGATTTATGAAAAAAAGAGTTTACCTTTTTATTGTTTTACCAATTTTTATCCAGATTATTTCCCCCCTTTTTTCTTTGCCTTCCGCATTTGCTTCAGGCAATGACGCTTCTAAAAAGCCCGTTTATCTTGGCGAAATTTCATCTACTTACCTGAAAAAAATTCTTACCGAAGAAGAAAAAGAATTAAAAAAGACGGATTTAAAATTCACCAAAGAGGAAATTTTTAAATCGACCCAGAGCAAATTAATCGTGGGTAAGGCCGAACTTAAGGCAACACCCCCCGTCGGTGGCGCAACGCAAGCCTTATCCATAATACCCGGGGTTAGAAGTGAAACATACGGTCCGACAGGGGCGAGCAGAGGAAGTTTCAGCATCAACGGAATTCAACAGGGATGGGGCGGATTAATAGGAGAAACCGATGACGGGAGCATTGCGGTAACATTCGACGGCGTTCCGATGGGTAATCCCGGGTCAGGCTTATGGTCCACCGCTTTAATGCCGGAGATGTCGTTAATTTCTGGAATCAATGTCGTTTACGGTCCCGGAAATCCTGCAAATAGGTGGTATAATGCCCTCGGCGGAACATTGGGTTTTATCCCCTTACAGCCTTCGCTTAAGCCCGAAGGTTCTTTAAGTTTTACTTACGGCAGTTTTAATACTAAAAATGTAAATTTTAATATAAAAACAGGGATGATTGGCGGTTATTCCGCCGTTCTTGCCGGAGGTATTACAAGTTCAAACAGTTATAGAACAGGTTTTGGGTTTTATAACCAGGCTGCCGACTATGCGTATTACGGAAAAGTAGTTAAAGTATTTTCTAACGGAAACATTGGATTAGGCGCATACATTGCCCATTCGCAGGGCTACAGGCCGACTTTTATACCGGAAAGTCCGATATACCCCGGCAACGGAAATCAAGGAGTAACGGTTAACGGCTATTATCCAGATGGAAACAGCGTGCCGGGACCATATTTCTCACAGCAAACAACCGGCTATTACAGCTCCTTAGCCTTTGATGTATGGAATAAGCTTGCCAGGAATCATATGTATTTAATTTATTCGCCGATTAATCTCAAGGTTTCAAAATCTGTTTCATTTCATAATTTAGTTTGGTACAGGGAAGGGGAAAGGCTCCATTACCACCAAAACGATTTTTCGCAAGGCGCCGGAAATTTGTATGAATATAATAATCCCGAAGACGAAGTTTACGGGGATAGGACATATTTTGATATAAACGCTCCTCATAACCTGATTAAATTCGGCGGCTGGTTTCTAAAAAGTCATTATATATCGAGAAACGCGTTTTATAATCCTTTCGGAACATATTGCACTGCCCAGCCGAGCGGCCTAAGTGAAGTTACAACCATTACAAATCCTTGCGCTTATAGATACAGCGATTTTTATCAAACCTTTGGGTCCGCATTCGTTCAGGATACGCTTCATTTTTTTAAAAGGTTAAAGATAACTCCGGGCTTGAACTTTGTTACCTTTAAAACAAACTTTTATAATAATGCTTCGCAATATTATCCTGAAGCGGTTCTGTTAAATCCTTACGGTAATGACGATACAATACAGGGACACAACGGACCTCAAGCGCCTGACGCTTCGACTTATTTTGAAAAACTTGAACCTTCGCTGGGCGTTAATTATAAATTAACTAAAAATACAGCTATTTACGGAAATTACTCGGACGCCTATCAAAATCCTCATTTAGGCGGAGGCGGAGGACCCTTTCAGCAGATAGGCGCTAATGCCTTGGAACCTGAAAAAAATCAATATTACACAGCAGGTTTTAAGGTTTTGGTTCATCACGATAATTTATTAAACAATTTTGTTCTAAATGTTAATTATTATCATGAGCATTTCTCAAACCAGCTGTTGTCCTACACCCTGGCTGACGGGACATCTATTTACGCATCCGGCGCCTCCAATTATGACGGCGTGAACCTAACGGCATCCGACAATCCCATAGATAATCTTCATCTTTTCACAAATATAAACTATGAAAAAGCAGTGTATTCTACATACATTACAGGCGGGGGTAATTATAACGGAGATAATGTTCCGTATGTGCCGGAAGAGACATTTAATTTAGGCGCGTATTATAACATCTCAATCAACCGTATTACCTATTCCCCAAAAATATGGGATATATACACGGGTAAACAGTATATTATGGATGATGTTACGGGGGCGCCGTCGGGTCAAACGATTCCAAGCTTTAATGTTTTAAATGCTTCGGTAAGCGCCAAAATCCCGTTTGGCGGCAGGCATGCCGGCTTGCCGAAAGCGGCGGTTATTAAGCTCACGGTTTTAAACCTGTTAAACCGTAAATATAACGAATATGAGTATATCACTGCCGGCGGCTACTTCGGAGGAAATAGCGCAGGGTCGGTTTTAGCATACCCCGGAATGCCGATAGCGGCTTATGTAACGATGACATTAAAGTTTTAATTTTTTCACCCTCCAAGTCCTCCTTAAAGGACTTGGAGGCTTTTGTTAAATCGGTAACAAAACTGTAATAAAACCGTAATAAAATTCAACAAAACCTTAGCTAAGTCGTAATAATTCTGTAACATTCATTTGTTAATATAATTAACGGCAAGTAAAAATCCAGTTAAATTTCAAGTTTTTATTTTTTTTAATCACCTTAATTTAACCGTTAATAGCCTTAATTCAATTATTCAATTACGGAATTTTATTATTTTAAGATAAATTTATAAAAATGCAAATTCGGTTATCATTATCATTTTTTTATTAATTCTAAAGAATAATTAGTATCACATCTTAAAATAATAACAAAAACAAAAAAGGAGAAAAGAAATGAAATTGAAAGTTCCTGATGGTAAGTTAAGAAAGATTGGTTTGGGGATAGGGTTAAACAGGACTGAATTTAAACTAATCCTGTTTATTGCCCTGTCGGTATTTGCTGCATTTTATGCCCCGTCTAAGGCAAATGCCAAAGTAATCGTTTTAAAAGCCGAGAAAAAAGCTAAGAAAGTGAAAAGGACGCCTTTTACAGTATCGAAGATTAAAAAGAGGGCTATCGAGGCAACAAAATCGCCTATGAACTCCTTCGAGACGATATTAAATCAAGCGCCTTCCATACACGCAAGTACCAGCGGTCCTAATAATATCCGTTCGCGCGTCGAATTAAGGGGCTTTGGCACAGGCGAGGTTGCACAGACCTTTGACGGCGTGCCGATTAACAACATGTTTGACGGCGATTCTTCCAATTATATGGATGTTAGGAACAACGTTCCGTTTACGCTCGGCGATATTTCCGGGGTCGGGATTTATTACGGCGTGAATAATCCAAGTATTGATTCCTTTGACTCCCTTGGCGGCACGATAAACTATGAACCATTGATGCCGACCAGCAAATTTTACGCCAAGATATTCGGAGGCTACGGTTCTTTTGCCACAAGGACTTACGGTTTTGCTTTGAATACAGGCAAGCTCTGGGAAGGAATCAGAATGTATTTGAAGGTATCAAGAGACGACGCGAACAACTGGTATGACGGTTCAGCTTACCCCAACAGGCTCCATTCATATTATATGTCCCTTATTAAGCCGTATAATAACAACAGATCGCATATTTCGTTCATATTTATGAGAAATGACGATTACGCAAACGACCCGCACCTCGTTCCCGTACCGCTGCTTGATCAGTTCGGCTATAGCTGGGGATGGCCGACTTCCGTCGAAAATGCGCAGGCTTACAATCAGGAGTATTACGCCATACTTGGTTGGAAGGCTTATATAAACAGAGATCTTACCTTTGACAATAAGAGTTTTTACTTTAATGAAAATATGGCAAAAAATCTTTATGTAAACCCGGCATGCCATACAAGTGCCGCCAGCGCTGGAATCAGCACGGCGTCATGCGATATACCTTCGAGCATTTATATTAACGGCGTGCAGCCTTATTCTTTAAGTTTCGGAAGTGGAAACTGGTCGTTAACGCCTGTTCCCACCGCTACTTATAATCCAGACCCGCAGTTTCTTGACGGTCAAAATAGCGCTACGGCAATTGCAAACGGCTTTACTCCCGGATTTGCTTACGGAACAGATAACCATTATAAAGCCGTGAATGTAAGCCAGTTCGGCGATATTCCCTCGGTTACCGTTAGATTTCCGAGAAATGTGCTTACGCTCGGCGGACAATTCCTTTTCGGAAGATATCACAAAATAGAGTCGTTTTACGGAGAAAGTTACGGGCCTGTCGCGCCTTTTTACAATATTGCCGATAATGAACACGGTACGGAGAATATGGATGCGGTCTATGCGCAAGACAGGGTGGACATTATTCCCGATAAGTTATTTATCGAGCCTGGCGTTAAATATCAAATAGTGGATATGAGCGTTGCAACAAACGAAACATGGCCGTCCCTTTATCCGTACGGCGGGACGGTATCGGATACATTTACCGAAATAGAACCCACGATTGGTTTAAGCTATAATCTACTTCCAAACTGGAATTTTTACGCAACTTACGGAAGGACGATGAAAGCTCCAAATTATACCGCTTACGAATCCGTGCTGACTTCTTATAACGGAACTAACTTTACCACATCTTTAAGCGGAATAAAGCCCGAATATGTTACCGATTACGAACTTGGAACGAGGTACAGATTAGATAATCTCGAACTTTCGGCAAATGTGTATAAAGAAGACTTTTCCAATACATTCGGTACATATTTAAATACCGCAACGGAAGTTACCTATGAGACAAACGGCGGCAGGTCGCGGTATGAGGGTTTACAGCTTGAGGGACAATATGATTTTAACCGCCATCTGAATGTTTTTGCAAACTATTCGTTAAATACCGGAAAGTTTACTTCTACCTATTCAGGTCCGGCAGGAAATGTTTTACCGGGTGAAAATGTTCCGTTTATACCGAGGCATCTTGCAAATATCGGCGTTGACGAAAACTATTATAATATAGACGCAAGGTTGTGGGGGACATACACGGGCGAGCAGTTCGTAGAAGACATAAACGGAAATCCTACAAGCGCGTTCCACCTTGGCGGTTACTGGCTGTTTAATTTAAATCTTAGCCACTATTTCAACTTTAAAAAAATGGGCATATTAAAAGAAGCTGGCCTTAAAGGTATGAAACTCAGCCTATCCATTGACAATATTTTAAACAGACAGTATCTTACCGGCGCAATCCCTGGATTTGTCAGCACATACCCAAATTCAAACGCCATTTATGCCGAATATTTGCCCGGCATGCCCAGATTCTATTATGTGACGACATCATTTAAATTTTAAGCTTAAGATCTAAATTATTTGATGTTTTTAATGAGTTAAACGGGTTAATATTTGTCCGCAGAAGCCGGATATAACCATATAACGGCTTTTGCGGAAACTTTTTTAAATTGTAACAAAAATTTAATATAACTGTAATAATTTTGTAATATTCATTTGATACAATAAATTAAAATAAATTAAATTCAAATTGTTTATATTCATATTTCAAAAAATTTATGGAAAATATTATAAAAGAATTTCCAGATAAAAATGCAAGATTAAAATATTCATTTATAATTGCTTTAATACTGGAAATAATGTTTTTGCTCCTTTTTGCCGAGATTTCTCTTATTGCCAAGCATTTTATGAAACCCGCCGCAAAGGTAAAGCCCTTACTCATCTCCGTCGTCAGTCTTCCGCATAAAAAAAAGGTTATAGTTCCGCCTAAAAAAATAGCGGTTCCTGTTAAAAAGATAAAAAAAGTAATATATAAGAAGCCTGTAATAAAAAGAGTTATTAAGAAAGTTTTGATTAAAAAATCCATAAAACCCGCTCCCCTTAAGGTTCATCATGTTTCCGTTCCTATGCCCGCTCCGGTAGCGCCCGTAGCTCCGATTGTTAAACATACTGTTGTCGTTCACCATGCGCATAAAAAAATACCGGCAAGCATACTAGATAAATATTTCGGCGAAATCAAGGCAAAGGTTGTAAGGAATTTAGTCTATCCGTATTATGCAAGAAAAGAAGGGATGGAGGGATATGTAAATGTATTGTTTAAGATTTTAAGAAATGGAGACCTGGTATTCGAAAAGATTGAAAAAGGTTCTCAATATGGGACTTTAAACTCATCTGCCATTAAAACCATAAAGATATCTGCGCCGTTTATGCCGTTTCCTAAGGGCATATCAATAAATTCGTTAACTTTTCTAATAAAAATACATTTTAAATTAAAACGAAGATAAAACGAGATTAAATTGTTTAATTGTTTAAAAAGGTAAATGGATAATTTTATATCAATTAAACCTTAAAAGGAGGATATGGTAATGAATATATTTCACAGTTTAGGAGTATTATTTGACGGCGGTCCGCTTATGTATGTTATGCTTGTATTGCTTCTTGTCGCCATCACCGTTATTATCGAAAGATTTTATTTTTTGCATAGTGTTATTAAAACAGGCTCGTCTTTTACTGAAGAGATTAAAAGTATTTTAAAAAGCGATAACGGGCTTAAAAAGGCAAAAGAATATTGCAATGAACATCCCGGAATATATTCTTCCCTTCTCTTAGTCGATTTTAACAATCTGTGTTTAACTAAAGAGGAAAGGGATGAGGTCTTGACGGAAGAAGCTATGAAGCATACAAGAGAGATGGAAAGATATATGTGGGTTTTAGATACATTAATCACAATGGCACCCCTCTTAGGGCTCCTTGGAACTATAATCGGGATTATGGTTTCGTTTAATGTGATAAGTAAAACAGGGGTATCGCATCCGACGGCCATTACCGGCGGAGTTGCTTTAGCCCTTTTAAATACGGCGGCAGGCCTTATTATTGCAGTACTTTGTTTAGGATTTTTTAATTACTTCCAGAATAAAATTATTTCGATTAAAAAGCAAATGGAATTTGTGGTATTGCAATTTGAAAATTTTATCAAAAGAAATGAGTTGAAAGATAACAATAGTTTTAGCTCAAACGAAAAAAAGAAGGTGCAACTGGTTTAAAAAGATAATTAAAATAGATATATATAATTAATTTATATACTTGAGGAGGAGGCAGGGGTAAAACCCGATAAAATATGAAGCTTTTTAAAGAACAGGAAACTAAAAGAGCAAGAATCGAATTAATACCGATGATTGATACGATGTTTTTTCTTCTTGTATTTTTTATATTCGTAACTCTTTCGATGGTTCATCAAAAGGGGCTAAATGTTAAACTTCCGAATTCATCCCAGGGTTCTGCCGTAAAATTACACAATTTTGTGGTTACGCTCAAGGAAGACGGCTCGGTTTTTCTTAATAAAGAAAGGACAAGCCTTCAGAGTCTTCCGGCATTATTAAAGCAAAAGGTTACAAATAAAAAAGATCTCATAATTATTAACGGAGATAAAAAAATTTACTTAAAAAGGGTCATTAAAACAATAGATATTATAAAAAAGGATGGATTTTTAAGGGTTTCTATCGCCGTAAACCCCGTGAAATAATTTAGCGCTTTATGTTATAATCTTAATCGGCAGTACCGGTAAGAGATTAAATAACGAAATAAATATAAAAAAATAGGGCGTTTAAGTGAATAACGGCAATCTTTGTTTTGGCGTAAATACCGATTCATTTTTTGGAATAGGGTTCGGACTTATAGGAAATAATGATCCCCGCGCTTTAGAATTAAGATTTAACCGATATTTTAAACTTTTAAATGAGTACCACATACAAGCTGTCGAGATAAACACCGAAATCGAGCAGTTATCCCCCGGATTTTTAGGAAAAATAATCGCACCCATCATAAAATCTTCGGATGTTAAAGCGAATATTAAATCGGTTTCGGTACACCTTCCTTATTTACAACTTAATCCGTCAAGCCTCCTTGAAGAATACAGAAAACTTTCCGTAGATTATATAATCAGGGTTATAAATGCCTGCCGGGAATTAGAGGCATTAAACATAAGCGTTGGAAGATTTGTTCTTCATTTAACCTCCGAGTTTGAGGATTCTATAATGTTTTTTCCTATCGGGGAAGAAGATAAAAAGGCGCTTATCGTTAGCGCTATAAATCAGGCAAGGAAAAGTATGTCCGATATATTGAAAAAAACAGGTCTTAATCCCTGCATGTTTGCGTTGGAAAATCTTGAAGTTTTTCCGTTCGATTATCTATATCCCATAGTCAAAGAATACAATATTTCGATATGTTTCGATATAGGACACTGGGGATTAAGCGGGTTTATGCCCCTCGAATTTATAGAAAAGTTTAAGCTCGAAAACATAAGCGAAATTCATATCCAGGACATGGTTTTGGAAAGACAGGGCTTAAGAATAACCGTAAGAAAAGAACACCGTGCGTTGGGAGACGGTATTTTAAGAGTCGATGAATTTTTTCATTATCTTAAAGATAAAAAATTCGGCGGTTCTTTAATTATAGAAAACAGGTCTGAAAAGGATTTAATAAAATCGATAGAGTATCTTAAATCTAAAAATTTCATATAAAATAAAATTGGGCAATAAAAATAATACATTTTTTACAATGCCCCTTCTGCTTTCCTCCGCGGGCATGTTTTTAGACGGGTATTCCTTGACCGTCATAGCATTTGCGATAATACTTATTAATCCTTATTTTCATTTAAATGTCCTCGGCTCAGGTTTGATAGTCGCTTCGGTTATTTTTGGCAGCGCGGCAGGGGCATTGGTTGTCGGATATTTCGGCGACATCTTTGGAAGAAAGTCGGTTTATGTTTTAAACATGGTAATTTTTGTCATGTTTGGTCTTATCTCCGCTGTTTCTTTTAATTTTTTAATGCTGTTTTTATCCCGCTTTATTATAGGCATTGCGGTAGGGGCGGATTATCCCGTATCTAATTCTTATATTGCCGAGATAGCGCCGCAGGGGTTAAGGGGCAAGTATCTCGCATTTTCAGGACTTTCCTTTGGACTCGGTTCAATATTTTCTTCTCTCGTTTCGGCAGCGCTTTTTCCGTTTGGCCCGGAAATGTGGAGATTTATGCTTGGGATTGTTGTGATACCTGCTATTATAGTTATGTTTTTAAGGATTTCTATGCCTGAATCTGCAAGATGGCTAAATGTTAAAAATTTAGGAAATAAAATTTATATAAAAGGGATGTTTTCAAATGTCCATATTAAAAATACGCTGTTATATTCGATTATATGGTTTTTATATGATATCGGGGCTTACGGCATAGGCCTTTTGATACCTTTAATTTTTAAAAAAACAGGTCTTATTTCAAATGAGGATAACGCTCTAATTACATCATTAATCCTTTTTGCGGGCATTATCAGTTCTATAGCGGGGCTGTTAAATATAGATAAAATCGGGAGAAAGGGTTTGCAGCTCATCGGTTTTATAGGGATGGCAATCGCGCTTTTTTTCCTGCCGTCCGTTTATAAAAGTTTAATCGGCATCATTTTAGTTATTTTCATTGCTGAAATTTTTAATTCCTTTGCGTCCCTTACCGTGGGGATTTTTCCGGCTGAGCTTTCGCATACATCTTTCAGGTCGTCGGCTTACGGTTTTTCGGCGATGTTGGGGAAATTCGGGGCTATATGCGGGGTTTTGATTATGATGTTCTTTGTAAAAGAAAATAAGGATTTTGGATATTATTTGATCGGAATTTTAATGCTAACCGCCTTTTTATTAACTTTTTTTCTACCCGAGACTAAAAATAGGGAACTCGATGTTAATTTATAAACCATGTAAATAATGTACCCATTGTAGAAATTTAGATTTTATTTCAACCAATTATGTACTCTATATATTATACTTTTGGTAGGCACGGGCGGTCTCGAACCGCCGACCCCTACCGTGTCAAGGTAATTATCGTATAATCTAAGTTATTGATTTAATATAGTTATTTAATCATAATAAAATCTACTGTATGCGAAATTGTATTTTTAATGCTGCAACGGCAATTTAAATATTAATTGATAATATAAGTATATCATATGACCGCCAAGAAAAAAAGAAATATGCGACCAGCGGGAGCAGAGACCGCAGGTAAAGCTTAACAGGTTTCTATGACATTCCCGATTTTGCTGGGGGTTTTTAAGGGGGCAGCTTTGTTCGGACAAAGCGAACCCCCTTAATGTATCAGCATTTGAGCATTTATTATTATATTCCTATCGGACGGGCTTTTCAATTCCAGATTTTTTGATTTTACAAAAATCTTAACTTGATTTTTTAATTAATTACCTTTATAATAAAAGTAAGAAATACTTACTTATTTTGGAGGTTTATTATTATGGAAACTACAAGCATGTCCGTTAAAGGACAGGTGGTCATACCGAATAAAATCAGGAAAGCCCTAAACTTAAAGCCGAATTCCAAACTGATTATACTTCAGGACGGGAGCAATATACTTTTAAAGCCTATTGAAGAACCCAAGATAAAGGATTTTAAAAATCTAATCGCTATGGGTGACGAAATTTCGGAAAAATTAAATCTAAAGCGCAAAGATGTCGGCAGGGTTATAAAAGAAACAAGGAATAAACAAAAGTGCGCATAGTTATAGATACCAATATATTAATCTCCGGCATATTTTTTAGAGGAAAAGAAAGAGACCTGCTCGAACTATGGTTTAGCGGCAAATTTGACGTTATATGCACGGAGGAAATATTCGAGGAATATTCGGAAGTATTAACGAGATTTACCGAAAAATCCGGTGAAAATAAACATCAAGAAATTGCCGGTATAATTGTCAAAAACTGTCTATTTATTAAAAATGTTTATAACGAAAAATATTCAAGGGATCCCGGCGACGATAAATTTATAAATTGCGCAAAAAGCGGCGGAGCGTCATATATAGTTTCAGGGGACAAAGATTTGCTTGTTCTAAAAAAGATAGGCGACTTGGAAATAATAACGGCCTCTAACTTCTTAAAGTCCCTTTAATAAATTCTACGATAGCTTTAAAATAAATTAGTTTACTTATTTTCCGACCTTATAATTTTCATAAGCGGATAACCTCCTTTAATTAGAGTTAATGGTGTTATCCGCTATTTTATTATTATTTTTAGTTAAGGAATAGACAAAATGAAAGTTATTTATATATAGACATTTTAATAGTTACTAACAATTTTAAAATTTCTCTTGACAACTTTTTTTATTTTTGATATTATAAAAACATTAAAAGCTTTTTTCGGATTTTTCACTGCCTCTGCGCTAAAAACCCGACCGCCTGCAACACTTTTTATAAGGGATTATATAAAAAATTTTAAACAGGCCCTTTTGTAATCCCATTTAAAGCAGAAGCCAAGCCAAGTGGAGTAAAAACCACAAAAGTATTATATTTGCAACATAATACACTGGGACTTCTAAACTGCTATTAATTTAATTTGTTACTATATTTTATAAAAACAAATTAAATTCCTTTCAATAAGGCAAATTCTGCCTAAATCTCAATTATCTATCCATAAATTTCAATCAATTTTTGTATTAATCTTATTTTCACTAACCTACATAACAACATTTTGTTTTACCTACAAATGTTGCCCTGCAGTTCTCAAAGTTTCTATCTTTCAATTTTGCTATAAATTTACGAAACTTCTTTAATGTTTTTGCCGCTCTTTTTTGCGCCATAGTTTTTTGCCAGCTTTATCAGCAAAAAACAAAGCAAGCAAAAAACAGGCAAAAACTACCCTAAAATTATTTTTTTAACTGTTCGCAAATTTCAACAGTTATTAAAAACTTTTAAAGTTCGTAAAGCGTTTTATTTCAAGGAGTTTGGCTCGCCAATAGCGAGACAAAATACGTGGAAATAAAACGCTGGATGTCCCCTAAATTCACGCCCGTTCGTCGGGAAATTTCATAATTAAAAATATATATGCTGGTTATACCTACCCGCTCAAATCCTTTACTGCCTTAAGGCGAAAACGACCGAACCCGCCTTTTAAAAAAATACGGTCTCAAAAACAAGGTAAATAGGAAGGATAAAATAAGGTAAAAGGGGATATTTTGTTATTTTCTGCCCTTTCAAAAAAGAAAAAAAACGGTTCTGACCGCAAGGAACCCTAAAAATACCTGCGCGCTTTATTGCTTTAAAAGTTTTGCCCTTTTGTTTATAGGGTTTCTTAAAAATAAACAACTACAGGATACCACTGTCTTTTTTAATATTAACACAATAAGGAGGACATTATTATGGCAAGAGAAAGAGCAAGTATAACATATCAGGTGCTTGAAGCTTTTAAGAATTTACAACGTTTTGGAGAAAGTAAATTTAAAGCTAAACAAGAATTTAAAGCCAGATACAATGGCGATAAGGGAGTAGATAAATTTATGGCGGCGTTTGCCAAGTCAACCGGCGTTTTTGCAACAACTACTTTCAAAAGCTATTTATCTATATCGATTCGAGCATCTGAATACATTAAAGAACATTTCGGCATAAAGAATATCAAAAATATAAATTCGGACCACATTAAATCTTATTTGGAAAGTATATCAAAGAGATCAAATGATACAATGCATACCTATAAATCGGCACTCAACAAATTTGAAAGTGCCTTGACTCAAAAATACGGGCAAAAATACGACTTCAAAATAAATGAAACTCAATTTAAATCCGCGGGGGTTAAAGAACGAGCAGGATATTATTCTTACGAAAATAAAGAAAGTTTGATTAAAGCTATTGATAGCAATAATAAAACCCCTGATAAGATAAAATTAGCCATTGCGGTAATCGAGCAAAGTGGCATCAGACTTCACAAATCACTCATTTTAAATGGTTTAAGGCTTGACAGCAAAGGAGAACTTTATGCAGTAGGTAAGGGCGGTAAAATACAAAAGTTTGAGGGATTTAATTCGCTCTCTCCTGAAACTAAAGAAAAGGTTTTATCTGAAATAGATAAAAACGGCAAATTTCAATTAACTACTAAAGAATATAAACAAACCTTAAAACATTTAGAAAAAGCGGCGGAAGCGACAGGACAACCTTACGAAGCCGCACATTCGCTCAAAAAAGGTTTTGCTGGAGATGTCAGAACGGAGATATCGGAAAAGACAGGCAAAGAATACAAAGAAATCGTTAACTCCAAAGAATATAACCGAGCGCTCGCTCATAACCGCAGAGTATCAACCTACGAACGATAAGGAGGAACTATGCAAAGAAGATTAAGTAAGAAAAGAAAAATTTTGACCAGATACAAGCCTGAAATTTTGAATATGAAAAATCAGGGTTTTAGTTTAAGGCAAATTTCAAAGGAACTAATGCGCCGGCATAATCTTAAGATTTCAAGAAATTATTTATCCGAATTACTTAATAATAAAAGCCATAAATTATCTATCGTTGCAGTGAGTAAATAAAAAAGCTGTCGTAGGTTTGTCATATTTTTGAAACCGCTGGGAATGCAGGCGGGAGTGAGTGTTATTGGAAATTTTGTCGTATTGTCGTAGAGGGTCGCCCCCGCTAAAAAAATGGCTAAATTAAACGGTAAAAAATTCGTGGAAAAATCTATCGAACAATTAAAACTATATCCTTTCGGAACAAAGTTTATTATCAAAGCAAAAAACTTTGAAACCGGCGAGGTAAAGATATTAAAAGACCAAACGATAAAAACTTATTCTAAATCGCTATCGTATTTAAAATATCTAAATGTCGCCGGATATAATATTTTTCTTTTTCTCTGCCGGCAGACGGGGGGTGCGACTGATATCCTGCTCGATGATATTACGAATCAGGGAGTCAAAAGATTATACAATGACGGTTTTGAACCGCTTTATTATCTGGAGACTTCGCCTGATAATTTTCAAGCGATTATTAAATTATCCGATAGCCCGGTAGATAATATGGATATTCTAACTTTTATATCTCGGCAATTAGCCGAAACATATGACGCGGATATAAATTCAAGCGATATAAGGCATTTTTTCAGGATCGCAGGTTTTGTTAACAGAAAACTTAAATATCGCAATGAAAAAGGATTATATCCGTTCGTAGAGTTTTTCGTAGGTATTGGTAAAACCTGCAAAAAAGGTCAAGAATACATAGACAAAATTTTAGCAGGTATCGATGCCGGATTTATTGAACTGCCGCCTGAAAGGAATATAGCCACCCCCCCCGCCTTATTACAGGCGGGAAAAAAGATGGGCAATACCTGCACGAATATATTAAAAAAGTCTATGATAGCTGCAACACAAGCGATATATCCGCCCTTGATTTTAAAGCCGCCAAATATGCAATCTTAAAAGGATTTAATCCCGATGACATCAAAAAGGCAATTATGCAATATAGCCCAGATATTGCGATAAGAAAAAAAGGGCATATAGAGGATTATCTCTCAAGAACGCTGAAAAATGCTTCTGCTCGGCTTTAAAATCCTTTCAAATTTGACCGTATAGGCTCGGAACGGAGCTTATATCTATAACGCTATTCCGATAACAACGACTATCTCAGGTTGTAAACTTATAAGCATTATAAGGCGCGCTCAGGGTTTTCCTAATCCAAGATACTGGGCTGTCGAAAATTATAAGATTTGCTCCGGTAATATAGCCGAAGTTAAAAATACTAATATGGCGGGTTGGAATAACTTGCCAAACGGTATTAAACCTGTTATAAATAATATAATAGCGGAAGCAAGACAATACGGCAAGGCTACGGCTAATTATTACGGATATAGGGTAATCGCAAAGACGGGTGTTGCGATAGGGACGGTATTCGTATATGTGCTTAATGATACGAAGGCGGATGCTTATAAAGCCAAAGGCTTTATATCCGCTGGAGTGAAGTTGGAAGCGATGATGAGGTTTTGAAAAATAATACAGACGGATTTTAAAATGGAACAAGTAAGTAATTTTTGGAATAGCTTTTTGAGTGCATTAATTGGGGCGATGGTCGGCGGCATATTTGTTCTAATAGGCGCTTTTTTATCGTTCCATTATGATTCTAAAAAAGAAGAAAAACAAAGAAAGGAATTAATAAATTCGTTTTTAAATGGAGTCTATCATGAAATTGAATCCTTTTGGGAATTAGATATGGTTAAATCCGCAATAATGAAATTAAATTCAATTTCTAAAGATGATAAATATTTTGCTAATGAAATTGAAAGGTTATTAAAAAATCCTAAAGATGATGAATTGAACAAATTAATAGAAAACATTTTGCCCGAAAATATTTTTATAGAGCTTTTCTATATAAGAAGGGAAGAATATTTTTTAATTTATAATAATAATGCGAATTTAATAGGTAAAATTACAGATAAGGAACTTATAAGATTAATTATAAATGCTTATAATAAGATTAAAGGATTATTGGATTTATTTGATATTAATAATGACTATAGAAAAAAATATATATATTTTTTAGAGCAATATTATCATAAAGCACCACCAACCCATTTTGACAGGATAGAATTACTCACTTACATGAGAATATTAAGAGAAAATGCGATAAGATTAAAAAACAGCTATAGAGAGGTGGAAGAAGCTAAAAATATTTTGTTTGAAAAACTTAAAACTTTGTAAATAATAGCTTTTTAAATAAATATAATTAATGATTTGAATCACAAGAACAATTATTAGATCTTTGTTAAACCTATAAATAAAGGATTATATGCCGACAATAAATTTTAAAGGAAAAAACGCTGTTTGGAATCATCATTTATCACTCCCGTATCAAATACTGGAAAAGGATAAAAAATTATCTGCCAAAGGAAAAAATGAGGATGAAAACCTAATTATAGAAGCGGATAATTTAATTGCGCTTAAGAGTTTGTTGCCAAAGTATCAGGGGAAAATAAAATGTATCTATATCGATCCGCCGTATAATACTGGCAATGAAAACTGGGTTTATAACGATAAAGTTAATAGCCCTCTTTTAAGGGCTTGGATTGGTGAAATTGTTGGCAAAGATGATTTAACTAAGCATGATAAGTGGCTCTGCATGATGGTTCCACGTTTAAAATTATTAAGAGAGTTCTTAAACGATGAAGGGGTTATTTTTATAAGTATAGATAATAATGAAGAGCACCATTTAAGAAATATATGCGACGAAATTTTTATGGATAATTTCATAGCCAAATTGGTTTGGAAAGGTAAAAGTGGGGCTGAAGATGATAATTATTACAGAACAATACACGAGTATATTTTAGTATATGCTAAGAATAAAAGTCAATTTAATGCAGGATTGCAAATAAAAGAAGGAGGAAATTTTCCGAAGTTTGACCAAAATAAGGAAAAGTATTATACAACACAGCTTTTAAGGAAATGGGGGTCTAATAGTAGAAGAGAGGATAGGCCTAATTTGTTTTATCCAATAAAAGGACCCGATGGTAATGATTTTTTTCCAAGATTGCCTGATGGAAGTGATGGATGTTGGCGTTGGGATAAATCAAAAATGATAAAAGCTATTGAAAATGGGGATATTGATTTTGCTTTTAATAATAAAAATTTATTGGAAGCATATGAAAAAATTTATGAGCCGGATGAAAACGAAAATAGATTTAAAAAATACCAAAGTGTTTTAGATAACGTTGGTTCTACTACCATGGGAACTAAAGAACTAATGGAGATTTTTGATGGTCTAAAAGTATTTGATCATCCAAAACCTACTTCATTATTAAAAAGATTATTTACTATGAGTGGATTAAGGAATAATGATATCATACTTGACTCATTCGCTGGTTCCGGCACAACAGCTCATGCAGTTTTGGAATTAAATAAAGAAGATGGCGGAAATAGAAAATTTATTTTAGTGCAACTTCCGGAAAAAATTGAAGAAGACAAGCCTGCGTACAAGGCAGGTTTTAAATATGTTCACGAAATTACCAGAGAACGTGTAAAGCGAGTAATAGAAAGAGATAAATTAGAAGTTGGTTTTTATTATATGAGGCTCGGACCAAAGATTGATGCGGATTCAATTTTAAATGGCGATTTACCAACCTATAATGAATTTGCAAAATATGTTTATTACTTGGCAGCGGGCAAAACAATGGATAACGAAGAATCAATTAATGAAAAAAATTATTTTGTCGGTAAAATAAATAGCGAAACGGTTTATCTTATATATGAAAAAGATACGGAGAAATTGAAAAAATTAGCTATTACTCTTGATTGGGCGGAAGAAGTCAATAAAAAAGATAATGGAAAGAAGATAGTTTATGCTCCTGCTTGTTTTTTAGATGAGGAGTATTTGGAGAGGTTTAATATTAGTTTTGTAAGTATTCCTTATAACCTTTTTGAGAAAAAGTAAATATGATTCTAAAAGATTACCAAACTGATGTCGTAGAAGCGCTTAAAAAATTTTATACAGAAGCCGAAAATGTAAAAAGCGCAATTGAAAAACTGGATGTTAACCTGAGAAGTTCAATATCTTATGTTGATGCAGTTTATAATAATCTCAATTTATCTCATTTTGCCGATAGGCCTAAAAATGGTCTGGGCGAATCTTACCCCCGCTTTTGCTTAAAAATTCCAACAGGCGGGGGAAAAACGCTTTTGGCTATTGAAGCTATCCGTGAATACCATAATCTATTTGCCAAAAAAAGAACCGGCCTTGTCGTTTGGATTGTCCACCGTGAAATAATTTATAGACAAACAATTGAAAAGTTAAAAGATAAAAATCATATTTACCGCCAATGGCTCGATCAATGCAGCGGCAATAGGACAATTATTTTAGAAAAAGGTCAGTCTTTACGCCGTCAGGACACCGAAGATAATTTAGTGATTTTAATGTTAATGTTCCAATCGACTAGCAGAAACACTAAAGAAAACATGAAAGTATTTCAGGATAGCGGCGGCTATATTGATTTTTTTCCTCAAGATAATAGGTATGACGAACACCAAAAACTTCTTGAAAAAATTCCAAATTTGGATTTTATACAAGATGACCTATTCAATAATAAAATTGTGAAATCAAGTTTAGGAAATGCTATAAGAATATTAAATCCATTAATTATAGTAGATGAATTTCACACTATGTTCTCTGATATAGCAAAAAAGACACTTGATGGCTTAAATCCTTCAATGATTATCGGACTATCGGCCACTCCTAAAGAACGAAACCATATGAATGTTCTTGTGGAGATTACCGGTCGGCAGCTTGAAAAAGCAGGCATGATTAAGCTTGATTTACATTTACACTCGCCTTCTATTAGTGGAAATTGGCATGAGATGATTAATGAAATAATGAAAAAAAGGAACTCAATAGAAGAAGAAGCAATCAAACTTAATAGCAACAGAAACATCTATATTAGACCTATTGCCCTTATACAGGCGGAAAGGACAGGCAAAGATCAGCGAGAAAAAGGTAAAGTTCATAGCGAAGATGTACGTGAATATCTGATAGAACAAGGCGTGCCTGCCCATGAAATTGCCGTTAAATCAAGTGAAATAGACGAAATTAGAGAGGAAAAGCTTTTATCTCAATCCAGCGAAATTAGATATATTATTACCAAAGAAGCTTTAAAAGAGGGTTGGGATTGTTCTTTCGCTTATATTTTGGGTATAATTCCTAACGCAAGATCAGAATCATCAATGACTCAGTTAGTCGGCAGGATTTTACGCCAACCGTATGCTAAAAAAATCGGAATCAAAGAACTTGATGAAAGCTACGTTTATTTTAATCAAGGCGATACGGAGGATGTGTTAAAAAATATTCAAAAAGGGTTTGAAAATGAAGGTTTGGGTGATTTAATCCAAAATATTAGTAGGGAATCAGGCCCTGCAGGTTCCAAAAAAATCAAAACAAAAGTTAAACCTGAAATCCTTGAAAAATATCCAGAATCGTTGTATTTGCCTGTTTGGATAATAAAAAATAGTGAAAGCTATCGCAGGTTTTCTTATCATATTGATATTAAACCTAATATTGATTGGAGTAAAGTAAACTATGGGGAATGGCTAAAAAATGAAATTTTTCCATTACTCGATGAAAAACCGACCACTTATGAAATTTTAGTTGACATAGATAAAAAATATGAGAAAAAATATTTAGAAGAGAAAGAAAGCGGACTATTTGAAATTTCATATTTAACCCGCAGAATAACTGATGTAACCGATAATGCATTCGTCGCTTTTGATTTAGCAAATGATTTTATTAAAGAATACAAAGAATATAAGAACGAGGAAAAGTTAATAGTTAATAGCGGATTTATTACCCATGAAATTATTAAAAAATTATCGCTTGAAAAATTTAATCAGGAAGAAAAAATTTTTAATTCTTTGATAGAGAGTAAAAAATTAATATTAGCGGTTTGCGATGACCAAGATATAGGTTATTTATTGCCGGAAGAATATGAAGTATATCCTGAGGGCATTGAAACATATAAATCAAATCTTTTTGAAAAATCAGATAAATTATCAATGAATCCTCTGGAAATAAAAGTTGCTAATTTGATTGATAATAAAAAAAGCGTTGTATGGTGGGTGCGCAATGTTGCGGAAAATAAAAAATGGTACGCAATTAGCGGATGGAAAAAAGGCAAAATTCATCCCGATTTCATAGCCGCCAAAAAAAATAAAAACGATCAAATAGAGCTGGTTTATATAATTGAGAGCAAGGGGGAGCATTTACTTGGTAATTTGGATACTCAATATAAAAAAAATGTTTTTGATAGAATGAATAATGAAGAAATAAGATCAATTAATTTGAAATTGATTAAACTTAAATTAAACGAAGATTTTAGCTTTAAATTGGTTGAAGAGGGCAAAGAGGATATTGATATTAATAAATTTTTTAATCTGTAATTAACCCATTGTCAAATTAATTAATAAATAAAAATTTATGCCGGGACTTAAAATTAACAGTATTAAGGCAAGCGGTTTTCTTTCTTTTGAAAGTATTGAACTTGTAAACCTGAACGAAAATTTAAATTTCGTAGTGGGGCCAAATGGTGCCGGTAAAACTAACTTTACGAAATTAATGGGGTTTATCAAAATGGCTATTTTAAAGCCATATAATTTTCCATATTCTGCAAATATACAAAATTATCTTAAGAGAGACTCCCGCCAAATAAAGATTGAAGCCGATATTGATTTAATTTTAAGCGGCGAAGAAATTGAAATGATTTCATTAGCTACCGCCATAATTTTCTTTAAAATAAACATCATAATGAAGCCGTTTAATTCCAGTAATTATATACTTTCTTTTCAAAATACTACTAAATTTTTTAACTATCTCTGGAAAGAAATATTTAATAAAGGTAAATTAATAATAGAATATGATGATATTAGCAAAAGCCATAAAATATTTTACAAATCAATTAAAATAGAAAAAATTGCCATAGATATTGTTAATAATTTTCTTGTTACTGGCTATGTTGAAAACGGCTACGATTATCATCAAAATAATTTTGGTTCCATTCAATCAGATAGAAAAAAAGAAGAAATTATTGGAAATATAAATGACATAGCAAGTTATTTAAATAAAAACACTGATTATAATGATTTTTTTAGAGCATGGTATAACGAAGACGTAAAATACTCTTTACTTCTGGAAAATTTTAACCGATTTGGAACTGATAATAAAATAGATGGAGAAATTGATAATATATCTAAGGTTATAAAATATGCGGAAAATTTTTTTATAAAAGATAGTCAATTAGATTTATCTATTGGGACGAATAGGGTTTCTATTTCTACAATATTTATGTGGATTTTCGAAAATTCAATAGTTACATTGGATAATTTCAGATGCCCCTCTAAAAACATATTGTCCATAAAAGAAATAAACGAGATGCAAAATTTCGATTCTAATAATCTTTATCCTTATTTGTTGCAATTAAAAATTAATAAATTTGATGATTATAATAAAGTTAAAGAAACATTTGAAAAATTATCAAACGGTAAAAATTTTGATGTAAGGGTTGCTGAAATAAAAGAATTTTCAAATGGTACAAACATTTTGCCATTGCCTAAACCGCAGAACTGGGGTTTAAGTGAGACGACGGACGCACAAATTAATCAAAATATAAATAGCGTTGATGTATCCATAATAGACCATAAATTAGAATTACAGCTATATTTTAAGGATGGTCAGGATTCAGAAGAATATTCGTTTGAATTCAGTCCTGCCGGATATTATGAAATGCTGACGCTTTCAGCTGTAATAGCAGGAAATAATAATAAAGTAATTATTCTGGATGAACCAGCTCAAAATCTATATCCGACATTGCAGCATAAACTTTTGCTTGAAATAGATAGATATAATAAAAAGAACGGTAATCAATTTTTTATTATTACTCATTCGCCGGATTTGGTTGAAATAGACAAAAAAGATAAAAAAGGCAACATATTTATTTTTAGAAATAAAGATACAAATACAGAGATTAGCAGATTCAAGCCTGAAAACCTTGAACGAATCCAACTTTTTAAATACGAAGAATTAAAACGGTTATTTTTTGCGAAAGGCGTCGTCTTAGTGGAAGGGTTTTCAGAAGAAATACTTGCCAAGCGTTTAATTAGAAACAATGATTTTTTTGAAAGAATCAAAGGTAGAGGAAAATTTAATAACGATGTAAGTATTGGCGATATCGAAATAGTCAACATAGAAGGTATCGGCAGTTTAGTTAATTATATAAAACTTATAGGGAAACTTGGATTGCATTATGTGGCAATAATAGACTCAGATATTTTTAATCCAGAAAAATATAATAATAAAAAGAAAAAAGATGGAATCAAAAAAGCCATAGATTCTATAAACACTTTTGCAAGCTTAGTAGGTGAAAAAAAAATAGATATCTCTGATTTGAAATCTGAAATGCTAAATAATAAGCTTAAAAACATTAAGAGCGGTCTTGAAAATCAATATTATACATATTGCCAAGATCCAAATTTTGAAGAATATGCTAAAAAAGAATTTGGGGAAGGCTTTTATGAAGGATATCTTAAATGGTGCGGAAAAAGATTTGCAACTGATGATAGTGTTTGCGAAAATCACAAAAAGACTAATTACTCTTTATATTTAACAGAAGAAGATAAAATATTTGATAAAATTATTAAAGGAAAAAAATTTAGAATATATACCGAGGCCGTTAGATGTCTTATGAGGCAAATAAGTTAATTAAAAAGAATGTTGAAAAATAAAGTTTTAGTATAGTAGTGAATTTTTAAAAAATTATAAAGGCATTAATTGCTGATTTTAGAGTTCGGTTAGAAACGGAATCAGTGTTCGATTAAAATGGAAATTGAGGGCATTAAAGAGAGGCTTGAATTGTTACAGGTTAAACAAGAAGTTAAAGATTATGTATACAGGGAAGGTTTGGGTGATTTTGATGGAAAATTATTGAAAAGAAATAGACCAAATGATATATTTCAAGTGTCCGACAGAAACCGATATGAGTGTCCAAAATGACCGTTATATGCAGGAAATAAGAGGCTTAAAAAACTCATATTGAAAAAATAAGTATTGAAATACTAATTAATAAGAAAGGGGAATTTGATTTATATAAGCAAAAAGGGATGGCAAAAAATATAATTTGATTGAACAGATTAAAAATGAGCTTAAAAAAGATTTAGATAAAGTTATAAATACCTTTGTTGAATTTTTATAGAATATTTAGGCTTAATTATTAAAAAAGCGTTCGATTAAAACGAAATACGCAAATTCCAGAGGCGGGTGAAAATAAACTCAACTTGCATGTGAATTTAGTTGTAATTTAATAGTTTTATACTTTATTTAGTTTTTGTTTTACTTTGTAGTTCTTTTTTTAAATTAATCTTTATTAGAGGTTAGTATGGATGATGAAAACGATTATTGGAAAAGAGAGCAAGAAAGAGAGCAAGAAAGATATGAACAAAGACAGCAAGACCATAAACATTATCATGAAGAACAGGATCGTTTAGAGCAAGAAAAATCCAATTATGAGGCTTTTCAAACTATGTTGAAAAAACAAGATGATGAACGAAATGATCTCAATTTAGCAGTTGATCGTTATGAATATCCTCACGATAAACATGACGATGACGATAAACATGAAATGAGTAAAACAACTTTTATAGACTGGCTAATTGCTTGGATATTTTTTATAGGGTGTATGATATTTGGTATTTATTTAAGTAATAGGCATTAATCTTTTTATTTAAGGCAATTGTAAGATACAAATTATTGAAACTAAAATATCTATAAATATTAATTTGTTTAATAAAATCGGGAGACCGTTTAAAATTTCGTGTCAGTTTGGAATTGATTTTTGCGGCGGCGGAAATATTTTTTCTGGTCTATCTTATCCAGAAAGGAAAGAAGATATCGGAAGAAATGCGCAAATTGAAATTAGAAAGGCGGTCGGTTATAAATCTTAAAGAAATGCTCGAGGAAGATTTTATTCCGGAAATCGAAATGAGAAAAAATAAAATAATAGACGGGTTTGCTGAAAGATTATATAATTATCACTATAGTAAATAACTTTTTTGGAGGGATTATGGTGATTGATTTTAATTTTTTATATTCTGATGAAGGCAAAATAGAAATTTCAAGACTTTATGACAGATTATTCAATAATGGAGAACCGCCTATGCTCCAGGAAGAAGCGCTAGAACTTTTTGAAAAATATAAAATTTATATGTTAATATTAACAACGCCAAAAAAGAAGGACTGAGCGATATCGAAAGGAAATTATTATTCGTTTGTAAAGAACTTAAGAGAAAAACGGGACCATCAAGAACTTACCCCTACCTTAATAAAAACATTCTCGGTAAAACCTTTAACAGCATTATACCCCCCCTGAATAATAAATAATCTAGTCAGCCACTTAATTTTCCATTCTCCAGAACACCATAATTTGCCTTTTAAGGCATCTGTTTAAAATTTAGATAAATTAACTTTTTTTATCGCTCTTATCCTACACGTTGTCAACCGCCTTCTTTAACGTATCAGGCACCAGATGGCTATATAATTTCGCCGATTTTGTGCGGTTTAAAATTCCCGATTGCTTCTATTGAAGCGTTTTTGCAGAACGAAGCTATTTTAATTGATTGCGAATGTGTGTGTCCGTGTATGTTTAAATTGCAGTTATAATTTTTAAAAATTTCATAAAGCTCTTTGGTTATCCCGGCAAAATTCTCCATATCCTCAACGATATCATTTACAACAGGAAAATGCGAAAACATAATCCTCTTGCCGTCAATTTCGGTTATAATAGCGTTAGCGTATTTATGTTTTGCGGGTATTATATCGTAAGAACCGTCTATAAATAAATGAATGTTTTCGATAATATTAATGCCTAATTCCTTGTATGCGGCATTATCGGCGTCGTGATTTCCTTTAATCAAATAAATCCGGCCGTTAAGTTCCTTTATATATTTCGTTATTTTGTCTTTTCCGCCCCAGACGGCATCGCCCAAATGTAAGATATTATCGTCTGCAGATACGACGGAATTCCAATTATCTATCAATTTACGGTCAGCCGCCGCGGTTAAATCAACGTAATTAGAAACATCTGTTTTAACAGAATTAACCAGGCCGCTTCTTAACGGTTCAGACCGCATAATATTTGCGTGCCCAAAATGCGTGTCTGAAATAACGAATGTATTTGCGGCTAACCAAGTTTGTATTTGCATTACAATATTTTTTTGTTAAATACATCGTCAACCGCTTTCTTAAGCGTCTCCGGGACTAAATGGCTATACCGCTTTGTCATTTGCGTAGTCCTATGTCCTAACAGTTCGCCTGTAATAAATAAAGACGTCCCGTTCATTACCATTTTGCTTGCGAATACGTGGCGCAAGTCGTGGATCCTTAAATCTTTTAATCCGGCATTACGGCACGCCGTATGAAAGGAACGCTTAAAATCGGTTAATTTAGCCCCGTTCCTCTCGAATACGTATAAACCATCCTGATTTTTTCCGACTTGCCTTAAAAGCTCTTTTAACGGTTTTGAAATCGGAATATACCTGTCATACTTGGTTTTAGTTCCTTTAATAGCTATTACGTTATTCTGCAAGTCCACGTCGTCCCATTTTAAGTTAAGAGCCTCGCCTTTGCGGCAACCGGTATAAATTAAAAAAGTAATTAAATCTTTAGTCAACTTATTTGTAGCGCCTGCGATGAGTTTCTCGATGTCGGAGTTTGATAAAGTTTTAATGCGGGATAGTTCATTTAGTTTCTTAATTTTAAATGCAGGGTTCTTATCTATATAGCCTTTCTCAATACAAAAATTAAAGAAATTAGATAAGGTCATTATTTCGCTATTGACAATAGCATAAGTTATTTGACTGTCGTTTTTGCCTTTATTCTTAGGTTCGTTCTGTATTTCAAGCTTTCTTGTTAATTGATAATTTTTAACGTCAATATCTGCAATGTATTTATCTTTAAATAATTTAATAAAATGCTTATAATGCCATTTTTTCTTTTCAATAGTCCCTTTTGAATTATTAAGATTTTTTAAATATTCCTGATAGGTTTCGGCAAATAAACGTTGAGCCTTATTTTTCGCCGGTATATTAAATCTGTCCCGTATCATATCCGCATAAATTGCCGACGCTACTTCTTGCGCTATTTCTTTTTCTTTTGTCTTGCAAGAGTATTGATAATGCTTATTGTCAAGCCTGAACTCGCACCAATAGATACTACCGCGCCTGTAAATTCTCATATTATTTTACCCTAAAAATTGTATGCGTTTTTGTATGCAAAATTCGTTAAAATTGATTAAATTTTATCAAAATTAAGAAATTATGTCAAGATAGGATATTGCTTGAAATGCCTTAAATACTGCGGTTTATCTGGTAGGCACGGGCGGTCTCGAACCGCCGACCCCTACCGTGTCAAGGTAGTGCTCTAACCCCTGAGCTACGCGCCTGTATGAATAGAAACCCTTTCAGCTTTTTATAAAAAGCAATCCGAAAAATAAAAGATAATATATATTACAACCGAAATACCTGATTTGTCAATAGGCATTATTTATCAGATTTTGAAACATTTTAACATATTTTATTGATAGATTATGGGTTTATGACAATTTGTCATAAATAATTTGTCAAATTGTCATAAATCTAATTTTCATTATGAAATTAAAAAATCAAATCCTTGATTTTAAAGGAATTGTCTAACTTAAAAATAATTATGATTTCGGTATATATTTTGCATTTCATATAATTATAAATATAGAAGAGGGAATTTTTATCTTTTTAAAAAATTTTATCAAAAAACTAAATTTACATTAAGCATTAAAATAAATTATTAAAATAAAATATAAAAACATAGGAGGACCATTTATGGCAGATAACCAAAAACTGGCAATAATAATTGCCTCTGAGGAATATGAAAAATCTCATGTAGCATCAATGATCGCATCCGTTGCGGCAGTTTCCGGCATCGATGTTTCCGTTTTTGTAACTATGAACGCGGTTTACAATTATTTAAAGGAAAATGTGGAGAAAAAGAATTTTACCGGGGGTAAAATTTATCACCAGATTAAGGAAAAGAAGGCCGCAATGTTTTATGAACTGTTTGACCAGGCTAAAATGCTTGGGGGCATTAAAATTTATGTGTGCTCTATGGTAATGGATATTTTAGGGATCGAAAAAGACGATTTAATAGATATTGTCGATGATAATTTAGGCCTTGCCGCGTTTCTGGGAATTATGGAAGGGGCGGAAACCATTACATTTTAATTTTAATTCATAATGCACATGCATATCAATTAGAAATAAAACTGCTTTTTTAAATTTAATTTTTAAATGCATTTTTCAATATCTTAAGATATTGAAATGAATAATGTTTGTATGGGTAATTTAGCAGAGAATATTGAATATACCGAATCTGTTGTAGTTGATATAAGGGGCGTATCGTGCTGCATGCCGCCTGTGGGCGAGTTTATTATAGAAATGAGGCAGCAGCCGAAAAACACGGTAATAGAATTATTAACGGATAAAGAGGAAGATGTCAAAGAAGTTATAGAATGGATAAAAAAAGTTCATCAGGAACTTTTATCTGTTATCGAGGAAACAGGTTATTGGAGAATATTTGCTAAAAAAGTGGATAATATGTAATTTTAAAACCGAAAAACAGCAATAAGTTTAACAATGGCACGGTTTTAAGATAAATAAATATGTATTATTATATCTTATATTATGTGATCTTATTTTAACGCTTAATTATTTTTATTTTGGAGGTGTTTACTATGGCAGATGTAAATTTAAAAGATGTTAAACCGACTATTACCGTGGATGCAAGAGGGACATATTGCCCGGGGCCGCTTATGGAATTAATAAAGGAGATGAGGCAGCAGCCTGTTGGCTCTATAATAGAACTAATTTCAGGGGACGCTGGTAGCGCCAAAGATGTTCCGGAGTGGTTAAACAAGGTTCATCAGGAATTTATGGGTGTTATCGAAGAAACCGGTTATTGGCGAATTTTTTCAAAAAAGATTAAAGAAATGTAAGAAAGGATGCAAAGAGGAGCAAGTTAAAATACCTTTAAATTAATTTAACTTTTAATGTAATTAATGTAATTAATGTAATTAAGGAGGTTGTTATGTCAAAAAGAGTGGTTATCGTTGGAGGAGGGGTCGGCGGAACAATTATTGCTAATTTACTTGCAAAAAAAATGAGGCAGGAGCTTAAAAAAGGCGAGTTGGTAATCGATGTGGTATCGGATAAGCCGGAGCATTTTTATCAACCTGGCCTTTTATACATGCTTTTTGGTTTAAAGCACCATGATGAACTTGTCAGAGACGAAAGAAATTTACTCGACCCGATGGTTGAACTTCATCTTCACCCCGCGGTTAAAATCGATAAGGATAAAAATGAGGTTCATCTTAAAAACGGCTTGATTATAAAATATGACATTGTTGTTCTTGCCACAGGGTCAAGGCCTGCCCCTGAAATGATACCAGGGCTAAGAGAGGGCGGACACTGGTTTTACGAGGTAGATGCCTGTTTAAAACTTCGCCATGAATTAATGACTTTTAAGGGCGGCAAGATTGTTCTCGCCATAGGTTTGCCGCATAAATGTCCTGTTGCTCCGTTAGAAGTTACATATATGCTGGACGATTGGTTTAAACAAAGAGGGATAAGAGATAAGGTTGAATATACCTATACTTACCCGATAGGGAGACTTCACGGGCTCGAATCTGTAGCCCATTTCGCGGCCAAAACATTTCCAAAACACGGCATCTTAACTGAAACTTTGTTTAATATGAAAGAGGTTGATGCCAATAAAAGAACCATCACAAGTTTAGAGGGCGTAACTTTAAAATATGATTTATTGCTCACGATTCCGCCGCACAAAGGGGCGCAGGTAATCGAAGATTCCGGCCTTGGACAGAACGGGTTTATACCGACCGACAAATTTACGCTTAAGATGGAAGGGGCGACAAATGTCTATGTTGTCGGGGATACTACAAACCTTCCGATAAGCAAAGCAGGTTCTACTGCCCACTTTGAATCGGATATTATCGTCGAAAATATTGCCTCTGAGTTAAGAGAAGGCCTAACGCCGTTCAGGTATGACGGGAAGGTTTTCTGTTTTATAGAGACAGGTTTAAGTAAAGCAACATATATTATGTTTGATTATAATACTCCGCCAAATCCCGTTGCTCCGTCAGCGCTTATTCACTGGTTTAAATTAACATATAATAAGGTTTACTGGTTAACCCCGATGGGTGTTCTTTAATTTAACGATTAAAATAGGAGGCAATTATGGCTGAAAATGCAAACGAAGTTCAGCGTAGCTCAAAAATAGATGTCGGCGCCGCCCTAACTAATAAACTCACGGAAAAACCGCAAGCCTTAGAACATTTGTTAAATATTATAGATAGGTTAGACACACTCGATGAATTTAGCGCAATACTTCAAGCTCAGAAGGAAAGCGCAACGGATGTAATGGTTCAAAGGGTGGCCGATAATATTATGACCAGTCTTTCAATGCTGGATAGTTTTTCCGGCGAAGAACAACTTTCTATGATCAAAAAGATTGGCGAAAAGTCGGAAAGTCTGAAAAATGGCATCGAAAAGATTGACGAACTCGAGAGGTCTGGTACGCTCCAAATACTTAAGGAAATGGGCGATTTTGCCGCAGGGTTTGCTAAAGGAACGACCGATGCGATGATTGAGCGGATGGCCGGCACGGCAGAAAAACTGGCGGAACTAACCGATGTGCTTAGCGATGAAAATATGGCAGGGCTCGTTAAAAAAACACAACAAATATCAAAGTCTTTAGAGTCCTCGCTCGAAAAGATTGACGAACTCGAGAGGTCTGGTACGCTCCAAATACTTAAGGAAATGGGCGATTTTGCCGCAGGGTTTGCTAAAGGAACGACCGATGCGATGATTGAGCGGATGGCCGGCACGGCAGAAAAACTGGCGGAACTAACCGACCTGACATTGCAATACAACATAAAGCCGCTTCTTGACGCGGGCCAGGGATTTATTGATAGCAACACATTAAATGACCTTGTCGAACTTGCAAACGGCGTAGCTTCGGCAAGAAGAATGATGACGGATGGGCTTATCGACAGGGCTGTCGGAACTGGTTTGGATATGGTGGAAGCCATTTTAACCCAGCTGGATGTAAAAGAACTCGTAAAAGCTCTCGATTGCTCAATGCATGAGACTTTGACCGAAGCAGACGATGAAAAATATCATAAAGGCGGTATTTTTTCATTGATTTCTTTAACAAAAGACAAAGATGTTATTTTTGGACTTAAATTCATGATGCTTTTGGCTAAAAATTTGACGAAAAATTTAAGAGAAAACCAGCAAAGCATATTTATAAGTTCATCTTTTGGCAAGGAAGATTGAAAGCAGGGATGAGCGGGAAATAAAAAGCCGATAAATTTGCGGTGCGAATTTTTGTCACGGTTTGCCCGGTATTATTATATAATAAAATAATGCCGGGATTTTTTTTATCTTTTTGCAGGTTTTATTTAACTTTTCTTATTTTCGGGTTCTTTAATAATTCGCATTTAATAATCTGTTGACATTTTTGTTATACGCTATTAAACTAAATTAAAGACGAAAATTTGTTTATAATTTATGTTTATATTACCTTCTATTAAGGTTTTAAGGGCGCGTAACTCAGGGGTAGAGTGCCACCTTCACACGGTGGAAGCCGCAGGTTCGAGACCTGCCGCGCCCACCATATGAATTTAAAGGTTTACATGATTCCATCTTTTGGTCTTTCCACCGTAATGTGTCAAATTTATGCTAATTCTCCTAAAGCCTCCACGCCCCCTCTACGCTAAAAAGAATTTTAAACTATCCTCTTTATATTTGACTTTTAGATAATCAATGATAAAAGATATATATGTAAGAGATGTAAAGCGGAAATTATAATAGCAGGGCATTGAAATGTCGATAAATATCGTTAATATAAATATTGCAGGAAAAGCGTTAAAAATAGATGAAAAAACCAATTTATATCGGAAGACAGCCCATAATAAACGGCGATAAAAGTATATTCGGCTACGAGATGCTTTTTAGAAGAAGCGGCGAAAATGTTGCCGAGGTGGTCGATCATTTAAATGCTACTGCAAGCGTGCTGGAGAATATGTATGATGTCGGCTTTAAAACATTGATAAGCGATAAAATCGCATTCATTAATATAGTTCCCGATATTTTGAGGCAGGATATAATGGATTTGCTTCCTAAAGATAAAATAGTCCTTGAAATACTGGAAACGAGTAGAATAGACGAAACGGCTGTTTCTATAATACAAGATTTTAAAAACAAAGGTTTTAGGTTTGCGCTGGACGATTTTGTTTACGGCGAGGAATGGGAGCCTATCTTAAGATTATCCGATTATATCAAGATTGATGTTAAGCAATACTCAAAAAACGAAATTAAAGAAATACTTCTATTTCTAAAAGATTACGGAGTAAAGTTTTTGGCCGAAAAAGTTGAACTGGACGAAGATTTTTATTTTTATAAAAGTCTCGGCTTTAATTTATATCAGGGGTATTTTTTTCAAAAGCCTTCCGTTTTATCTTCCGTGAGTTTAGACCAGAGCTATAGGTTATTAATAAATATATTTAACGCTTTTCAGGCAAATGCGGATATAGAGCAAATAGAAGCATTATTTAAAACTTCGCCCGCTCTTGTTTTTAGGCTTTTAAGGCTTATAAACTCGGTTTTTTACGGATTTGCCGCAAAAATATCATCATTAAGGCAAGCCATCGTGCTTTTGGGATACGGCAATGTTTCCAGATGGATTTTGACCATGATGCTTGCTTCCGGCAAAAGTGATTTAGAATCGGATCTCATACTGGAAAGCGCAATAGTAAAAAGCAGAACAATGGAAACGATATGCAATAAATTCATAAGCAAAAGTTTTGGCGATGAAGCCTTTTTAGTGGGGATGCTTTCTCTCATAAGCGTTGCCCTTGGAATGCCGTTTCAGGATTTATTGAAAGAAATAAATATTGATTCCGCAATTTCCGATGCGTTAATTGACCATAAAGGCAAACTTGGAGAACTGATTGAATTTGTGGACGCATTTTATAACGGCTATTATATTTTGGCTAATGCGATACTTAAAAAAATTAATCCGCTTGCCACGATTGACGATATACTAAAAATAGACAGCGAAGCATTGATGTATCTGGAAGCCGTTAAAAAATCCGCTTACGGGGTTGTTTAAAAAATTCTATAAAAAATTTGCAATGTAATATAATTGTAATATATAAATGGAAAATCCACCCAAAATTTTTATAACCGGCGGCATATCTTCCGGTAAATCAAAATATGCCGAAGAACAAGCCTTATTGATTTATAAAACATTTTTCGGTGGCGGTCTGGACTCCAGTCCCGATTTAGCCCCCGCAGGGCGGGATTATAGTCCGCTCCATTTTATCGCAACCGCAAAAATTGAAAATTTGGATAGTGAAATGCTTCTTAAAATAAAAAGACATAAAGAAAAAAGGTCGGATATTTTTATTGTTCACGAAAATTTTGCGGATTTGCGGGCCGCGATAGATGCCGCTTATAAATCTTTTAAAAATAAAAAGGGGATAATTCTCATTGATTCCTTAACATTATGGCTATCTTCCATCTTTAAAAATATATCCGATTTTGATTTTGCGCAGGGAGCAATTTTAAGGCTTTCAAAATACCTCAAGGAAATTAAATGCTCCGTTATAACCGTAGCCGATTCGCTTGGTTTCAATATGGTGCCGGCGGATGTTTATCTTAGAAAGTTTATCGAATTGAACGGGTTAATGGAACAGGAGCTTTCCGCCTTATCGGACAAAGCCTTCTGTATTATTGCGGGGAATCCAGTATTATTGAAATAAAAACCTGACGGATTTAGTAAAAGCGCCCAATTTTATATCTATCTTTTTATCATAATCTATAATAAAATTAATAGAATCAAAATTAATATAACGATAAAGATTTTTAATTTTTTAAAGTTTTTATATGAACAAAAAAAAGGATTATCTTTTTTCATTAGTTAATTCAATAAAGCCTGCGGATAAAAAAAAATTTTATAAAATTGCGGAATATAGGCTTAACAGGCTTATAAAGCCAAAGGGAAGCCTTGGCAGATTGGAGGAGTTTGCCAAAGATATCGTTGCCATTACGGAAGAAGAAAGACCGTATTTAAAAAATAAGTTTGTTTGCGTATTTGCGGGCGACCATGGAGTCGTAGAAGAAGGAATTAGCCTGTTTAAACAGGATGTTACGGCTCAAATGGTTATAAATTTTTTAAGCGGCGGCGCGGCCATAAACGCGATAGCAAATTCCGTAAACGCCAATGTTCTGGTCGTAGATGTCGGAATTAACGCGAATTTAAAAATGCCGGCAGGAGGCAATTTTATAAATGGAAAGATTAAGGCAGGAACAAATAATATATTTAAATCCAAGGCCATGACATATGACGATGCTTTAAAATCAATTCTTAAAGGAATAGAAATATCCAATATCGTCAAGGAAAGAGGGGCTGATTTTTGCGCAACCGGCGATATGGGTATAGGCAATACAACCCCGTCTTCCGCGATTACTTGTTTTTATTCAGGAAAATCGCCCGTATTTGTTTGCGGCCGCGGAACAGGCGTAAGTTCAAGCATAATAAGCAAAAAGGCCTCTATTATCGAAAAAGCAATTAAATCCAATATACAAAACGGCGGCGACCCGATAGATGTTTTAGCGGGGGTTGGCGGATTTGAAATCGGCGCAATAGCAGGTTTTATATTGGGGTGTGCCATTAACAGGGTTCCCGTTGTAGTCGATGGCTTTATTTCTACCGCAGGAGCGCTAATAGCCGTCAATCTTAACCCCGATGTTTTGGATTACATGTTTTTAGGCCATTTATCAAAAGAAAGAGGTCATAAAACCGCCGTTAACCTTATAAAAGGTAAAAAACCGATCCTGGATTTGTCTATGCGTTTAGGAGAGGGAACGGGTGCAGTTATAGCGATGAAGATAATCGAAACGGCTATTAACATGTATAACAATATGTTGACATTCGATGAGGCAAATGTCTTTGCGTCAAAACTTAATAAATAATTAATATTAATAACGGAAGATAACAGAACCTCAAAAATAAACTGATTACGGAAAATAATGGCCAATGAGCGAATAAAACAGGCGTTTATCGTGAGTAATTTATTGGAAGCCGTAAGCTTTTTAACAATATTCAGACTAAGAAGAAAAGATAAGGCTAACGGCGGTGAGGGCGATAATTCGGCAATAATTAAGTTGACGGCATCCATAAAATATTTTCCTCTGGCTGGGCTGTTTATCGGGGCAATTTTAGCCCTCGTATTTTATATTTTTAATAAGTTTTCGGCGGCCCCGGCTTCCGTCTTAATGTCTATCCTGTTTCTTTTTATTTTAACGGGCGGGCTTCACTTCGACGGCCTGTCGGATACGACGGACGGACTTTTTGCTTACTTAAAAAGCGGCGATAAGGTCAGATTTTATAATGCAATGAAGGATGTTAACGCAGGGACTTCGGGAATTATCGCGGTTATTTTTTATATATTGATTATGTGGCTCGCGGTTAACGGAATAAATTCAGGGTTTATTTATTTATCATTATTGACATTTCCCGTTATAGGCAGGTATTCCATAGTGTTATTGTCTTATTTTTCTAATACGCCGGAGGATTTTAAGGGGATAGGAACGATCTTTACCGTGGGAACAAAGCTTTCGACATTCATTGCCGCCTCTGTTTTTACTGTTATAATCATCTTTATTTTTTTAAAACTGGCAGGCATTTTTTCGGCGCTGATTTCAATTTTTTTTGTTCTGGCCGCGGCGTTTTATTTTGCTAAAAAATTTGGCGGGGTAAACGGCGACATGCTCGGTTTTAGCGTCAAGGTATCCGAAGCCGTTTATATGATTGCATTGCACGGATTTTATAAAATCCTATCTTAAATCGGCATTAATGGATATTAATAAATTTAGATAAATTTTAATTAAACTTGCATCCTTATGTTTTCGGTTTTTTTTGCGTCGGACAGGTCTTCTTCGGGGAAATCGATGATAACCATGGCTTTTTCAAATAAAGTGAAAGAGATGGGTTGCGCTATAGATATTTTTAAAGCAGGGCCTGATTTCCTTGACCCAATCGTAATATCGAAGGCTGTGAAAACAGGAGTTAAAAACCTTGACCCATTTTTGATACCGGTTAAGTTTTTAAATTCATGGGTTTTTGACGGCGATGCGGGCTGTGCGCGTGATTTAAACGAAAACAGAGCCTTTATCGTGGAAAGCGCTATGGGTTTATACGATGGAAATTCTTACGCGATTGCAAAAAAATTTAAATTTCCAGTAGTTTTGGTAATGGATTCTAAACGAATTTCATCTACCATGGCTTCCCTTGTTTACGGCCTTAAGAAATATAAAAAGGGGGTTAATGTTTGCGGAGTTATTTTAAATAATATTTCTTCGGCAAGACATTATGAAATTATATTTAACGAGATTAAAGAAAATATTAAAGATATAGAGGTTTTTGGCTATGTTTTGAATGACGGAGGAGTTTTTTCTATCAAGGAAAGGCATCTCGGCCTTATAGCCCCGATTACGCAAAATCCTGAAGGGGCGATAGGGGGATTCGAAAAAATTATAAGTAATATAAAAAATGAAGTTTTCCGCAATATAGATATAGATTTAATGATAAGAACCCTTAAGAAAGAGTCAAAAGGCTTTAATGATTTGTTTTTTAATTATGCAAAGCGGATAAAAAATACGCAATTTAAGACTGAAAGCAATAATGGTTTATCCGTAAAGAAAAATAATAAAAGGGTAAAAATTGCCGTTGCCTATGATAAGGCATTCTTTTTTTATTATAATTTTAATTTCGAAATTTTAAAGAATTTTGGAGCGGAAATTGTTTTTTTCAGTCCGCTATCGGATAAAACTATGCCAAAAGGCATCGGAGCAATTTATATAGGCGGCGGTTATCCTGAAATTTACGCAAAAAATCTTGCGGAAAATCGGGGCATAATGAATGAAATTTATAAATTTTTTGAAAATAATGGTATAATATATGCGGAATGCGGGGGATTCATGTATTTGTGCAAAAGTCTTACCTATAAAAGTAAAAATTGGGATTTATTGGGAATACTTCCGTTTGGCGTGACTATGGATAATACGAGGCTTTCCTTAGGTTATAGAAATGTTTGCCTTAAAGAAAAATCATTTATGGGAGATGCGGGATTAAGGGTAAACGGACATGAGTTCCATTATTCTAAAATTATAACAGGCTATCAAAACGATGACGGATATAATCAATATAGTTATGGCAATCACGGACGAGCAGCTTCCACAGGAGAAAATTCTGCGGCTTTAAAAAACATTTTCGAATGCGAAAGTTTAGCTTCGCCGGAGGTTTTAAAAAAAGAGGGGTATAGCGTTTTAAACGCTATAGGCAGTTATATTCATTTGTCTTTTTTCTCGAACAAGCTAATCGCAAAAAATATAATAGATAATGCTAAAATGATATAAAATTAAGATTAACGGAATAATAAAATAAATAATCTGATTTTAATTCAAAATCAAAAATTAAAAAGGATAATTAATAACTTTATGGCGAATATGACGGAAAAAGAATCCGCGACTCGGGGTATCTGGACGGCGGCAATGGATTATGCATTTAATAAGGAAAGCATTGCAAAAGAACATTTAATTGAAAATATTTCAAACGGCAAGGCGGTTATTTTACACAATAAAAATAAAGATAAATTTGTCGGGATAGGCAGTGGCCTGACCACAAAAATCAATGCAAGCATCGGAACTTCCACAAATCATGCCGACATAGAAGAAGAAGTTAGAAAGGCCATAATTGCCGAAGATAGTGGAGCCGATACGCTGATGGAGTTAAGCGTCGGGGGAGATTTAGATTTTATACGCAAAGAGGTTTTGAATAATACCTCTTTGCCCGTCGGGACAGTTCCTCTTTATCAGGCATTCAGGGAAGCTATAGACAGATATAAAAATCCGGTAAAAATGCCCGAAAATTTAGTCTTCGATGTTATAGAAAAACAGTGTGAAAGCGGTGTTTCTTTTATGGCTATTCACTCCGGTTTAAATTTAATATCTCTCGAGAGATTAAAAAAACAATCATACAGATATGCGGGTCTTGTTTCAAAAGGAGGGGCGTATTTAGTTGCATGGATGATAGAAAACAATAAGGAAAACCCCTTATATGAAAGATTCGAAGATGTTTTAAAGATATTAAAAAAATATGATACCGTTTTAAGTCTGGGAAACGGTTTAAGGGCAGGTTCGACGCACGATTCTTTCGACAGGGCGTATATGCAGGAACTTATTATCAATTGCGAACTTTGCGATATAGCAAGGGACTACGGCGTTCAAGTTATAGTAGAAGGCCCCGGGCATATTCCGATCGACGAGATAGAAGCCAATGTCAAGATTCAAAAAAGGATGTCGAACGAAGCGCCGTTTTATGTCCTCGGGCCGCTTGTCACGGATGTTGCGGCCGGTTATGACCATATTTCTTCCGCGATAGGAGGGGCATTATCATCATCTTACGGGGCGGATTTTCTTTGCTATGTTACCCCCTCTGAACATTTAGGTTTGCCGTCAGGGGAAGATGTCGAAATAGGGGTTAAAGCGGCTAAGATTGCGGCTCATATCGGGGACATGATAAAACTTAAAAAAAACGGGGATGATTTGAATATATCGAAGGCTCGCAGGGACATTGACTGGGAAAAGCAGTTTAAGTATTCCATAGACCCCGAATATGCCAGAAAATTATTTAAATTAAAAAATCAGGATGATACCGCAGGATGCAGTATGTGCGGGGAATTCTGCGCACCGCTAAGGATAAGGAAATATTTTAAATATGAAATCAAGCAAGGGAAAAAGTCTTAACGCAATATTAATAGCTGGTTCTGTTTTTGCGTTTTTACTGGCGTTATTCGTGATATACAGCCTTCAGGGAATAGTAAAAGTGTACAGATTAAGGGCGGAAGAACAAAAGTTGAAACAGGAAATTACTTTAATTAAAAAAAGTAATTATAAAATAGACAAACAAATATACGAATTAATCAATAACAGGCAATATATCGCAAATTTGGCAAGGGAAAAGCTGAATATGATTAAGAAAGGAGAAATAGTATTTAAATTTATTCATAAAAAAAAGAAAGATTCTAATAAAAAAAATAAATGAGAATATCTTGCAATTTATGAAATTTCGAAGTATTCGGGATAAAAACTATCCTGCATTTTAATTATTATCGTTTTGTTAATTGCCGCTTCTAATTCTTTAAGTTCTTTTTCATATTCGTACAGTTTATTCATTATATGGGAATGTACCGTTATAGTAATTTTTTTTGACCTTGTCTTTTTTGCGTATGCAGGTATACTCCTGAATATTTCAAAACAAATGGTTTGAGGCGATTTTATCATGCCGAGACCTTCGCACATCGGGCATTGCTCCAGAAACGCGCTGGTAATACTATTTCCCGTTCTTTTTCTTGTCATCTCTACCAGTCCAAGTTCCGTTATCTTGTTAATGGTGGTTTTGACCCTGTCATTTTTAAGAGAATTTTCTAAGGCGTGATATACTTTTTCTTTGTGATTCTCCTTTGCCATATCGATAAAATCTATTACGATAATACCGCCTATATTCCTTAGCTTTAATTGATATGCTATTTCCTTTGCGGCTTCCAGATTTGTTTTTAATATCGTATCTTCAAAGTTTTTTTTGCCCACATATTTGCCCGTATTTACATCTATTGCCGTAAGGGCTTCCGCATAATCGATTACTATATAGCCGCCGGATTTAAGCCATACCTTTTTGTTCAATGCTTTTGCTATTTCTTTCTCGATATTGAAATGTTCGAATATCGGTAAGGGGTTGGCATAAAACTCGACTATATTTGTATATTCGGGCGATTGAATCGTTAAAAATTCCACTATTTTCTCGTATTCTTCCCTGTCGTCCACAATAATTTTGTTTATTGTTTTATTTAATAAATCCCTCAGCGCTCTTAAGGATATGCTTATATCTTGAAATATAAGTTTGGGAGCTTTTGCTTTGAGCTGGTCCCTATAAATATTATTCCATAGGGCGGTAAGAAATTTTATGTCTTTTTCGATGTCGATTTCGGAAGCATTTTCGGCAGCAGTTCTTATTATAAATCCGGTGCCTTCGCTTCTGTATTTTAAAACAATATTTTTAAGCCTTTTTTTCTCTTCATCGCTTCTAATCTTCCTTGAAATTCCAACCGAAGGAGATGTCGGCATATATACCAGAAATCTTCCTGGAAGGGATATGTGGCTTGTAACGCGGGCGCCTTTTGTTTTAACGGGTTCTTTGGCGATTTGAACAAGAATTTCTTGATTCTTTTTCAAAAGCTGATCTATATTAGGCAAGCCTTTCCTCTTTTTCTTAACCCTTTTATGTGCCGGCGTATCGATATTAATCTCGCTGTCATTATTAAGTTCGTTAAGAGGCGGTTCTTCTGCACCGGGCTCAAAAAAATCATAATCAATTGCATCTATTTCATAAAAGTCGCCGGCATATAAAAATGCGGATTTTTCCCAGCCTATATCTATAAAAGATGCCTGAATGCCGGGAAGAATCTGCATTACCTTTCCTTTATATATGTTTCCATGTTTTGGAGAATCCGACTTTCTTTCGATAAAAATTTCGGATAATTGACCGCTCTCTATCAGTGCGACGCGTGTTTCATATTCATCTCTGTTTATTATAAGTTCAGTAGTCAATCAAGCCCTCTTATTTAATATTATTTCTTTATTAATTATTTTTGGTTATTTTAACATATTAGACACTATAAAATAAATAATTTAAGATTTTTATATACTTTTATTTTTTAGTTATGTTAGTTATATGATATAATAATATAAAAAATTAATTGCAAAAATTAATTGCTAATTGATTTATATATTTTTTAGATTTATAATAAATAAAACTGGAGAGGTCAAAATATTATGGACGAGAATGTGGTTCTTTGCGCGGTATGTGCATGGCGGGGTGTTTGTAATAAAAAATATAATATTTCAGGGATAGAGATTTTTAATTGTTCTGATTTTAGCAGGGATGTTACATTAACGATAACAGGTTTTGAAGATTTATTATATCTTATAAACGATAATAAAAATTATAGAGTAAACTGATTTGAAAAAAGATAAACTTTCAGCGGCTATTGTATTTTTAGTAATCCTATTTATAGTATTCGCATTAGGATTATTTGTGGGAAAAAAATTGTCCCCTCGAAAATCAAAAGAGGGCGTTATTAAAGAGTCTTCTTTAAAAACTGAGAGCAACCCTTCGGTTTCCCCTTTAAACATAATCGGCAACCAAAAGGCTGAAAAAAAGACTCCTGTTTCAACGGGCAACATAAAATTTGCCCCGATATCAAAGCTGGCCTCATTAAAAAATGGCAATGCCGCCAAAAAGCCTGCCGAAAAACCTGCTCTTGCTCCTGCTCCGAAACCGGAATCCAAGGTCAGGACAAAAATCGTGTATGTGAAAAAACCTATTTACATATATAAATATATTACAAAAAAGCCTCCCGTAAAACAAAAAACAGCCGCTTCCCCCTTTGTTTCCAAGGTATATTACACGATTCAAGTGGCAGCCCTTTCAAAATATAGCGATGCAAAGAAATTGGCCGATAAACTTAATTCTATGGGTTTTTTTGCCTATATCGTTCCGATAAGTATTTCCGGAAAAAAGGGAAAGGCTTCTTACGAGCAGGTCAGGGTCGGAAAATTTTCCACTAATAAAGGCGCAAAATCAGTAGAAAATATAATATCGAAGAAATTCAATCTGAAGCCGTACATAATAAAAGTAGATTAAAATAATCCGAAAAATATTACCTGAGTCCTAGTAAAGATAAAAATTGGACAACCTGTAAATGAAGGTTCCTATTATATTCAACCTTTTTATGGTCCAGTAATGAGGGAAAGGATTATAACGCGCCGCGTCATATATCGCCTTAACGGCCGCCCTATCCAACATTTTCTTTCCGGAAGTCCTTAAAATTTTCACTCTGTAAACGGACCCGTTCTTGTTTATAGAAAATTCGATAACAAGCAATCCCGATATTCCTTCTCTTTGCGCCTTTGCCGGATATTCCCAGACATTTTCTATTTTATTTTTGATATGCAAAAGATACGAGGCATATTTTATAGTTGTCGTATTCAGGTTCACGGTTGCGGATTTTACTCCATGAGAAGGATTCTTTATCCCAGATTTTTGGGGTTGCGGATTTTGATTAAAAAACTGTTTTCCCATAGGATAAAGATTGCTTAATCTTTGATTTTGTTTTGGCTGGACATTATGATTATTTGAAAAAATATGGGAACTGCTTATAATCCTGCGATTTTGAACCTGTGCAGGCGGGGCGCTGGATGTCATAGCGGCCGCGTAAGAAGGGCTTCTATAAGACGAAGGGGCTTTTAACCTTGTATTTTTGGGAGCGGAATGCGGTTTAATACTGGCATATTTTGGTTTTTTTATTTTAAATTTTTCTAAGTTTTTGATAAATTTATAAGGTTCGACTATGACAGGTTTTGTATATTTATGGTGCTTTTTGGTTTTCTTGTTGTTGTATCCCAATAAAAACAAGATTAAAGCTGAGTGTATAATAAGAGATATAATTAATGCATATACTAAGACCTTATTGTTTTTCATAATATCAAAAGTTAAATAGCTAAAGCCTTTTCCTTTATTCCAATTTTAAAAGTTGCCGCCGTTTCTTTTATTTTAACATTATTTGAATTGATTTAAAATCGTTTTTGGATTAAAATATAGACAGTTTTGGTTTATTTTTTTAATTTATAAACTTAAGGAGGAGTTTATGAAAGTTTCGAAGGAACTTCATGGGGCCGAAGGCCGAAAGCGAAGCGGTCAAAGAGTTGCGGAAGGGAAGAGCTTAAAAAAGATTTACGAAGGCAAAGCGAAGATACTTTATGAGCATCCAGGAGATAAAAATAAGTTGATAACCTATTTTAAGGATGATGCAACGGCATTTAACGGGCAAAAAAAAGGGATAATTATGAATAAAGGGGAATATAACAACGCTATATCCGCCTCTTTATTTAAACTTTTAAAAGACCGCGGCATAGAAAGTCATTTCATCGAGAAATTATCTAACAGGGAAATGCTTGTAAACCATTTGAAAATGTTTCCAGTCGAGTTTGTGGTCAGAAACATCACCGCCGGAAGCCTTGCGAAAAAGATGGGGGTGGAAGAAGGAGTTAAATTACCCTCTCCCGTGGTTGAATTATATTTTAAAAGCGATGAACTTGGCGACCCGATGATTAACGAGACTTATGTTAAGGCATTTGATTTAGGAGAAATTAAGGATATAGAAGAGGCTAAAATTATTGCTTTAAAGATAAATGAAATTTTAAAAGATTTTTTTGATAAAAATGGACTTTTACTTGTGGACTACAAACTGGAATTCGGCACTTTAAACGGAAAAGTCCTTTTGGCAGACGAAATTACTCCCGACACAATGAGGTTATGGGATAAGATAACCCTTGAAAAAGTTGACAAAGATAGATTCAGGAGGGACCTTGGCGGCGTTGAAGAGGCTTATAAGAGGGTCTATGATATAACATCAAAAATAATATTATAATCTTACAAATTAAAAATAAAAAAAGGGTCTGATTTGAAATCAGACCCTTTTTTCTTACCTTTTTTATTGTCTTTTTATTTTAAGGCTTCGTAGACATGTCCGACAACGGCAGGACCGGGTTTAATCGTTTTTCCGCCCTTATGCCATTTTGCGGGGCAAACCTCATCAGGGTGGGTTGAAACATAGATGTTTGCTTCAACCTTTCTAACAAGTTCGTCTGCGTTTCTGCCGACATTGTAAAAATTGACTTCGGATGCAACCAGCGTGCCCTCAGGATTAATTATAAATGTGCCTCTTAAAGCAAGTCCAGAACCCTCGTCATATACGCCGAATATTCTGGATACCTTTCCCGTTGGATCTGCTCCCATTGCAAATTTTACCTTTTCCAATAATTTTTCATCTCTTTGCCATGCCATATGGACAAAATGGGTATCGGTGCTGACGGAAATTATTTGAGCGCCCATCTTTTCGAGTTCTTCCTGTTTCCCTGCATAGTCCTGCAGTTCGGTTGGGCAAACAAAAGTGTAATCGGCGGGATAAAATACGAGAACAGTCCATTTTTTGTTTTTTTTAGCCTCTTCTATGCTAAATTTTCCGAATCCGCCTGTTTTAGGATCAAAAGTATTGATTTCCCCAAATGATGGAACCGGTTTTCCGATAACGGCCGCTTCATACTCTTCACAATATTCGCACATAAAAAAACCTCCTTTTTAATTTGTTAATTTTGTTATATTATTTTATTTAATAATAATTACTGTTTAGTATATTTTATTATTTTGTACAAGTCAAGATGTTAATTAAAATTAATTTAAGCCATTAAGGAAGATTGGAGAAATCAAAGGAAACCTTAAGAATATTCAAGAATATTTTTGATTTTTTCTTAATATAAATGTACAATTAAACTAATTTTATTTATATATATCTATATCTTATTTTTTGAAGAAATCAACCCTTATATCATAATATAATTGATATTCTATAAATAATTTATTAAATTTTAAATTTAATAAGCGGAATTTCATGGTTTTTCTATTATAGAACTGTTAAAAGAAGGAGGATTATCTCATAGATGAATATTTCGATTATAGGAACAGGGTATGTCGGTCTTGTTACGGGCGCTTGTTTGTCCGATTCCGGAAACACCGTATATTGCGTCGATAACGATACAAACAAGGTATTTTCGTTAAACAACGGTATAATACCCATCTACGAGCCAGGGCTTAAAGAACTGGTGGGTAAAAATGTAAAAAATGAAAGGCTTATTTTCACGGAAGACATGGATTTTGCCGTTAAAAAAACAGATGTTATTTTTATAGCCGTGGGAACCCCGCCTCAGGAAAATGGAGAGGCCGATTTGTCTAATGTTTTTATGGTAGCCGAAAGTATCGCAAATTCTATTAACGGTTACAAAACTGTTGTCGTAAAAAGCACCGTTCCGGTCGGAACCTGCAGAAAGGTCGATGACATGATGAGGAAAATAACGGATGATTTTAGCGTAGTTTCGAATCCGGAATTTCTAAAGGAGGGTGCCGCGATAGAAGATTTTCAGAGACCCGACAGGATAATTATCGGAATAAACGCCGACAAGCAGTCGTTAAAGGCAAAAGAGATTATGGACGAGATTTACGAGCCTTTTGTCAGAACCGGAGCGCCTATATATTTTATGGATACCAATTCTTCCGAGCTTACAAAATATGCCGCCAATGCAATGCTTGCATTGAGAATAACATTTATGAACGAACTTGCCAATATATGTTCTTTGGCAGGGGCAAATGTGGACAATGTAAGAATAGGGATAGGTTCCGATAAAAGAATCGGAAAGTCTTTTTTATTTCCAGGCATCGGATATGGCGGAAGCTGTTTTCCCAAGGATGTTAAGGCTCTTTATCAAACCGCAAAAACAAACGGATACGATTTTAAACTGCTGAAGGCGGTCGATGAGGTTAATTATTATCAAAAAGAGGCGTTATTGGGTTATATTTTGAAATATTTCAAAGGGGATATTTCGGGTAAGACTTTTGCCTTATGGGGCTTATCGTTTAAACCGAAAACCGACGATATAAGGGAGGCGCCGTCTTTAGTTATTATCTCGAAATTACTTTCTTACGGCGCGAAAATTAAGGCTTACGATCCAATTGCGATGGATAACGCAAAAAAAGTTTTTCCCGAGATAGGATACGCAAGCGATATGTACGGAGCGCTAAAAGATTCCGACGGGCTTATTATCGCGACGGAATGGAACGATTTCAGGGTGCCGGATTTTAAAAAGATTAAAGATAATTTAAAAGGCAATGTCATATTTGACGGAAGAAACATATACGACCCTAAAAAGATGTCCGAAATAGGCATAAATTATTATTCTATCGGGAGATAGGATTAATAGATTATATAGATTAATAGAGCACGCTTAAGTCAGGTACATATCTATGCCTTTTGCCGATGGGGACATATTATCTTAATTGATTTATAATTATCAAAGAAAAGAAAGAGAGAAAAAAGGGGGTAGGCGGTTATGACCAATGTTATTTTATGCGGCGGCAGCGGTACAAGGTTGTGGCCGATTTCGAGAAAATTTTTTCCAAAGCAATTTTATAAGTTAATCGATAATATGTCCTTATTTCAAATGACGGTTTTGCGCAACAGGGATTTTTGCGGCGATTTTTTAATTGTTACGAATAAAGACCAGTACTTTATTGCTCTTGACCAGCTCGAAGAAATCGGGGTAAAAAATTACAGGTTTATTCTTGAGCCGGCAGGTAGAAATACTGCGGCGGCAATTGCCTTATCCTGTTTCGATGCCGTTAAAAATCAAAATAAAAACGATGTACTGTTTGTTACCCCGTCGGATCATTTAATAAAAAACCAAAATTCTTATAAGAAAGTTATTGAAATTGCTAAAACATCGGCTAAAGATGGCAATATAGTCATGTTTGGCATAAAACCGTCGTCTCCCGAAACGGGATACGGGTATATCGAGGTTATCTCGAACGGTGGCGGGGTCGGTTTAATTGATAAAATCAATAATAAGAATAACCATAATCCCGATAAAAACATATTGTTAAATCCGAATACATTTGACGGAGTAGATTTATACGAAGATGTTTTTTCCGTTGCTTTTTTTAAGGAAAAGCCGGATAAGGAAACGGCTTGCCGTTACCTTTCAAGCGGTAATTTTTATTGGAATAGCGGGATGTTTATGTTTAAGCCGGAGGTATTGCTAAAAGAGCTTAAAACAATATGCCCGAATATTTATGAATCTTCGAATACCGCTTACGGCAATGCCAAAAAAGACGGTTCGATGGTAAGAATTTTGGAAAATGATATGCTTAATATAGAAGAAAATTCCATAGATTTTGCGCTTTTAGAAAAAACTCCCATGGTAAAAGCAATACTTGCCGACATCGAGTGGTCCGATTTAGGCAGTTTTGATTCGCTTTACGACGAGTTTAAAAAAGATGAAAATAACAATGCCGTATTAAAAGGCGCGTTAAACATTAATTCAAAAAATAACCTTATAATGTCAAGCAGCAGAATGGTTGCCACAATCGATATAGAGGATTTAATCGTTATCGATACGGACGATGCGCTTTTAATAGCGAAAAGAGGGTCGTCGCAAAATGTTAAAAAGATTGTAGAGGAATTAAAGAAAAGCAATTCGGAACTCCATGCGCAACATATGACGGTACATAGGCCATGGGGGTCTTATACCATTTTACTGGAATCGAGCCTTTATAAAATAAAAAAGATTTCCGTCAAGCCCGGGGCCAAGTTATCGCTTCAAAAGCATTTTCACAGGTCGGAACACTGGATTGTAACAAGCGGAACGGCATTAGTTACGGTTGACGATAAAACCGTGCTTCTTAAAGCTAACGAGTCCACTTATATTCCCATAGGCTCCGTTCACCGTCTTGAAAATCCGGGTCTTATCCCTCTTGTTTTAATAGAGGCTCAGGTCGGGGAGTATCTTAAGGAAGACGATATAGTAAGATTAGAAGACGACTATTACAGGATAGATTAATATAATTAAGGCTAATATCGGTCAACTCCTTTCTCTGGGGTGTACGGATTTAAAAATAGAAAGTATTGGGAATGGAATAGTAGAATGGTTGCGGGGACAGGATTTGAACCTGCGACCTTTGGGTTATGAGCCCAACGAGCTACCGGACTGCTCCACCCCGCTATATAATTAAATCATTATATAATTTTATTTGTTCCATTGCAACATAAATTTAGCGGTCCAAAAATTCAAGCCTCAAAATGTCCTTGATTTTTTATATAAAATTTATAATAATTAATCAAGCAGAAGTAAAAATAAATTAAATTTATTTATAATGGATTATTTTCGATGGAAACGGAGATTAACAAAAAAACCCCCCTCTATGACGAACATGTAAAATTAGGGGCTAAGATTGTCCCTTTTGCTGGATTTTTAATGCCGCTTTATTACAAAAGCATTACCTTCGAGCATTTAAATGTCAGAAATAACTCTGGGCTTTTCGATATTAGCCACATGGGAGAGATAATTATTAAGGGAAATGATGCGGGGGCTTTTGTAGATTATGTCTTTACCGCCGATGTTTCGAAAATTGAGCCTGACGAGATAATATATTCATTGATACTTAATGAAAAGGGCGGGATAATCGACGATGTAACCATGTTTAAGTTTTCCGAAAATGAATTTATGGCAGTGGTAAATGCCGCCAATACCCAAAAGGATTTTTCATGGCTTCATTATCAGCAATCCGAATTTCAAAAAAAGGGATACGATGTCAATGTATCTAATGTCAGTGAAAAGATCGGACTTATTTCGGTTCAGGGTCCTAAATCAAGGGATATAATATACCCTTTAGTAGATGAAATCGTCAAAATTGGAAGATGCGGGTTTTTTGATTTAAAATATAAGCCTAAGCCCGTTACGGAATTAAAACATTTTGAGTTTAGCTGCATACTGTTTAAAGATGTTAATGTAGAGGCTTTAATTTCAAGGAGCGGATATACGGGGGAGTTTGGATTCGAAATATTTGTGCCGGCCGAAGAGACAAAAATTATATGGGACTATCTTTTGAAGCATAGCTATCTTTCAAACCTTGTTCCGGTCGGCTTAGGCGCGAGGGATACTTTGAGGTTCGAGGCTGCCTTGCCTCTCTACGGCCATGAGCTTGACGAAACTATTAATCCTTATGACGCAGGTCTTGAAAAATATCTCTCCGGGGCAAAAGATTTTATCGGAAAAGCGGCGCTAAAAAATATTAAAAGCAAAGAGAAAAGACTTATTTTTTTTAAACTTTCGGGCAAGCAAATACCCAGACATTCACAAAGAATTCTCGACGAAAATCTTAAGCCTATCGGATGTATTGCCAGCGGGACTTATAGCCCGTCAAACAAGTTTCCTATAGGAAGCGCATATATTTCCGATACCAATATCAGTCCTTCATCTTTAAAAAACTTTTTTATCGACATAAGGGGAAATTTCGAAAAGGCTGAGGTTGTAAACCCGCCGTTTCACAAAAAAGGCAAATCAACATAATTAAATTAAGTAAGGAGCGTTTAAAATGACGATTAACGGCCAATTTTATTTCTCGGAATCCCATGAATGGATTTCAAAAGAGACAGATAATATTTTTTATCTGGGGATTTCCGATTTTGCCCAATCCGAACTTGGAGATATAATATATATTACCCTTCCAGATGTCGGAAAAACTTATCAAAAAGGGGAAAAGGTAGGGGAAATAGAGTCCGTAAAGTCGGTTTCGGAGATATATGCGCCTGTCACCCTTAAAATTCTTTCCGTTAATCTCAATTTAAACGATTCTTCCGAACTCATTAATACGGATCCTTACGGGTCAGGTTATATTGCCAGAGTGGAAACGTACGACCGTCCGGATGCATCAGGCTTAATGGATAAAAATACCTATGAATCTTTCGTGGCATCCTCCCATGCCTAATTTTCGTTATTTTCCAAATTCCGAAACCGATATTAAAAGGCTTTATTCCGTTCTTAATGTAGAGGGCAAAAAGGAATTATTCGAGAAAATTATTGGAGACATTACTTTAATAGATGCCGATAATTTAAAAACACTCTCCCGAGGAATGGATGAGTCATCTTTATACCGTTATTTTGAAGATATTGCCTTAAAACTTCCTGATAAAAACCGATTTTCTATCTTTGCGGGCGGAGGGGTTTATAGTCATTTTGTTCCAGCGGCAATAGACAGTCTTATTTCCAGATCCGAATTTTATACTCCATATACGCCTTATCAACCTGAGGTTAGTCAGGGAACCCTTTTTGCTTTATTTGAATTTCAATCCATGGCGGCAGAGATTTTGGGAATGGATGTCGTAAACGCATCTATGTATGACGGCGCAGAAAGCTTGGCAGAGGCGATATTAATGTCCCTGAGGCTTTATTTAAATGCAAATCCGAATCAAAGTCTCCAAAACAGGCAGCCTCAAAATAATTATTCAAAAAATGAAATAAATCCCCATTCGGATCATTTAATTTTAATTTCCGAAGGGATTAATCCGCATTATTTTTCGGTTATTAAATCATTTATAGGTGATATAAAGGCAAAAATAGAAACGGTCAAGCTTGATAGGAAAACAGGTCAAACCGATTTAAGCGATTTAAAATTAAAACTTAAAAATAATGTTTCCACGGTGGTTATTCAGCAGCCGAACTATTACGGAATCATAGAAGATTTAGGGGAATTAGAACCTTTAGTTCACAGCTTTAATCCAAAGCCGTTTTTTGTTGTTTCCTCAACGGAGCCGTTTAGTTTCGGCGTCATAAACCCTCCCGGTTTTTATAACGCCGATATATTTGCAGGAGAAGGAAATTCATTCGGCAATTATATGAATTTCGGCGGTCCGCTTCTCGGGCTTTTTGGCGCAAAGAAAGATTATATCAGGCAGATGCCGGGAAGGATTGTCGGAAAGACAAAAGACGCCAAAAACAAGGACGCTTATGCCTTTATTCTCGCGACGAGGGAACAGCATATAAGGCGCGGTGCCGCAACCTCGAATATTTGCACTAACAATTCTTTAAATGCCGTCAGGGCGGCCATTTATCTTTCTTTATGTTCAAAAAGAGGATTCGGGGAGTTATCGCTTTTAAATCTTAAACTTGCGCATATATTATATGAAAAACTTCTAAAAACCGGATTTTTTGAGCCGTGGTTTTCGGGCGATTTTTTTAACGAGTTTACATTAAAGATCAAAAATGAAAAAATTACCGCTCTCCGGTTTATTGAAAAAATGGCGGATAAAGGGATTTTAGCAGGCATACAAATTGCCGAAAGCGGGATTTTGGTCTCTGCAACGGAAAATAACGATATGGACGATATCGAAAGATATGCGGAAAGCGCAAAAGATATAATAAAAACGGCGGTGTAAAAGATGGTAAATTTTCCGGGAATTTCAGGTCTTTTTTTTGATGAGGATTTATTAATTCGTCAGGGCTCTAAAGGGGTTTGCGGCATAAGCATCCCTGATTGCGGGCTTAAAGATTCAGAATTAGAGAAAACGCCGGAGAATTATATAAATAAAAAATTTATAAGGAAAAAGCCGCCAAGGCTTCCGGAGGTTTCAGAACCGACCGTGGTCAGGCATTTTGTCAGACTATCGAGCTGGAATATGTGCGTAGATTCGGTTTTTTATCCGTTAGGTTCCTGTACCATGAAATATAATCCAAAGATAAACGAGTTAATAGCATCATTTGATAATATAAAAAATTTACACCCTTTAACGCCCGTTCACCTTGTTCAGCCGGTTTTAAAAATAATACACGATTTTAATCTCATTCTTTGCGAGCTTACAGGTTTGGATGAATTTAGTTTTTCGCCCCAGGCCGGCGCCGCAGGCGAATTTACGGGATTAAAGATTATAAAAAGATATTATGACCTAAAGGGAGAGCAAAGGGATACCATACTCATACCCGACAGCGCGCATGGAACCAATCCTGCGAGTTCCGCCCTCGCAGGCTTTACTCCGGTGGAAATTAAAACAGGCGCAAACGGGCATATCGAGGCAAAAGATGTGGAAGGATACCTCTCTAAAAATGTTGCGGCGATAATGATAACAAACCCCAACACCCTTGGAATTTTTGAAAAAGATATTAAAAAGATAAGTGAAATCATGCATAAAAACGGCTCATTGGTTTATATGGACGGGGCTAATTTTAATGCCTTTATCGGAAATGTTAAGGTTTCCGATATGGGGATAGATATAATCCAGCTTAATTTACACAAGACATTTTCCACTCCGCACGGGGGAGGCGGACCCGGGAGCGGAGCCGTTGGAGTCGCGGGTTTTCTGAAGGACTATCTGCCTGTACCCTATGTGAGTTTTAATAACGGTAATTATAATTTAAGCGAAGACAAAAAACAAACCATCGGGAGAATCGCTCCATTTTTATGTAATTTCGGCGTCCTTTTAAAGGCTTACGCTTATATTCTTTCCCTTGGAAACGATAATATTTCGGCGGTCAGCGAAATTGCCGTCCTTAACGCAAATTATATCAAAAAAAGACTTGGCAAAATATTGAACGGCGCAGACCCCTTTGAAGATAGATTATGTATGCACGAATGTGTTTTTACCGATAAGGCGATAGAGGATAATGGAATATCAACCCTTGAACTTGCAAAGCTTTTAATAGATTACGGCTTTCATCCTCCAACGGTTTACTTTCCAAAAAATATACACGGCGCTATCATGATAGAACCGACAGAGACAGAGTCAGTAAAGACGATAGACAAGTTTCTAAAGGCGGTAGAAAAAATCGGCTTTAAAACCAAAAAATCTGCCGCCCTTAAATCTCCCCGCAGAACAAAGGTTAAAAGGGTTAACGAGGTGCTGGCAAATAAACACCCCGTATTTAAATATTAATAATTCATATCTTGTTGTTGAATTAATAGATTAATATGCTAAAATATTAATATTAAATAAAAATAGGGGGTATAGCCATGAACTTTAAAGAGGTTGGTTTTGAAGCCGCCGACGGCGGAAATATTTACGGTTCTTTATTCGGTTCGTATCCCGATATTGTTATACTGGCGCACGGCAAGGTTTTTAACAAAGAAAGTTATTATGACCTGTGCGAGGTTCTTCTAAAAAATAAAATATCGTCTTTAGCCTTCGATTTTAGGGGTTACGGAAATTCAAAACAGGGCAGGGGATCTCCTTTTGCGTACGGAGAGGATGTTATAGGGGCTATTAATTTTGCTAAGAGCTTGGATTTTGTAAAAAACATAACGCTCTTGGGCTCCAGTATGGGAGGTGCCGCCGTTTTAAACGCATCGAAACTTTTTAAACCGTCGGAAATAAAATCCGTTATTGCCTTATCCCCCGTCTATGTCGATGGCATCGATTTTATCGATGTCCCCGTTCACTATTTAGGCTCGGAAGGGGAACAGTTTGCGGAAGGCATTAAAAAAATGCATGCCCAGACCAAGTCTCCAAAAACCATCCGCTTTTTTAACGGCAGCGCCCATGCCCAGAATATTTTCGCGACGGAATCAAAAGACGAGATTATTTCATTAATAGTTTCTTACATTAAAGAAGAAAAGGCTTAAGTAATATGCCTGCTATTTTCTTCGTTTTTCTCGTTATACTTCTTCAAAGAGCCAATACGAATATGATTCAATCGATAAATCCGCTCTTTGTTAAGTATGTCCTTGATGTAAATCTTGTTTACATCGGCGTTACAACAGCTACATACGCTATCAGCACTCTTTTAGTCAGGTATCTTTTAAGCATCAGGGTAAAACCGCAATTAATTTCCAGATTTATTATAGCAGGGCTAATTTTATTCAGTTTTGCAATTTTTGGATATTTTATTTCGACATCCTTTCCCGAATTTTTAATTTTCGTAATTTTATCGGGTTTTGCAACAGCCATTATTATGCCGTTTCTGTTATCCCTTGTCCATTTGGTTTCCGATAAGGCGGATGTCGAAAAAAATCTTACCGTATATTCCTTAATGTTAAGCCTTGCACTTGTTTTTGGTCCATTATTAGGTTCGGCTTTGCTTTCAGTTTTGAGCATCCGATATATCTATCTTATGCTTTGCGGGTTTGGGATTACTGCTTTTTTCTTTGCGGTAAAAATAAACAAAACAGCCAAAAATATTTTAACGGAGCGGATAAAAAAAGAACAAATGAACGCCGCCGCTAAAAATAAGGAAACTTTGGGAAACAATGAAAGCGGCAGCGGTAAAATTAAAAAGGGCGGCAGCATTGCAAGATTATTCAAAAATTATGGCTTTCTGGAGGTTATCTTTTATAATACGGCCTTTAGTATAGGTTTTGCTTCTATTGTTGCTTTCGGAGGCGTTTACGCAAAAGATAATTTCCATATTAAATATTTTGAGATAACCCTTTTGTTTGCCCTGTTTTTTATATCCTCATTAATTGTCAGGCTCGGTTTGTTATATTTTACAAAAAAGGGTGCTATAAAAAACAAGGCCGAGATTTTAAATATTTCCATATTTTTGGCAAGCCTTTCTTTTATTTTTATGGTTTTATCGAAAGGCATATTCTTTTATGCGTTAAGCTTAATTTTGCTCGGTATTCCGCACGCGCTTATTTTTCCTATCGGGACAATGAAGATTTCAGAGGTTGTGGGCACAAACGATATAGTGGCGGCAAACACTGTATATCAGTCTAATTTTGATTTGGGCGGAATAATCGGCCCGTTTTTTTTGGCGTATCTCGGCGAGGCTTACGGGATAAGATTTGTTTTTACAGTTATTGCCCTGTTTTTATTTCTTTCATTTATTGCGGGCAGATTAATGCAGAGAAATAAAGCGGGACGGTAAAAGCATGGTAAGTTTCTTCAATCTTTGTTTTGCCTTTTTTTTAAAAATTATGTAAAATACTTTAAATTTTAAAAATGTTAAAATGTCAAGGGATTAAGGGATTAAATGCATAAAAACATAGAAGAACTCCAAACTTTAAGAAAAGAAATAGACAAGATAGATGAAGAGCTTACCCTGCTTCTTAATAAAAGGGGCAAAGTTGCTTTAAATGTCGGGAAAATAAAGTCTTCCAATAATGAAACATATTATAATCCGGGCAGGGAAAGCGAGGTCTTTAGAAATATAAAGAAACACAATAAAGGCCCGTTAAAAGACGAGCATTTGCAAAATATATTCAGGGAAATTATATCTGCCTGCATTGACCTGGAATCAAAAATAAGGGTCGGTTATTTTGGTCCGGAAGGAACTTATACCCATATTGCCGCCATAAAAAGATTTGGTTCGTCAAGAACTTTAATTCCACTTAAAACTATCGGCGAGGTCTTCGATTCGGTCTCCAAGGGGCTTTCGAATTACGGTGTTGTTCCTGTAGAAAATACCATCGAGGGCATGGTAAACGCTACATTCGATATGTTTGTAAATTCCGATGTTACAATAATAGGGGAAGAGATAATTCCCGTCAGCCATTTCCTTTTTTCAAAGGAAAGCGGCATTAAAAATATTGATAAGATTTATTCTCATCCGCAGGCTTTCGGCCAATGCAGAAATTTTTTGGAAGAAAATTTTAAAGATGCGGCACTTATAGACGCTTTTTCAACGGCAGATGCCTGTATTATGGCATCTAAGGAAGCCGGCGCTGCCGCAATAGCGTCCGAATTAGCGGGGCGGATTTACGGGTTAAATATACTGCTCCCCCATATCGAGGATTACAGCAATAATTTTACGAGATTTTTAATTATTTCAAACGGGGAAAAGACTTCAAAAACAGGCAATGATAAGACATCTATTTTATTTTCCATTAAAAATTCAGTCGGGGCGCTGTTCAAAATTTTAAAACCGTTTTATGAAAACAACATTAACATAACCAAAATAGAGTCAAGGCCGTCTAAGAAATTTAACTGGGACTACCTGTTTTTTATAGATGTGAGTTCTCATGAATCCGACGAAAGGCTTAAAAAAGCGTTAAAAGGGATAGAAGAATACACGATATTTATAAAAATACTCGGTTCTTATGAAGCCGCCGCAAACAATATTTAACCGCACCGCTATGGAAAATATTTCATGATGTTAACGAATTTTAAATCAGGCAATAAATTAAAAGAAAGTTTAAACGCAGGCGCGTTTGTCTATACATCCGAAATATCCCCTGAAAGGGGGACAGATCTTTCCAAAATGAAAAGCATATACGAGCTTTTAAAAAATCGTATAACAGCCTTTAACATTACGGACAATCAGGGTGCAAATATGAAAATGTCCTCCCTTGCGGGTTCGATTTACATAAAGCAGGCGGGAGGAGAACCTATTTTTCAGCAGACCTGCAGAGATAGAAACCGCATGGCTCTGGAATCAGACTTGCTCGGCGCCGCCGCTTTTCAAGTAAAAAATGTTTTAGCTCTTACGGGAGATCACATATCTTTCGGCGACCACAAGCATGCAAAGGCGGTTTACGATATAGATTCGGCTAATTTAATCGAAATAGTAAAAGGATTGAATGCCGGAGCCGATATGAACGGAAACAAACTTAACGATCCTACGGATTTTTATATAGGGGCGGCTGTAAATCCCGAATCTGTTCCGCTTGAGCCCCAGCTTATAAAATTTGAAAAAAAAATTACTGCCGGATGCGATTTTTTCCAAACGCAGGCGGTATTTTCCGTTGAAAAGTTTAATAAATTTTACGATTTTTATAAAAATTATAAAGATATAAAAATTATTGCCGGAATCTATATATTAAAATCAGGAAAGACTGCCCGTTTTATGAATCAGGCTATTCCGGGGATTTATATACCGGAAACGCTTATAGGCGAGCTTGATAATGCCCTTAATCCGGTAAAAAAAGGGGTTGAAATTGCCGCAAGGATTGCAAGGGAATTAAAGCCGTTAGTACATGGCATCCACATAATGGCTTACGGCATAGAAGATAAAATTCCTTATTTTTTAGACGAATTTGAGAAAAAAGGTTCGGAAAACTCTTGACATTCAAGCTTTAAAAAGTGTATAATTTTTAAAACACCGATATAAAAATCTTTAATTCATTTCATATATTCGAATAAGTAGGGACAGGCTTAAGCCTGTCCCTACTTATTCGAATAAAAAAGGAAAAATTTTATGATGAAAGAAATCAGAATACATGGCAGAGGCGGCCAGGGTTCCGTTACAATGGCATCCATTCTTGCCCTCAGCTTTTTTGACGACGGAAATTATTGCCAGGCATTTCCATCCTTCGGGTCGGAAAGGACGGGCGCTCCTGTTCAAGCTTTTGCAAGATTTTCAGATAAACCTATCAGGACAAGGCATCAAATATACGATCCAAATTATGTCATTGTTCAGGATATAACCCTCCTTAAGTCTGTCCCAGTTTATAAGGGGCTCAGGGAAAACGGAAAAATGTTGATAAATTCGGAAGCCGGTATAAAAGATGTTATTAATGAACTTGGCGGGGTTAGCGAAGAAAATGTTGTCTTATTTCCAGCATTAAAAATTGCCCTTAAGATTTTAAATAAACCGATTGCCAATACGACTTTACTTGGCGCTTTTTCTGCAATAAGCGGAGATGTCAGCATAGAATCGATTAAAAAAGAAATAGAAAACAGGTTCGGTTCAAAATTAGGCAAGCCCAATGCCGAAGCCGCTCAAGTTGCTTATAATTACATAAAAGGAGACAGGAGTGGATTTTAAGATTGGAATTATCGCCCTTCCGGGAGCGGCTCTTTCGAATAAAACAGGGTCTTTTGCAAATGAAAATCCTGTGTTTAAACAGGAAAAATGCACGGGATGCAATCTTTGTATTTATTTTTGTCCTGAAGGGGTTGTCTATGGCGACAAGAAAACAAAAATATACGATTATGATGCAGATTACTGCAAGGGGTGCGGCATATGCGCCGAAGAATGCCCCGTTGACGATATAGATATGGTTCTAATAGAAAAATAAATTGTGATTAGCATTAGATTGATATTGATATTAATATTCATTTAAATAAATTTTTAATCCGGTGAATATATTATGAAAAAGGTTCTTGAAGGGTCAATGGCTATTTCGGACGGGGTGAGGATGACCGAGCCCCATGTTATTTCTGCTTATCCAATTACCCCGCAAACCCATATTGTGGAACATCTTTCTCAAATGGTTGCCGACGGTGATTTAAAAGCGGAATTTATTATGGTTGAAAGCGAACACTCGGCGGCTTCCGTTGTTTTGGGCGCCAGCGCTTGCGGGGTTAGAACTTATACCGCAACGGCTTCCCAGGGGCTTTTATATATGGAAGAGGTGATATACAACATCGCGGGCATGAGGCTTCCCGTTGTTTTAACTATCGCAAACAGAGCTGTTTCCGCGCCGATAAACATTTGGAACGATATGCAGGACGCAATGGCGATCAGAGATACGGGCGCAATTACGCTCATTGCGGAAAATAATCAGGAGGCGTACGATATGCATATTCAAGCGTTTAAAATTGCCGAAAATCCTGATGTTATGCTTCCGGTCACGGTCAATGTCGATGGTTTTGTTTTAACGCATACATTCGAGGTTGTAGAGACAATAGACAGCATCGAAAAGGTCAGGGAGTATTTGCCGCCCTTAAATATGGAATATAAGCTCGATGTAGATAATCCTTATTCTTTTGGAACGCTGGGCGAACCTTCCGTTTATATGGAATCGAGGTATAATCTTTCGAACGCCGTCAATAATTCCAAGCGCTATATAATACAGGCAGCACAGGAATACAAGGAAATGTTCGGCAAATTTCAAGGCGCCTTGATAGATGCCTATAAAATGGATGACGCAAAAATAGTTATTGTCGCAATGGGATCCGTGCTTGGAACCATAAAAGACGTTGTCGACGAATTAAGAGAATCGGGAAAAAAGATTGGCGTTTTAAAGGTTCGTTCCTTTAGACCTTTTCCTGAAGACGAGATTGCGGATGCTCTTCAAAATGCACAGAATGTTATAGTGATAGAAAAGGCAATATCGCTTGGCAAGGGCGGGATTCTTTCTATGGAAATAAGGGATGTTCTTTATAAGCATAAAATGACCTCTATCAGCGTTAATGGATATACAATCGGGCTTGGCGGCAGGGATATTACTCCTAAAAATATTTATGACCTTGTTATGAGGGCGGAAAAGGAAGAAAACGTTGATGGCGAGTTTGTAGGATTATCCCAGCAGTATCTTTAAAAATTAAATAAATTAAAATATAAATAGGAAAATAAATTATGCTAACTAAAGAGGAAACACATACCGAGCTTTTTACGATGGGGCATACGGGATGTTCCGGCTGCGCTCAATCTATGGCTGTTAAGCTGATACTCGAAGTTCTCGGCAAAAATACCATAGCAACCGCTGCAACCGGGTGTCTTGAGGTGTTTTCAACCCGCTATCCCGAGTCCTCATGGAGAATTCCGTGGATTCATTCTCTTTTCGAAAATTCTGCCGCGGTAGCATCCGGCATTGAAGCCGCCCTTAAGGCTATGGGGAAAAAAGACGACATAACGGTAATAGCGCAGGGGGGGGACGGGGGGACGGCCGATATAGGGCTTCAGGCGCTTAGCGGCATGTTCGAAAGAAACCACGATGTCCTGTACATTTGCTATGACAACGGGGCATATATGAATACCGGCTATCAAAGAAGCGGACTTACGCCTTTCGACGCTTACACCACCACAAGCCCTTCGGGAAAAAAGTCGTTCGGTAATTCACGGCCTAAAAAATATATGCCGGAGATTGCCATGGCCCACAGAATTCCGTACACCGCGGTTGCATCCGCCGGTTATCCCATTGACCTTCAAAAAAAGGTTAAAAAGGCCAAATCCATAAAGGGCGCCAAGTATCTGCAAATAGATGTTCCCTGCGTTCCAGGGTGGAAATATGAACCGAGATATTCCGTTAAAATTGCCCAACTCGCGGTTCAGACAGGTCTTTATCCTTTATTTGAAGCAGAATATGACAGGATAATTTCCGTCAAAAAGATAAGTAAAAAGATTCCGGTCGAGGAATATCTTAAGCTCCAAGGAAGATTTAAACATCTGTTTAAGGATGAGGCCGGCAAAACGGAAATAGAAAAGATACAAAAGATAGCCGATGAAAATATTGCCCGCTACGGTTTAATTTAATTAAATTTAAATTAATGACATCAAATAATTACATAAATAATAATAGTTGTTATGATAAATTTAAAGAAAAGATTATCGATGGCAGGTTAATAGCCGGAGAATTAGAATCTTCCGTAGCGCTTAAAGTCAGCGGGTTAAAAAAAGCGGGAATAGTGCCGTTAATCGCCGTCATTTTGGTTGGAGAAAACAAGGCTTCCGTTATATATGTCAGGAATAAAGAACGCGCCGCCGAAAGGTGCGGGATACTATCCCAAAAATTTATTTACCCTGAAGGCTTAACCGAAAAAGAGCTTTTGAACAAGATAGAGGAATTAAATAACGACCCTTTAGTCCACGGAATTTTAGTCCAGCTTCCCCTGCCGCCTCATATAAATGCAAAAGCCGTTATGGATGCAATCTGCCCCAATAAGGATGTTGACGGCTTCCACCCTTTAAATGTAGGAAAGATTTTTACGGAAAATTCGCCTTTTTACCCCTGTACCCCATATGGAATTATTAAAATGCTCGATTATTACGATATTTCGGTTAAAGGGGAAAATTGCGTCATAATAGGACAAAGCAATATCGTAGGGAAGCCTCTTGCTATAATGCTTATAAACAGGCTTGCCACCGTTGTCTCGCTCAATATTTTCACAAAAGATATTAAATGTTTTACAAAGGGGGCAGATATTTTAATTTCAGCCGCAGGCAAGGCAAATCTTATCGATGACAGCTATTTAAAAGACGACGCGGTTGTAATCGATGTCGGCATTTCAAGGCTTGATGGGCATATTTGCGGAGATGTAAATTTCGAAAAGGTTATAAGCAAGGTTTCCAAAATAACCCCCGTCCCCGGCGGCGTTGGACCCGTGACCGTTTCGGTTTTAATGGAAAATACCGCCAAGGCGGCAATGTTATCTAATAAGATTGATGAGAATATATGATAGTTACCAAACAAAAGGAATTAGAAGATATAATTAAAAAAATCCGCGGTTCCGTTTTTATATTTGGATGCGGGATATGCTCCGATACCTCGAGGACGGGAGGCCCGAAAGAAGTTGCGGCAATGAAGGGGATTCTGGAGGATAAAAATATCTCCGTAAACGGAACTTATGTAATAGATGCAATGTGCCACCTCCAAAAGGTTAGAAAAGCGGTCAGGGATAATAAAGAATTTGTTGCCAAATCCGCTTCAATATTGGTTCTATCCTGCGGAAGCGGCGTGCAATCGGCGGTTAATGCGCTTGACGATTCAAAAATGGTAATCTCCGGCGTCGATACGATGTTTTTGGGCAATATCGAAAACCTCTCTTCTTTGAAGGAGATGTGTTCTTTGTGCGGGAAATGCGTTTTAAACGAAACAGGAGGAATTTGCCCCGTAACATTGTGTCCAAAAGGGCTTTTGAATGGTCCCTGCGGCGGGATGAAAAATTATAAATGCGAGGTTGACGAGAATTTGGATTGCGCATGGGTTAAGATTTACGAAAGGGCTGTTATTCAAAATACTACCGCAGACATAAAGAAGATAGCTAAGCCAAAAGACTATTCCGTTAAAAAACCTGCGGCTTCTGTAAAATTTACGGGTTCGCATAAGTAAGCGGTATAAAAAACAAGGTAAATTATATATGAAATCTTTTAATGTAAAGGCTCCAGATTATATCTATAAAATAAACCCGTATATTCCCGGAAAACCCATAGAAGAGGTGGAAAGGGAAAAGGGTATTAAAAATATAGTAAAATTAGCCTCGAATGAAAATCCGTCATGCCCTTCTCAAGGAGCGCTCAAATCCATTAAATCCTGTCTTAAAAATTTAAACAGATATCCCGACGGCTCCGGCTTTTACCTGAAGGAGGAACTGGTTCATTTTTTTAAGGCGGCAGGTGTTAAATCGGATAAGTTAAAACCCGAAAATTTTATTCTGGGAAACGGCTCTAACGAGTTAATAGATATAGCCGTCAGGACATTTTGCAAGAGGAACGAAAATCTGATTGCCCCGTTTCCTTCGTTTGTCGCATATTACCTTGCAGGAGAACAATTAGGTTTAAAGTTAAAAATAAGCAAGCTTAAGGATTACGCCCTAAATTTGGACGATATGTATAAATTAATAGACGATAAAACCAAAGTTATTTTTATTTCTAATCCGAACAATCCGACGGGGACTTTTTTTTCAAACCGCATAATAAAAGATTTTATTAAAAAGGTTAAGGATAACATTCTGGTTATAATCGACGAGGCTTACATAGAGTACATGGGAAAATCGCTGATAGATGAAACGGATATTGCAGATTTTCCAAATGTGATTGTTTTAAGGACTTTTTCGAAGGTGTACGGGTTGGCAGGACTTAGAGTGGGATACGGAATTGGGCATAAGGATTTAATATCTCTAATGGACAGGGTAAGGGAGCCGTTTAATGTAAATTCCCTGTCTTTAGCGGGTGCGCAGGCTGCTTTAAAGGACAAGGAATATGTTAAAAAGGTAGTCGAAACTAACGAGGCCGAAAAAAATTATCTCTATTCGGCTTTAGGGATATTAGGCATAGAATTTGTCGAAACGGGCGCTAATTTTATACTGGTAAAACTAAAAGGACGGAAAGCGGCAGACATATACGAGAAACTTTTAAATATGGGCATTATCATAAGGCCCATGGATAGGTTTGGATATGACGATATGGTCAGAATAACTATCGGTACGCGCAGGGAAAATATTAGATTAATTAAAGCCTTGGGCAAAGTTATATAATTTTGGGTATATAAAAGTTTTTTACAATTTTATTTCAATAAGGTAAAATAAAACGATAAACGAAAAATTCTGCTAAGCATATTTTAAAACTAATGAAAAACGATTAAAATAATATAAGAATAAAATAGCATGGGAGACGATAAATGATTTTGGTGTTAAAAAAAGGAGCTACGGAACAGCAGGTTAAGTATATTTTAGATAAAATAGATCAGGCGGGTTTAAAGCCACATATATCCGAAGGGGCAGATGTTACGATTATCGGGTGTATCGGGCATGAGGACGCGGTTAAAGCCTTTTTTGAAGAGGCGGAGGCGCTTCCCGGAGTAGATAAAGCCATAAGAATATCAAAGCCCTATAAACTGGCTTCAAAAGAAATAGGAAAAGAAAGGACAGTCATTAAAGTCGGGAACATCGAAATAGGCGGCAATAAGATTATCGTAATTGCAGGACCTTGTGCCGTCGAAACACTTGAAAATGTTACGGAAATTGCCGAAAATATTAAGACGGCGGGAGCATCGGTGCTCAGGGGAGGAGCATTTAAACCGAGGACAAGTCCTTATACCTTTCAAGGTTTGGGAGAAGAAGGATTAAAATATCTGAGCGAGGCAAGGAGAAAAACAGGGCTTTTAGTTGCAACGGAGGTTATGGACCCAAGGGATTTGGATCTGGTATGTTCTTATGCCGATATTATACAGATAGGCGCAAGAAATATGCAAAATTTCAGGCTTCTTCAGGAGGTCGGAAAGGTTAAAAAACCTGTTATCTTAAAAAGGGGGCTTTGTTCAACCATACAGGAATTTTTAATGTCCGCAGAGTATATTATGTCAAACGGCAATCTGGATGTTATACTTTGTGAAAGAGGGATAAGAACATACGAAACATCTACGAGAAATACCCTTGATTTAAGCGCGGTTCCTGTTTTAAAAAGACTTTCGCATCTTCCCGTTATCGTCGATCCGTCGCATGCCGCAGGCGTCTGGTACTATGTGGAACCGCTTTCTCTCGCCGCTATTGCCGTAGGGGCAGATGGACTTATGATAGAAGTTCACCCCGTACCCGAAAAGGCATTTTCCGACGGCGCTCAATCCTTAAAATATAATACCTTCAGCGAACTGCTTGACAGGGGGAGATTGGTTGCCGAAGCCGTTAATAGAAGCATGTAAACCATTTGATTCGGGAATTTTAAATTTTCTATAGAAAAATAAAATCGCCTTCTTTTAAGGGGGAGGATGACAGCTTTCGGCTGACGGAGTAACTTACTGATGTTTAAAGAAATATCTATCATTGGACTCGGTTTCATGGGGGCATCTATTGCAGGGGCGGTAAAAACTATTCACCCGGAAATAAAAATAAGCGGATATGATATAATTCAAAAAAAAATCGATTACTGCCTTTCCAGCGGGATCATCGATTATGCCATGGATTTCAATATGGATGCTCATAAGAATCCGTGTTACGGCAACTCTCTGGACGATTTAACCTCCTTAGTAATATTATGCACCACCCCCAAAGCAATATTAACGCTTTTTGACAGGTATAAAACTTTCTTTGAAAACGCGCCTTTTATTACCGATATCGGAAGCGTTAAAAGCGTAATTACGCATAATGCCGAAATCAAAAACTTTAAAAATTTTGTAGGATCCCACCCGATATGCGGTTCAGATAAATCCGGACCTGAAAATGCCGATTTCAATTTATTTAAGAATAAAAATTGCGTTGTTATCAAGGAAGACAGCGATTTAGCCGACAAAACCCGTACCGATAAGGTTGAAGCGGTAGCTAAATTTTGGAAGATGCTTAAGATGAATGTCGTTTATCTGGCGGCGGATTTTCATGACAATATCGTCGCATACACGAGCCATTTACCTCATCTGATTGCTTTTGTTTTATCCGATACGGTTTTATCTTTTATTCAAAGAGGAAAAGAAAGCGGGAACGGCACATTCAGCCTTATAGGAAGCGGCTTTAGGGATTCGACGAGAATTGCCTCTTCTTCGCCCGATATTTGGACAGATATATTTTTAATGAACAACGAAAATATAGCCGCCTCTTTAGAGGATTTTATCGCGTCTGCGAATATCTTAAAAGGATTTCTGGAAACGGGCGACGAGGAAGGCTTAAAGAACATAATTACAAAAATAGCCGATAGTAGAAAAAAAATATAAATCAGGCAGGAGGGTTTTTGATTAAATTAAAATCCGGCAGAGCGCTTGTTACGGGTATTTCAAAAGGATTTAATGCTACACTGGAGGTTCCCGGCGACAAATCCATATCTCACAGAGCTATTATGTTAGGAAGCCTTGCCTCCGGAATTTCGAAAGTCTATAATTTATCGCTTTCGCGAGATAATCTGGCAACTATTGCGGCATTTAGAAAGCTTGGGGTAGCAATAGCTGCGGCTAAGCCCGATAAAAACAATAAAAATTCAAAAGATTTTGTAATTAACGGCGTTGGCCTTCATGGATTAAAAGAGCCTAAGACAATTATTAATACCGCTAATTCAGGAACGCTTACGCGTCTTATAGCAGGGATACTTGCGGGAAACGAATTTTTTTCCGTGTTATCGGGCGATAAATATTTAAATTCCCGGCCCATGAGGCGCATAACGGAACCGTTAAGCCTCATGGGAGCGAAGATAACAGGGCGGGAAAACGGAAATTATCCTCCGATTGCCATTAAAGGAGGAAAACTAAAATCGATTTATTATGAAATGCCTGTTCCAAGCGCTCAAGTTAAATCCTGCATTATGCTTGCCGCTCTTTTTGCGGAGGGGAATACCGTAATATATGAAAAAAAGGCGACAAGAAACCATACGGAAAACTTTTTAAAGCTTCAAGGCTGCCGCATTGCCGTCGAAAATCCAAAATTTGACGACAACCTTATAACCGTGGAAGGCGGCGGCGAGCTTAAGCCTTTTGAGATTACTGTCCCCGGAGACTTTAGCAGCGCCTCTTTTTTCATTGCGCTTGGTATTTTGCGTAAAAATTCCGAAATTATCATTAAAAATGTCTTGTTAAACGAAAAAAGAACAGGACTCTTAAAGGTTTTAGAGATGATGGGCGCTAACATAGAAATAACCCTTGAAGACAAAAAATTGGAGAAGGTTGGAACTATCAAGGCAAAATATTCAAATTTGCAAGGGGTTGCCGTGCCGCCCGAATTGGTTTCCGATATGATAGACGAATTTCCTATTTTTGCGGTAATAGCATCGTTTGCAGGCGGTATCACTAAAGTAACGGGGGCAGGAGAATTAAGGGTAAAAGAAAGCGACAGAATTAAAACCATTGTTTCTAATTTAAGTCTTTTTGGAGTTAAAATTAAAGAATTAGAGGACGGATTCGAGCTTACCGGAAATCCTGATTTAATTTTTACAGGAAATGGTGTAAAATTAAATAATAAGGATTTTGTGGCCGCGGATTCTTTTGGCGACCACAGGATTGCGATGTCAATGGTAGTTATGGGGTTATTGCTTAAAAACATAGGGACCGAGGTTCGCGATATAAAATGTATCGGCACTTCTTTTCCCGAATTTTTTGACATCCTTTCTAAATTAACAAAGGAGGAAGGGGGCAATGGGCCATGAATATAATTGTTGCGCCATCCGCAGGGTTTTGTTTCGGTGTAAAAAGGGCGGTCAAAATGGCAGTCGATGCGTCAAAGACCTGCAAATTATCCGAAAAATTAAATACTCTCGGACCGATTATTCATAATCCGCAGGTGGTTAAATCTTTGGAAGAAAAAGGAGTTTATCCTGTAGATAATATCGAGGACAATGGCTACAATACCATTATAATCCGCTCTCACGGCGTTAAATCCGACATTATGGAAAAGCTTAAATTGAAGGGGGTAAAGACAATCGACGCCACCTGCCCGTTTGTAAAACAGGCGCAGAACTACATAACCATGGCCGCCTTAGACGGATATTTTATAATAATGGTCGGGGACAAAAATCATCCCGAGGTTCAAAGCGTAATTAGTTTTGCCGATAAAAACAGGTTTTTAATAATAAACGGTCTGGACGATTTAAAAAATATCCCCGTTTCCGAAAAATTGGCTTTAATTTCCCAAACTACGCAGGATGTTAATTTTTATAACTCCGTGATTAATGAGATATTTAAAATTGCTAAAAAGGAAATAGTTGTTTTCAACACCATTTGCGATGCGACAAAATTAAAACAGGATGAATCTAAAGTCCTTGCTTCTAATGTTGATGTGATGATAGTCGTCGGAGGGTATAACAGTGCAAACACGAATAAACTTAAAAATATCTGCGCGGCTATCCAAAAGAATACCTATCATATAGAAACCGAAAAAGAGGTTAATCCTGGATGGTTTATAAATGCCGACATGGTTGGGATTACGGCGGGGGCTTCCACTCCCGACTGGATTATAGAAAAGGTGGTTAATACAATACGGCAATTAGACGATAATCAAAAAATAAGGACAAACAAAAGATTTGCTTAATTTGTTTAAATGTGTTAGATTAGTTTTATCAATTTTAGGAGGGAGTACCAATATTTATGGCAAAGCAAAATTTTAATTACGGTAAATCTTTAGAAAATCCTACGGAGTTCGAGCTTTTACTCAGTTCTTATGAAAATATGAATAGCAAAGGACTCGTGAGGCAGGGAAAGATTTTAAATATCGATGAAAATTATATTTATGTCGATGTCGGAGATAAATCCGACGGAATAATCACGATAGAAGAGTTTTCTTCGGGTGGCAATGTGGATATTACGACTATTTCAACAGGCGACAGCATAGAGGTTTTTGTCGGGCATTATGACGATAAGGCAGGGTATTTAATATGTTCACGGGAGAAAGCCAAAAATGTTTACGCATTGGATGATATCGAAAAAGCTTGCGAGGGGGACGAAATAGTCAACGGGACCGTCGTGGCGAAAACAAGAGGCGGGTTAATTATAGATTTGAACGGCGTTACCGCATTTTTACCCGGTTCCCAAATCGATGTCAAGCTTACAAAGGATTTTGACGCTTTTCTGGGAAGGAATCTTGAATTAAAGGTTATAAGCGTAAACAAAAAAAATTGCAATGTTATAGTTTCCCGGCGCAAGGTTATAGAAGATGCAATTAAAAAATTAAAAGAAAATGTTTTAACCGATATAAAAGAAGGTGATGTGCTTGAAGGTATAGTTAAAAATATTACGGATTACGGCGTTTTCGTCGATTTAGGCGGCATGGATGGACTTATCTATATTACCGACATTTCATGGAAAAGAATATCCCACCCTTCGGAGGTGTTAAGCCTTGGACAAAAAATCAATGTAAAGGTTATCAAGTACGATGAAGAAAAACACAGGGTTTCCCTCGGTTATAAACAACTCTTTAAAGACCCGTGGGAGGATATACTTGAAAGGCATAAACAGGGCGATGTGGTTGAAGGCGTTATAATAAATATTACGGATTACGGCGCATTTGTCGAGCTTGACGACGATGTCGAGGGGCTCATACATATGTCCGAGATGAGTTGGGATAAAAAGTCGGTCGATCTAAAAACCTTTCTGACAAAAGGGCAGAGGGTTAAAACCGTAATTTTGAGCATAGAACCCGAAACCAAAAAGCTCTCTTTGAGCATAAAAAGGCTTACCGAAAGCCCGTGGAATAAGTTAAAAGATAAGTATCCCGTCGGCGCCGTTGTTGAAGGTGCCATTAAAAATATATATGAATTCGGAATATCCGTTGAGTTAGATAAAAATTTTGACGCATACATTAAACAAAGCGATTTTTCCTGGTCAAAAAGAACAAAACACCCTCAGGAGCTCTTCAAAATCGGAGAAAACATCAAGTGCGTAGTTTTAAACATCGATGAGGAAAGGCAAAAGGTATATCTGGGCATAAAACAGCTTACGGAAAGTCCATGGAAAAATATTAAGGATAGATATTCGGTTGGGATGACAGTCTCAGGCGTCATATCCAATATTACGGAATTCGGTATATTTGTTTACCTTGAAGACGGTATTGAGGGATTGATTCATAATTCGAAGATTCCCGAAAACTTTATTGCAAAAAGTGATATTTCCGTGGGTTCCAATATCAATGCGGAGATAATTATGGTGGATTCTAACGAACAAAAAATCGGCTTGTCTCTTCTTAATTCCGAGCAAAGTTAAGTAAATCAGTAAATCTAATAAAGCAAACATAAACATATGAGTACAGGCAAACATCCATTTTTAAGCGGTTTATTATTTTTAATCGTATTTATCGGAATTTTTGGACTGGGCATCTACTTGATTTTATTTAAATTTCAAGTAAAGTCTAATTATAATGTAGTGCAGGGTTCTTCTCCCTATGCGATTGGAATAATAAACCTTACAGGCGCAATAAACAGCTCGTCAAATTTTATATCCCTCCTTAATCATTATAAACATGATTCCTTCGTTAAGGCCGTTGTAATAAGGGTTAATTCGCCCGGCGGAGAGGTTGCCCCGTCTCAAGCTATTTATGAACAGTTGACTAAGTTTAAGAAATACAAGAAGGTTGTGGTTTCAATGGGTTCCGTTGCCGCATCGGGGGCATATTATGTGTCTTCCGCCGCAAACGAAATAGTGGCAGAGCCGGGAACATTAACAGGTTCGATCGGCGTCATAATGGAGATGCCCAATGTATATAAACTAATGAAAAAGGTCGGCGTGTCTTATAATTACATCGTAAGCGGTCCGTATAAGGACATCGGCACCCCTTTCAAAGAAATGACTCCAAAGCAGAGAGAAAAGCTTCAGGGCGTTGTTATGGATGTGTACGGCCAGTTTGTAGATGCCGTTGCAAAAGGAAGGAGCCTCAAAGTCGCATATGTTAAAAAGCTTGCCAACGGTATGGTTTACTCTGGACAGCAGGCGCTTAAATACCACCTTGTGGATAAACTCGGCGATTTCGAGGATGCGATTGATGCGGCAAAGGTATTAGCCGGCATAAAAGGCAAACCAACCGTTATCTACCCTGTCAGAAAACAACCCAATTTATTCCAATCCGTTATAAAAAGGGCAGTGAAATCTTTTATCGATTATGTGGGCGGCAAAACCTTTTTAAAAGGCGGCGGACTTATAGCATATAATAGCGCAGGATTAAATTTCTAATTTCTAATTTCTAATTTATGGAAATTATTTATGCCCCATGGCGTATGGATTATTTAGTTAGAGACAAATCAAAGGATGAATGTGTTTTTTGCGAAGACAATACATGCTTTGAGGATAAGTATGTTCTTTTTAAAGGAAAATATTCATATATAAAATTAAACACATTTCCTTATAATTGCGGACATCTTCTTGTTATTCCCGCTGCGCATGCTAAAGAGCTTAACGGACTTTCATGGGAAGCCGGCGCCGAAGTTATGAAACTTTTATCCATAAGCTGCGATATATTAAAGAAGGTTTACCGTTGCGATGCTATTAATGTCGGACTGAATTTGGGTAAGGCTGCCGGAGCGGGTATCGAGCAGCATTTGCATTTCCATATAATTCCGAGGTGGGAAGGGGATGTCAGTTTTTATACCGTATGTTCGGAACTGAGAGTTGTTTCCGAAATATTGGACGATACATATAATAAATTGATAGGCGAGTTTCAGAAGATTAAACTTTAAATCGAAAAGATTTAAAATTATATAACAGGTAAACAAATGATTAAGATTATAAATCTGATACTTTTCATTATTTTTGTTGCCGTCGTATTAGTCTTTACGGCAGAAAATCCTGAGCGCGTAAGCGTAAAATTTTTGGGTTTCGAATCCATAAAACTTCCTATCTCCGTAATAGTATTTTCCTCTGTTATAGTGGGAATTTTAATTGCTCTCATATACCATTTTTATGCCGTGTATAAGATTAAAAAGGAGCAAAAAAGCGAAAACAGCGAGAAAAAGATAAACGGTAGCGCCAATTAGGCTGTTGTTTTTGATTCGGGATTTTATTCTACCCATGTCAAATCTTCAAAAAATAGTTATCATCGGAGGGGTAACCTGCGCAGGGAAAACGGAAACTTCTCTTAAGTTAACGGAACGCCTCCCCTTTAAATTTGAAATAGTTAATTTTGATTCTTTATGCTTTTATAAGTATTTTGATATCGGAACGGCAAAACCTTATGAAAGCGCCAAAAAAAGTGTCAAACACCACCTTTTTGATATAAAGTACCCTGACGAAGAGTATAATGCCCACAGTTTTGCGGAGGATGCAAGGCATACGATTAACGGCATCACAAAAAAAGGGAAGATACCGCTTTTTGTGGGTGGCACAGCCCTTTATATGAAGTCATTAATCTACGGTTTTTCTCCTATTCCGGAATTAAGCAAATCTAAATACAGACAAAAGATGGTTGAACTAATCGATAAATTGGGAACGGCCGCTGTTTACGAAAAGCTTAAAGAAGTTGATCCGGCGTATGCTAAAAAAATATCGCCGAACGATAAACAAAGAATTGCGCGGGCCTACGAAGTTTACGATGCTACAGGCAGGCCTTTTTCGTCCTATCTCTCCAAAAATCCGTTTGGAAAACCCCTTTATGATTACCTGTATTTTATTTTAATTCCTCCCAAAGATTATCTGGCATCATGTATAATAAAAAGAACGGATGCTATTTTAAAAGCAGGTTTAATAGATGAAATTAAAGGTATAATTGATAAAGGCTGCCCTGAAGATTCAAAGCCGTTTAAAAGCATCGGCTATAAAGAAGGGATTATGTATTTAAACAAAGAGATTAATACGGATGAGGAATTGTTTCAGAGGATTGCGGCTGCGACAAGACAATACGCAAAAAGACAGGCTACCTATTTTAAAAAGGTGGAAAACGGGATAATAATAACGCAGACCGATATAGAAGAAAGGCTGGAAATTATGGAAAAGCATTTGAAAAATTTTTTAATCAAAGGGGTTAACCATAAATAGTAATCTAAAATGCCGATGGATTTAAACAAAAATTTAATTAAACGCTCTTTGCTTGAAGTTTTTAATATATATGATTACGGCAGAGACGGACTAGAATTAATTAAAAGGATAGGTATTTTTGCGGGAAGTATCGGATATAACTCCTTTTTGATAGGGGGATTTGTCAGGGATATTATAATATACAGCATGAAAATAAACCCTGAAACCTCTTCCCGCTTTGCCTCCTCAAAGGTTTTTAACATTTCTAAGAAAGAAAATGGCCAAGGTATCTGCCTCGATATAGATATTGTATTAGAGGGAAACGCCGAACGATTTGCAGAATTAATAAGAAAAAGAAACGATACCGGTTTTGCAATAAATTATATAAAAATTCATAAAAGATTTAGAACGGCATCCGTTGAATTTTTAATTAATAAAAAACCTTTAAAAGTCGATTTAGCTTCCGCAAGAACCGAAACATACCTGAATCACGGCGCTCTGCCTTCCGTCAGCATAGGAGGGACAAGCCTTAAAGACGATGTCTTCAGGAGGGATTTTACTATAAATACGCTGTCTTTTAGCCTTAATACGGATGGTTCGCAGAACGGCGCAGGCTTGCCCCGTTCTGCCAAAATTGCATTTCTTGTCGTAAAGGATTATACGGGGGGCTTATCCGATATATTCAACAAAAAAATTAGAGTATTGCATGATTTAAGTTTCAAAGAAGACCCCACCCGGATATTTAGGGCGGTCAGATTTGAGAAAAGGCTCGGGTTCGGCATCGAAAGGCATACGATAATCCTCATTAAAAAGGCTCTTGATGCTAAGGTTTTGGATAATATTTCGGGAAAGAGAATAACGGCAGAATTAAACCTTCTGTTAAAAGAAAAAAGTCCTGAGATATATTTTGCCAGGCTTGAGGCACTGGGTATTCTTAAGGGCATTTATTCTAAGCTGAGGTTTAATAATGATAACAAAAGGGTTTTTAGAAAAATTGCAAAAAGCCGCAAAACTAGTCAAAATATCCATATATTTTATATCGCCGAACTTTTGCATCATTTAAACCTTGCCGGGTTTAATGCGGTAATAGAAAGATTGGCTCTGGGGGAAAAGATTAAACAAATAATTTTATCGATGTATCTGGAAGAAAAAAGATTAGCTTCGCTGTTCTCCAAATTGGATGAAGCTAAGGAAAAACGTGCAAATAAATTATGCGGCAACGGGTTATTAAAATTAACAGATAGCGAAATATATCTTATGTTTAAGGGGTTTAGCGAAGACGGGATTTTATTTTATCTTTTTAAAAATAATAATAAAGGCAGATTGGCTTTAAATTTTGCAAAATGGGCTGCAAAATATATAAATAAAATAAAATTCATAAAGCCCGTAATTAGCGGAAACGACATTAAATCCTTCGGTATATGCGAAGGTCCCGTATGCGGTTCTATACTAGAAGAGATTAAACTTTTAAAGATAGACGGCAAGCTTAAATCAAAGGATGCCGAGATTCTTTATGTTAAAAATAAATATATCGTTAAAAAAATGGAGGGGGGGGTTAAAAAATGATAGAGTTTAACTTTAAGTACGCCTTAAAGTCTGCAATCGGAGAAAACGGACTTTCTATAACGGAAATTCGTTCTTTAGAAAACGATCTGGTTCAGGCAAGAAGAAATCTTAACGAACTAAGAAGGAACGGGGATATCGGTTTTTATGACGAGATAGGCGACTCAGGGATGGTTACGGCCGTGAAGGAAACTGCGGATAGGCTGTTTTCAAAAGATTTTAACACTCTGTATGTTTTTGGAATGGGCGGGTCATCGCTTGGCGCAATATTTTTAAAAGAGGCATTAGACGGGATATTTCGCAATAGTTATAACAATGGAAATATAAGCGAAAAGGTAAAAAACGGCGGAGTTTTCCATAAAAAAGTAAATGTTATTTTTTCCGAAAATATTGACCCCTGTTATATTCATAAGAGCATGCAAAACATCGATATAAAAAAGACCCTGTTTTGTTTTGTTTCTAAATCCGCGGATACTATCGAGGTTGTATCCCAGTTTTTTATCGTTAAAGAGATGCTTGAAAATGAGGTGAAAAATTATAAGGATAATCTTTTGTTTATAACCGATAAAAGAAGCGGATTTTTAAGGCGCTATGCCGATGAAAGCGGCATATCCACTTTAGATATTGCAAAAAATGTCGGCGGGAGATATTCCGTTGTAACGGCGGGAACCCTTTTCCCCGCTTATGTGATGGGGCTTAATATAGACAAGTTTTTACATGGAGCAATTTCTTACAGGGATAATATATTAAATAAAGGCGTTTTTGAAAACAACCCCGTTTATTCCTTAGCCGCTATCATTTACCTTTATTACAAACAGAAAAAAAGAAATATATTTATAATTAATGCTTACAGCGATTATTTAAGAGAGTACTCAAGATGGTTCAGACAGCTTTTCGCCGAAAGCCTCGGAAAGGATTTGACATCGCCGACCCCCGTTCCCGCGGCAGGCGCTACCGACCAGCATTCACAGCTTCAGCTTTATATGCAGGGGCCGCAGGATAAGCTGATAGGCTTTTTTTGCCTAAAGAATTTTTGTAAAGATTATATAATAAACCCAGATGGGTTTAAAGAATATGATTATTTAAAAGACAAAAAGTTATCCGAACTTCTTCTTAATGAACTTACGGGCGTTGAACTTGCGCTTGCAATTGGCGGAAGGCCGTCATTCAGGGTTACAGTGGATAAAATAGACGAGTTTACGCTTGGAGAGTTATCCTTTATGTCTATGGAAATGGTTCCCGTTTTAGGCATGCTTTTAAAGATTAATCCATTCGACCAGCCTGGCGTTGAAAAAGGAAAAAAATTTGCTTACCTGTTAATGGGCAGGAGAGACGATTCTATGCCTGCGGAATTAGAAGAGTTAAACAGATTGAATAATATACCCGATTTAATGTATTAATGGCAAAAGATAAATAATAAAGATAATTTAATTAATAAATTTAACTAATAAATGGTTCAAAGGGCGGTACTTATCGGGATTAATAGAGCCGATTCGGAGAGAGAAAAAAGCGAGGATTTACTTGAAGAGCTTGCTTTGCTTTCAGAAACCGCCGGCGCCGTGAATGCGGGCAGGGTCTTAAAAACGGTTAAAAAGATTGACCCCGCTTATTATCTATCAAGGGGAATGCTTGAAGATATTAAAGTGCTGATACTTAAAGGCGCGGCGGATTTGGTGATAATAGATGTCAATCTAAGCCCTGCCCAGGAAAGAAATATGTCCGAATATGTGGGCGTAAATGTTATCGATAGAACAAGGCTTATTTTAGACATATTTGCAACGCGCGCAAGAACGGCCGAGAGTAAATATCAGGTTGAACTTGCAATGTTAAATTACATTTTGCCAAGACTTAAGGGAAGTGGTATAATGCTTTCAAGGACAGGCGCAGGCATAGGAACGAGGGGTCCCGGAGAAACCAAGCTGGAAACCGACAGGAGAAAGGTAAGGCAAAGGATTACTTACATAAAGGATAAGCTTAAGCTGGCCGAAAAGACAAGGGGTTTGCACAGGGCCACAAGAAAGAAACAGGGTCTATCTACGGCAACCCTCGTAGGCTACACTAACTCCGGAAAAACGACGATGCTTTCCGCTTTAACGAAAAGGGGCGGCAATGGAGAGAATAAACTTTTTGCCACACTGGGAACAAAGATGGCTGGGGTTTATGACAAAGACAGTAAAAGGAAAGTTATAATATCCGATACGGTTGGGTTTATCCAGAACCTGCCGCTGTTTTTGGTGGAATCATTTAAGTCAACGCTTGAAGAGGCGGTTCATTCGAATGTTTTAATACATGTTATAGACCCGACTCAAAAAGACGCTTTGCGCAAGTCTGAGGAAGTCATAAAGATATTAGATTCTATCGGCGCGGGTGAAAAAAAGACAATAGTGGTTTTAAATAAGATAGACCTTTTAACTTCGGCGCGGGTGAGATTTTTGCAAACAAAATTGGAACAATTAACGGGGAATTCCGTAATACCGGTTTCCGCAAAAACAGGCGATAACATCGGCATGTTGAAAGAAAAAATATTTAACAATGTATAGTTTATGGTTCTTATGATTAAGGCTAAAGGGAAAAGAGACAGGATTTTCCGGCCTGCCGCCGTCTTTGCCTGCATAAGCGGCATGCAAAGGCAACCCCTTCGGCAAATATATGCCGGCGCGGCGATGGTATTTTTACTTTTGATTTTACCTGTTTTTACCTCCGGATGCGCTTATAATTCTGCAAAAAACAGCGTGGCAATCAAGGAACCGCTTACAAGCTTTAAATATAAAATGTTCGGAATAGACAGGCTCATAAAAGATAATAACCTCGATATTGCCAAGGTTTACCTTAAAGAAATGATTAATGAGGGCGTTCACCCCCTTTTCGCTAATTTGCATTTGGCGATAATTTATACGATGCAGGGTAAAAGAAAAAAATGCGTTAAATATCTAAAGGCATCTAAAAGCCTCATTAATTCAAAACAGGATAAAGCAGAATATCTTTTCTATAAAATAAAAATCAATTTGATAAACAGGCAAAAGGGATATTTTGATTCATCCATGAAAATTATTTCAAAATTAAAAAGGGAAGGCGCAAATATAGAGAGGCTTTATTATTACAAAGGTTTGTTGTTTTTTTATCACGGGGACTCGTTAAATGCGTTAAGATGTTTTAAAATAGTGGCAAAACTAAATTCAAGCTATAAGAGGCGCGCTAAAGATGCGATTAACAAGATTTAATAAATTTTTACCTGTTCTATTTTTATTTGTTTTTTTATGCGGATTTTTGAGTTTTTTTTTAAAAAGTGCTTACGGACTTAATATAAATATAGAAACTTATGTCGTCGTTTCAAAAAATAATAGCGGCACTTTGCAGTCTTTAGCGGTAAAAAAGGCATTGGGGCTGTCTTTAAGAAAGGCTGTAGAGAAATTAACGGGCAAAAAATTTAGTTTAAGGAAAAACGGTAAAAATGGCAAAATATTAAATAAAAATATTTATTCAAATGAAATGAAATACATATATTCCTTTAAAGTTATTAAAGCAAAAAGTTATCTTAACCTTTATTACATTAAAATAAATGTTTTAATCAGGGAAAAGGAGTTAAGGAATAAGCTTAAAAGTTTAGGATTTAAGGTCGTTAAAAATGTCGGGGTATCTCCAAAAGTAAAATATCATGTTTATTATATCAGGTTTATCGGCAAGTACAGTTACGCCGAACCGAATAAATTACAAAAATTAATGATAAAATATTCAAAACATTTAAAAAACCTCTATGTGTCATCTTTTTCGATTAATTTTGTGGAAATCAAAGTTTTATATTACGGGAGCATCATAAGGCTGTTAAAAAGCGTAAAAGGCAGGGTCAAAACATATTTAGATGCAAGGGTATATCCTGTAAAAGGCGATACGATTATAGTCGATGTTAAATAATTTTCGGCTAAAAATTTAAATAATATGGAATATATTTTCTAAAGAGACGATTGTTATAGTATTTAAATAGAAATTAAAAACGGCATAAAGCAATATACTGATAAAAAGCGGAAGGAAGAAAAATAAAAACACATTCTTATCCCTTGAGCCTCTGCTGTTCCCCGAATCGTATATAAGCCCCAGCGCAAGCGCAATAGGCGGCGCTCCGATAAACATCTGGCCCACAAAAAGACCGATAACGGGGCCGTATTTTACGATATAGTTATGGGCTTTTTTAGTCTTTTTTGCGCCTAATAATTTACTTAACGATTTTAACGACCCCAGTTTTATCCCAATGTAGAATAATATCGAACACAACAGTGTCTCGGATACCGTTATGAGCGCGATGCTTATGTAGGGGTTTAATTTATTATAGACAGCATATGCCGTCGAGACATATTTCCCGCCGATTAAAGGAGTTACATTTATCGCTATCATTATAAGATACTTGTAAAAAACTGGTTTTAACACAGGTTTTAAAATTGGATTAATAAGAATTTAGGTTTCATTATTTTAGAATGTATTTTGTTTTTAAAATTTATTTTGATATAATTATAAGTATAAATCATATATTTATTAAAGTATAAAATAAACTAAAATTTTTGAGATTGTTAAAAATGTATTGTTTTACTCCAATTTCCGATATGTTTGAAACAACCGGCTCCGTTGTTATACAGATAGAGCTCGCAGGGGTCAGAAAGGAGGATATAAATATAGAGCTTACGCATAACTATATTGAAGTCAGCGGAATAAAAAGGCGCGAAGGGCTTTCGGGGGAAGAAAGTTTTCAAAGAATGGAAAGGCCGTTCGGCGTTTTTAAAAGGACTTTTAATTTGCCGAAAGCCGTAAGCAGGGATTCTATATCCGCTTCGTTTAAAGAAGGGCTGCTCGAGATAGTTATCCTTAAAAAAGAGAAGGACGATAGTTTTACATTGACGAGCATCGACATTAAATAATTAATTAAATAACTCTTGTGAACGGTAAATATAGGCAAATATATTAAATATATGATATATGATTAAAAATGGAGAATAAAATAATTTTATGGAAGGTAAAAACTTATTATGTTTAATTTAGATAATTATGAGGACAAATTATCGGAAAGCGGATACAGGGTTCTTACTATATCGATAGAAGAATCTAAACGGAGAAAGCATTATTATTTGGGGCTCGAACATGTACTTTACGCCTTAACCGTGGTGGACGAAGAGCTTCTGAACGAAATATTTGCCGATTTAAAAATCGATAAGAGAAAGGTTTTAAAACTGTTAAACGATTTTATGATGTCGTCGGAGCAGTATGTCGGCGAAGGGCTGAAGATACCCATTCAAACAAGAAATTTATTTAAAAGCGCTTATGATTACGCGCAAAGTTCGGGTAGAAGCCTGATAGATTCTACCGATTTTTTAATGGTTATGTTTCAGGAGCCCAGCTCGGTTCCGGTTAAGGTTTTTAAAAGCCTTAACATCGATTCCGTGATAATTGCAGATAAGATTTTTCAAAAAATCAGGGAAAGAAAAAACAGGAGCGACGAGAATAAAAGGAAATATGATTTACCCTACACATTAAGGCAGCATGCCATAAACATCAGTAAACTTGCCATAATGGATAAGCTGTCCTTAGTTTTTGGGAGAGAGGAAGAAATTACAAGAGTTATGGAGATACTCTGTCATGTTGACAGGCCGAATTCCGTTATTATCGTCGGTGAACCCGGCGTGGGTAAAACTGCGATAGTAGAAGGTCTCGCAAGAAAAATAGAGCTTGAACCCTATAATGTTCCTCCAAGGCTCAGAAATAAAATTATCGTAAATCTTCAAATGAATTCTTTAGTTGCAGGGACGGTATTCAGAGGTATGTTTGAAGATAGAATGGAAAAAATTATTAACGAGTTAAAGTCTAGAAAAAATATAATAATTTTTGTCGATGAGGTCCATTCGATTATAGGGGCAGGCTCCGCTATTGCCGTTCCAAGCGATGCCGCCAACATATTAAAGTCTTCTTTAGCAAGGGGAGAGGTGCAAATAATTGGAGCGACGACGCTGTCGGAATATAAAGAGTTTATTGCGGAGGATGAAGCATTGGCGCGTCGTTTTCGGCTTGTCAATGTTAAAGAACCATCGATTGACGATACCAAAAGGATACTTTACGGATTAAAAAGAAGGTTTGAGGATACTTATGATGTGGAAATAGAGGAATCGGCAATAGAGGAATCCTTATCGTTATCCGCCCGCTATTCAAAATCCTTAAGATTGCCCGATAAGGTTATCGGGTGGATAGATTCGGGGTGTGTTAAAGCCGAGATTTACAATGAGGACAGGGTCGTTAAAAAGGAAAATATTTATCAGGTTATTTCCCAGGAAGCGAATATGCCTATAGATTTAATTAAAAGGGATGTACTTGAAAGATTTCAGGATATGGAGGACTTTTTCTCTAAGCGGATCGTCGGCCAAAAAGAAGCCATAGACTCCCTTGCAAAGCACATAAGGCTTAACAAAGGGCCGCTCAAAGGAAACTTTGACAGGCCGGATGCCGTGCTTCTTTTTCTTGGCCCTACCGGGGTAGGTAAAACAGAGACGGCAAAAGCAATGGCAGAATATTTATTCGGTTCCGCTAAAAATATTGTCAGAGTCGATATGTCCGAATATAAAGACGGCTCTATCGCGGTGGACAAATTAATAGGCATGCCCCGCGGTATTGTCGGATCGACAAGGGGAGGGATTTTAACAAATCAGGTTAAGGATAATCCGTATTCCGTTATTTTGCTTGACGAAATAGAAAAGGCGAGCGACCAGGTTTTTAATCTCTTCCTTCAGGTTTTTGACGAGGGTTTCCTCACGGACGGCAGGGGAAAAAGGGTTTATTTTTCCGATTCGGTCATTATCATGACTTCAAATTTAGGTTCCCATGAATTTTCAAGATTCACTAAGCCGTTAGGGTTCATCGAATCCCATGATATAGTTAAATCTATAAGGACGACCATAAACAAGGAAATCGAAAATTTCTTTTCGCCGGAGTTCATAAACAGGATTGACGATATCGTCATATTTTCGCCTCTTACAAAGGAAGAGGTTAAGCGGATAGCTGAAATGCACATAGATTCTATTAACAAGACTATGTCGGAGCACGGGAAAGATTTAACCGTTACGGATGAAGCGTTAAACAAGCTTGTCGAGAAGGGTTATAGCTCAAAATTTGGGGCAAGATTTTTAAAACGCTCCATAGACGACATCGTTAAGGTTCCCCTGACGCTTAAGTGGAAAGACGGCGATAGCTTTATAGCCGATTTGATAGACGGCGAGGTAAGCGTTGTCTTAAATAGCAAATATAAAACGACGACGACAAAAAATAATAAAAATAACAAAGAAGAATATGGAGAAGAACCCGACTATGTTTGACGATAAGAAAGGTGTCAACCCAAATGAACAACAGGAAAAGCAGTTTAAGTTCATCGACAAAAGAAAATTTTCGGAAGATTTCGCGGAGGGCGGGAATAACGCCCCTTCAGATGACAAAGGAATAAATACCGCCGATACAAACAATCCGGGTATTAATAAAATGGAAGATGCGGCTAATGAAACCTCGGGTAATGCCGTAAATATGGAGGAGCCTTCAGAGATGCCGGCGTTTGAAGCCGATTTTGCTACCTTTGTTTATTCATTAAATACGCAGGCTTTACTTTTTTTGGGGAAAATACCGAATCCTATGACCGGCAAATATGAAAGGGATGTCAATATGGCAAAATATCTTATCGATACCATAGATATGCTTTCAAAAAAGACTGTGGGAAATCTCGATGAAAACGAAAAAAAGCTTGTCGAAAATATATTATACGACTTAAGAATGGCATATATTTCCGAGAAAAAATAATCACCGTGAGACCCTAAATTACCGATAGAAATTTATTTTTCTGGATTCCCGCTTTCGCGGGAATGACTTTGAGGGATTTTAAAAGTTCACCCGTTGGGTGTCATTCCTGCGAAAGCAGGAATCCAGTGTTCTTAATGCATTGCAATATGTTTAATAATCTCTATCGGCAATTTTTGGGTGAGAGGGGTATATTTGTGGATTTGAATAATTTTACGATAAAATCGCAGGAAGTTATAGAGCTGACCGTTAACACGGCAAAGGAGGCTAAAAACCCGGAGGTAACGGATTTACATCTCCTTTACGCTCTTTTAACTTATGATGAAAACAGCATCGCTGTTTCTTTATTAAAAAGGATAGGTATCGATTTAAAGGTTTTTTCAGGCGAAGTCGAAAATGCCCTGTCTAAACTTGCGACAGTGGAAGGAGGGTTTGAGCCCGGCTTTTCTTCATCCTTAAAGAAGGTGCTAGATGCCGCCGAAAAGAATAAAACGGCTATGAAAGACGACTTCGTTTCGGTCGAGCATTTTATACTGGCGCTTTTGGATGTGAAAGATACAAAATCTTATGCAATTTTTGCAAAATTCGGCTTAAGCAAAGAAATAGTTTTAAAAGCGCTTATGGAAATAAGAGGAAGCGCAAGGGTTGCGGATCAAAATCCTGAAGACAAGTATCAGGCGCTGGAAAAATATACCCTCAATTTAACGCAGCTTGCAAGATTAGGGAAGATTGACCCTGTTATCGGAAGGGATAGCGAAATTAGGCGGATAATGGAGGTTTTGTCGAGGAGAACCAAAAATAATCCCGTTCTTATAGGAGACCCCGGTGTCGGTAAGACCGCCATTGTGGAAGGATTGGCTAAAAGAATTGCCGACAGCGATGTTCCCGAAATTTTAAAGGATAAATCCGTTTTGTCGCTTGATCTGGGTTCCCTTATTGCAGGGGCGAAATACAGGGGTGAATTTGAAGACAGGCTTAAAGCCGTAGTAAAAGAGATAAAATCCTCGGAGGGGAAAATTATAATATTTATAGACGAACTTCATAATCTTGTCGGGGCGGGCAAATCGGAAGGGGCAATGGATGCTTCCAATCTATTAAAGCCCGCTCTTGCAAGAGGCGAACTCAGGGCTATCGGCGCTACGACAATCGATGAGTATAGAAAATATATAGAAAAGGATGCCGCTCTCGAAAGAAGATTCCAGCCTATATTTGTGGATGAGCCGTCCGTTGAGGATACAATATCAATTTTAAGGGGATTAAAAGAAAGATATGAGGCTTATCACGGCATAAGAATAAAAGACTCGGCGTTAATTGCAGCGGCAACACTCTCCCATCGCTATATTACCGACAGGTTTTTGCCGGACAAGGCTATCGATTTAATAGATGAAGCATCCGCAAAATTAAGAATCGAGATAGATTCCTTACCGACTGTTCTCGATGAAATTCAGAGAAAGATTATAAAGATTAAAATCGAGCAGGAGGCATTAAAAAAAGAAAAGGATGCGGAATCAAAAAAGAGATTAAAGGAGATTGACGAAGAACTTGCCAATTTAGAAGAGGATTTTAATCAAAAAAAGGCAAAATGGCAAAATGAAAAGGATGTAATTAAAAAAATAGGGGAAGTAAAAAAGGAAATAGATTCCTTAAGGGTTGAAGAGCAAAGGTTTGAAAGGGAAGGAAAATATGACAAGGTTGCAGAGATTAGATACGGCAAACTGGGCGGGCTCGAAAAAATATTGGAGGATTCAAACAAAAAGATAACTCAAATGCAAAAAGGGGGCGGTTTTTTAAAAGAAGAGGTCGATTCCGACGATATTGCAAGGGTTGTCGCGAAGTGGACGGGGATTCCCGTTACGAAACTTATGGAAGGCGAGAAGGAAAAGCTTTTGCTGATAGAGGAGCATCTGCATAACCGCGTCATATCGCAAAATGAAGCAATAAGCAGTGTTGCCAATACCATAAGGCGTTCAAGGGCAGGCTTGTCCGATCAAAACAAGCCTATGGGTTCCTTTATGTTTTTGGGTCCGACAGGCGTGGGCAAAACGGAGCTTGCTAAAGCGCTTGCCGAGTTTTTATTTGACGATGAAAACAATATAGTAAGAATAGATATGTCGGAGTATATGGAAAAGCATACTGTTTCGAGGCTGATAGGCGCTCCCCCAGGCTATGTCGGCTATGAAGAAGGCGGGCAGTTAACCGAGGCGGTTAGAAGGCGGCCGTACAGCGTCGTGCTTTTTGACGAAGTGGAAAAGGCGCATCAAGATGTGTTTAATGTGCTGCTACAGCTTCTTGACGACGGACGCTTAACCGACGGGCGGGGAAGGACGGTGGATTTTAAAAATACTATCGTCATTATGACCTCAAATATCGGCTCCGATATTATACAGAGTTATGCCGGCGGATACTATGAAGAGATGAAAAACAGCGTTACTGGGCTTTTAAAAAATTACTTTAGACCCGAATTTCTTAACAGGCTTGACGATATAATTATATTTCATGCTCTTACCGAGGATGATATATTAAAAATAGTGGAGATTCAACTAAACAGGCTTAAAAAAATATTGGAAGAAAAAGGGATAGGGGTTCGCTATACGGATCCGTTAGTTAAGTTTATAGCTATGGAGGGTTATGACCCTATCTATGGGGCAAGGCCGCTAAAAAGGGCTATAAAAACCTTTTTGCAGGACAGGATAGCCACGGATTTACTTTCAGGCGGAATTATAACAGGCGATTCCATTGTTCTGGATTATAACGAAGGGCTAAATGATGTTATAATCGAAAAGGCCGTGATGGTTTCAGCCGAAGATATATAAAAATACTCAAAAATTGCCGATAGAGATTGTTAAACATATTGCAATGCATTAAGAACACTGGATTCCTGCTTTCGCAGGAATGACACCCAACGGGTGAACTTTTAAAATCCCTCAAAGTCATTCCCGCGAAAGCGGGAATCCAGAATAAAATTTTCTATAGGCAATTTTGGGAAATAATTAATTTGTCAATTTGACAAATATTAATATTAAAACTCAATTATTATTGTCATAATGACAAAATATTCAATGTTATAAAGGAAAAGGTTTGTCATTCCGAAGGAAGCGGTAATCCATTTTAACCATTGCAGTAAGGGTTGCCTGGTCGATTTTTAAAGATAAAATATATTCTGGCATAATTATTGCTTGTTATATATATAAATAACTAAGGTATAATTTATCGGAGGTTTTTAAAGTTATGGGTTTTAAATCTGATTCCAAAATAATCGGCGCTGGCGTGGCCGTATTGATAGGTATAATTGCAGGAGTTATAATTACGGCAAATTTACATTTATTTAAAAAGTCCCTTGCCGAGCCGGCTTCGCCGGTAATTCATACGACTACTAATTCGGAAATGCCTGCCCAAAACGGTCCCAGTAATTTTATCGCATTGATAAAACAGGATAAGCCGTTTGTCGTAAATATCAGAACAACCCAAAAGGTAAAGGGAGGACCATTCCAGATGTATCAAAATCCTTTCGGCAACGAGCAAAATCCTTTCGGTAACTTTTTTAACAATTTCTTTCATAATGTGCCTCAAAGCACCTATACCGAAGAAAGCCTCGGTTCAGGCGTAATTATCAGCAAAAGCGGTTATATAGTTACAAACAATCATGTTATAAAGGGAGCAACCAAAATATATGTTAAGCTTTATAACGGCAAAACTTTCAAGGCAAGGGTCATCGGGAAAGATCCGCAGGTTGATCTTGCCCTTTTAAAGATAAACGACGGCAATAATCTTCCCGTTGCTACCCTTGGAGACTCGGCCAAATCCCAGATAGGAGAATGGGTTTTAGCCATAGGAAATCCCTTCGGGTTGGGTTGGACGGTTACTAACGGCATTATAAGCGCTAAAGGCAGGGCTATCGGCGGACCGTATGAAGATTTTATACAGACCAATGCCGCAATTAATCCGGGAAATAGCGGCGGACCCCTTATTAATATGAAAGGCCAGGTTATAGGAATAAATACGGCAATCATTAAGGGCGCCCAGGGAATAGGGTTTTCGATACCGGTAAATGTTGTCAAGCAGGTTCTTCCGGAGCTTGAGACCGGTAAAATCACAAGGGGCTGGCTTGGAATAGAAATTCAAAAGATAACGCCTGCGCTCAAAAAAGCGTTTAATCTTGAAACTTCGCAAGGTGCCCTTGTTTCTTCGGTGCTTCCAAACGGTCCGGCGGCGCGTGCCGGATTAAAAAGCGGGGATGTTATAATAAAATTTAACGGGGAAAAGGTTAAAGAAATGTCGCAGCTTCCGTGGCTCGTGGGAAATACGAAACCCGGAAAAGCTGTTCCGATGGAGATTATAAGGCATGGCAAGAAAGAAACCATTATGATTACGGTTGGCAATTGGAAAAGCCCTAAAAATACCTTTAACGAAAAAGCTCAAAAGGTGTCTGCTAAAAAGTTAGGGATTGTCGTTGTGCCCTTAACAAGTTCTAATATGCAGGGATACGGCATACAAAATGTTCATCACGGCGTTATAGTCTCAAAGGTCATACCCGGCGGAATAGGCCAGAGAATCGGGATAATGCCCGGGGATGTAATACAGGAGATAAATCATCAGCCGGTTAATAATATAAAACAGTATGTTAATCTTATAAATCAGGCTGAAAAATCCAAACAGTTTCTTTTCTTTGTGAGAAGGGGAAATATGAAATTGTATCTTGCATACTCGGAATAATGAATTTTTAAGTTTCAAATTAAATATATAAAGTTTATAAAGTTTTCCTAAAACCAAGACAAACTGTAAGCTTTCCATCACTCCTCCTAAAGGTGGCCCGGTTCCCGTAAAAAGGACCGGGCTATTTATTTTTTGTCCTCTTCATTCCGCAAACCCATTTTTTGTTGTATAATATTACGGTATATGGAAAATTTTATTTTAGGAACGGCGGGTCACATAGACCATGGAAAATCGTCGCTGATAAAAGCCTTAACGGGCGTAGAAACAGACAGGCTAAAGGAAGAAAAAAGGCGCGGGATCAGTATTGTGCTCGGTTATGCCAATATAACCCTTCCTTCAGGAATATCCGTCGGAATTGTCGATGTTCCGGGACACGCGAAATTTATCAAAACTATGGTTTCCGGCTCCACGGGAATGGATGGGGTTCTGCTTGTAATTGCCGCAGATGACGGCATAATGGCTCAAACTAAGGAGCATCTTCTCATTTTAAAACTACTGGGTGCTGGCGTTGTCATACCTGTTTTAACCAAAATCGATACCGTGAACGATGAAATCATTTCTATGCGGGAAAACGAGATAAAAGATTTCTTAAAATCTTACGGTTACGATAAGGCATCCCAAAATATTATTAAGGTATCGGTTAAATCAGGTACGGGCATTGATGAATTAAAGAACGCAATAGAAAAGGCCATAAAGAATGAGGATGCGAAAAATATAGCAGGGCATGCATCTACAAAGGTCTTTTTGCCCGTGGACAGAGTTATTTCTTCGAAGGGTTTTGGAACAATTCTGGCAGGAACTTTGAAATGCGGCAGTTTTTCGGTTGGAGACGAAATACAGATAATGCCGTCCGGCTTAACCGCAAAGATAAAAAATATGGAATCGCACAATAAAAAAATAACCGCGGCGCATAAATCTATGAGAATATCGATAAATGTTCCGTCCATAAAAAAGGAAAGCGTAAAATACGGGGATATAATATCGTCAAAAGATGGCCTTCTGGCAACGGACTCCGTTTTTACAAAGTTTTATTATGATTTTGACAATAAAAAAGAGCTAAGGAGCCATCTAATATTAATATTTATGACCGGAAGCATCAGTATCGGCTCAAAGATAATCGTTCTGAATGAAAATAAAAAAGTAAGCCCCGGAAATTATTCATATGCCATATTCAAATTGCAAAATAAAATATCCACAATGTCTAAGGAAAGATTTATTGTAAGGGATGCAGGGGCGGGAAGAACGATAGGCGGGGGAATTATAATAGACCCCTTTATGGATTATCGCTATGATGAATCACTGGAAGTAGTTTACAAAGGAATGGCTTCGGAAAATCCGCAAGAGGCTGTTTATAGCTTTATTAAGCTGACAGGCGGCGCAGGCTTAGAAGAAATTTATAAAAAATTAAATTTTAATTATCCCGACTTTACGGCATTTATAGATAAATTAAAGGGAGACGGAAAGATAATAACGGATAGCAAAGGAAAATTTGCGGTTTTAAAAGAAGATTTTGATACGGGCAGATCTATACTAATCAAGACAATCAAGGAAAATCTCGTAAATGAAAAAAATGCTCTAAAAAGCGGGATTGGCAAACCGGAGCTGTACCGCCTGTTTGAGAATAATTTTAATAAACAAACAGGGGCGCTGTTCGATATTATTTTAGACGATTTGTTGTCGAAAAAAGAGATTTTGAACGATAACGGAAATATAACAGTTAAAAGACAGGGAGACGAGGCGGCCGCTCTTGAAATTCAGGAGGAATATCGGGAGATTATTAAGAAGATCGAAAATTTATTAAAGTCAAGCGGCAACAGCGTTCCCACATTGGACGAACTCGAAAAGAAAATTAAAATAAATAAAAAGATGTTGAATTACGCCATTACGGTAATGGCGAAGCAGGGGAAGTTAGTTAAGATAAAACACGATATTTATTATTTAAAAGAACAAATGGATAATATTAAAAAAGGTCTTGATTTATTTTTTCAATCTTCGGAAAGACTTGAACCAAAGGATATGAAAGAAATCGCGGCAGTTTCTAGAAAATATGCCATACCGCTGTTAGAATATTTTGACTATACCGGATATACGGCTAAAACAGGCGATTATAGAATCAAAAGGTAACTTTGTCGTTTTATTTTTTTAATTAATTTGATATAATATAGACATTACGGATAACAAGCAGCGATAAATAATAAATATCATAAAATTCATAATGCCTTATAAAGACCTCCGCGAATTTGTCAAATTTTTAGAAGAAAACAAAGATTTACACAGGGTTAATGCCCCTGTCGATAGATTTTTAGAAATAGCTGAAATAGCGGACAGGATGGTAAAAAAAGAGGGTCCGGCGCTTTTATTCGAAAATGTCAAGGGCTTTAATTTTCCGGTTCTTATAAATATGTTCGGCTCGAATAAACGGATTTTACAGGCCTTTGAGGTTAAAAGTCTTGACGATGTCGCAAAAAGGGTATCGGAGATAATAGACCCTGAGATGCCGACAAATTTTTTCGAGAAAATAAAATCCCTCTCAAAACTGAAAAAACTTGCCGATTACATGCCAAAGATTGTCAAAACAGGGAAATGCAAGGATGTTATTATCGACAAACCGCCCCTGCTCGATATTTTACCGGTTTTAAAGACATGGCCCGAAGACGGCGGACCGTTTATAACCTTGCCGCTTGTTTTTACAAAAGATCCCGAAAAAGGCTCCACCAATGTAGGAATGTACAGGATGCAGGTTTACGACGATACATCGTGCGGTATGCACTGGCATATACATAAAGACGGGGCAAGGCATTTTAGAAAATATAAAGAATTAGGCAAAAAGATACCTGTTTCCGTGGTTATAGGTTCCGACCCTGCGGTGATTTATTCCGCCACCGCGCCGCTTCCTCCAGATATAGAAGAAATGATGTTTGCAGGGTTTTTAAGGGGGGATGCCGTAGAGCTTGTAAAATGCGAAACAAACGATTTGCTTGTTCCGGCAAATGCGGAGTTTGTGCTGGAAGGCTATATAGACCCTGCTGAAGATTTCAGGCTCGAAGGCCCTTTCGGCGACCATACGGGGTATTATTCGCTCGAGGATTTTTATCCTGTGTTTCATGTAACCCTTATAACGCACAGGAAGGATGCCATATATCCCGCTACTATCGTCGGGAAACCGCCTATGGAGGACTGTTATATCGGCAAGGCGACGGAAAGGTTTTTTCTGCCTGCCATAAAAAAGATATTTCCTGAAATTGTCGATATGAATTTACCATTTGAAGGAATATTTCACGATTTAATTTTTATAAGCATTAAAAAAAGCTATCCGGGGCATGCAAAAAAAATTATGCATGGAATATGGGGGCTTGGGCTTATGATGTTTACAAAAATAATCGTCGTACTCGATGAAGATGTCAATGTTCAGGATAAAGGCGAGGTTATCTGGAGAATATGCAATAACATAGACCCAAAACGGGATATAACATTTGTGGATGGACCTATCGATGTATTAGAACATGCGTCCGATATTCCGAACTACGGCTCCAAAATGGGGATCGACGCCACAAAAAAATGGGCATCAGAGGGTTATAAAAGGAGATGGCCAAACGACATCGTTATGTCTGCCGAAATAAAAAAATTGGTTGACGATAGATGGAAGGAATATGGTTTAAGTTAAAATGCTTAAAAAAATAAAAAATACATTAGAGTTAGTCAAATTTTCTCATACGATATTTGTTTTGCCGTTTGCCCTTAGCGCTTTTTTGCTTGCCTTTTACGATAAGTATCCCGCGGATTTCGGCGCCCCCTTTTTTTATTATAAAATAATATGGATTATTGTTGCTCTTGTTTCGGGGAGAAGCGGGGCAATGGCTTTTAACAGGGTAATCGACAGAAAAATAGACGCAAAAAATAAAAGGACTATGGGCAGGACGCTTCCGAAGGGCGACCTTACCGCTCTATATAGCATTGTTTTTGGCATCATTGCATACTCGATTCTCATTATTGCCGCCTATGAGTTAAATTTTATATGTTTTATCTTATCCCCGTTTGTAATTGCCTTTGTTACATTTTATTCATATACAAAAAGGTTTACCTTTTTTTCCCATCTGGTTCTGGGAATAAGTATGGCTTTAGGACCGATAGGGACATGGCTTGCGGTAACGGGAAGCATTAATTATAAAATTTTAATTCTTGGCCTCGCGGTGGTTTTTTGGGGGATGGGGTTTGACATTTTATATGCCGTAATGGATTACGATTTTGATGTCGCAAACGGATTATTTTCTATTCCCGCAAAATTTGGAATAAAAAACGGGGTAATTATCTCAAGAATATTTCATTTGTCAGCCTTAATCTGTTTAATATCCCTGTATTTCATCTTTAATCTTAATTTTTTATACATTACGGGGATAATTTTAGTAGCTGGGTTTTTTGCTTATGAACACTATCTTGTCTATAAAAGTTTAGACAATATAGATATGGCATTTTTTACCATGAACGGTTATATTTCCGTGACATTTTTTATTTTTATTTTTATAAGCGTGATGTACGGTAATTTTTACCTCAAGTCGTAATTTATAATTACCTTAAATCACCGTTAGAAGTTATTAAAACTGCTTCAACATATAGTAAAGACTGGATTCCCGCTTTCGCGGGAATGACGTCTTTAGGGTGAACTTTTAAAATCTTATTAAGTCATTCCCGCGAAAGCGGGAATCCAGAAAATAATTTTCTAATGCATGATTAAGAATAATTTATTAAAAGAAAAATGAAAGAAAATTTAGAGTCCGAAACCGGAAGACCTTCTTATATCGTCGCCATAACCGGCGCATCCGGAGCGATATTTGGATTCAGCCTTCTTAAAGCCTTGGTTAATAATTCCTATTTTGTTTATCTTATAATTTCTAAACCGGGTTTTAAAGTAATTAAAGACGAATTAGGAATGTTTGTCAATCTCGATACGGATGGAAATCTAACAAAGCTTGAAGGTAAAATTAAAGATGAAATCCTGAATAAATTTGAGCTTCATAATGACGGATTTGCTTTTCTGGATGAAATGTTTCTGGAGGCAAAGATTGCGAGCGGGTCGGCAAAGCAGGTTAAAGGTATGGCGGTTATTCCCTGTTCTATGGGAAGCCTCTCTAGAATTGCCTGCGGAAATTCGGGAAATTTAATCGAGCGCGCAAGCGATGTTATGCTTAAAGAAAGGAAGAAGCTTATCGTATGTCCGAGAGAAACCCCGTTTAACGATATTCACCTTAAAAATATGCTCTCGTTAATTAATTCCGGAGCAGTTATTCTTCCCCCTATTCCCGCTTTTTATAATAAACCGCAGGGAATAGACGATATTATAAGTTTTATAACAGGTAAAATATTAGATAGTCTGGGGATAGATAATGATATGTACATAAGATGGAAGGGTTATGATTAATCAAAATATGAATAAGGCAATAGAAAATAAAACTTTTGATTTAATAAGAGAAAAAGTTTATAATAATATAAGGCTTTCAGCTGATGATGCTTTATTTCTATTTAAAACCGATGATTTGATTGCGTTAGGCGAGCTGGCAAATTTTAAAAATCGTCAAATCAACGGAAACAGAGTATATTATATAGTCAATATTCATATAAATTATACTAATATATGTGTAAACAGGTGCGCCTTTTGCGCCTTTTACAGAAATGGAAAGGAAATAGACGCATACACTATGAACACATACGAAATAATTGAGTATATTAAAATCAATTATAAAGCCAATAACTTCAGAGAAGTTCACATCGTCGGCGGTCTTCACCCTTCGCTTCCTTACAGTTTTTATACCGGTATGATTTGCGGGATTAAAAAAGAATTTCCCAATCTTCTTATTCAGGCTTTTACCGCGGTAGAAATAGATTATTTATCTAAAATTTCGGGATTATCGGTTGACGAAGTGCTATCGGACTTAAAAGATAGCGGTTTAGACAGCCTTCCCGGAGGCGGGGCGGAAATATTCAACCCGGTTATAAGAAAGCGGTTGTGTCCGCAAAAAATCAGCGGAGAAAGATGGATTCAAATACATAAAACGGCGCATAGTCTCGGCATACCGTCCAATGCCTCGATGCTGTACGGAGTAAAAGAAAGCTATGAAGACAGGGTTAGCCATTTAGACGCGATAAGAAACGCCCAGGATGAAACTAACGGCTTTAAATCTTTTATTCCGTTTGCCTTCCAGCCTAAAAACACGGCAGTTAAAAATTCTAATTTAACCTCAGGATATGATGATTTAAAGATGATAGCGGTGTCCAGACTTTTTCTGGATAATTTTAAACATATTAAAACCTTCTTTGTCAATTTAGGCATCAATCTTGCCCAGGTGTCCCTGTCTTTCGGAGCCGATGATTTTGACGGGACATTAATAGAAGAAAAAATATCTCATGACGCAGGTTCAACAAACCCGGCAGGGCTTAGCGTCAAAATGGTAAAGAAGATTATCGAAGAGACTGGTAATATCCCAACCGAAAGGGATACTCTATATAATGCAGTGTTTAGCTAACGCATCTATTAAATTAAAAAAATCTAAAAGTTTAAAGTTTAAGGAGGTTAAATTATGTTAAACCTAAGCAAAACGGAGTTTAGCGTTAACTCGTTTGTCTTTTATCCCAGTTACGGAGTCGGCATTGTCGAATGTATTTCCGTGCAAAAAATTGGCTTGGCGGACATTTCTTTTTACAATGTTAAGATTTTAGAAAACAATGCTAAAATTATGGTCCCCGTGAAAAATGCGCATGAAGTTGGACTTCGTCAATTGATTAAGGAGAATGAAATACAAAAAGTTTTTGATGTATTGGAAGCCAGATGCATTAAAAATCCTTTTGCAAGAAAAGAATCATGGAATAAGCGGTTTAACGGCTATAACATAAAACTATGTTCGTCGTGCCTTTTTGAGGTTGCCGAGGTTTTAAGAGACCTTTATATATTAAAGGCGGAAAAAGAACTATCTTTTGCGGAAAAAAAGATGTTCGAAAAAGCAAAACATTTAATAATCAAAGAATTATCCACCGTTATGCACAGGCCGGAGACATTTGTAGAGGACAAAATAAAACGGATATTCGTTCAGTAATAGGCGATAAAAAAATAAAAACCTGAAATCCTGATTACTTGCTAATTAGCTGATATATAAAATAAATTAAAACGAATTTTATAAAAATGATTTAATTGAATGGTGAATTTTAATGAAAATTTTTAATAAGGAGCCGATTCTTTTTGTAAGAATATCTCTTGTTTTGATTTCGGCAATTTTGGGTTATTTAATCGGCAAGGAGTACTGGCACAACGACCTTCTATCTTATGTCGGGCTTTTATTTGGTTTTACGATAGGTTTTATTGTCGTAACCGTTGAAAAAAGCATGGAATCCATATCCACCAAAAAGATATTAGCGGGTGGAATAGGGCTTTTTATAGCTCTTTTTATAATTAATTATGTAACATATCAACTGTTTAAAGGATTTTTTACCGGCAATCTTTTAGGTTATATAACCTATGCTTTTGTCAATTTTGTCGCGGGCTATCTCGGTCTTATCATCGGGTTGAGGGTAAGCGACGAGGTGAGCATCGGAGGTTTTGCCAATAAGGCTCACCATTTAAATCCAAAAGATATAGAGGGTAAACAGGATAAGTCCGAGTCCTGCCGCAATTATAAAGTAATAGATACAAGTTCCTTGATTGACGGACGCATACTCGATGTAGCAAAAACCGGTTTTATCGACGGCGTTCTTATAATACCCACATTCGTTCTCCATGAACTTCAACATATCGCCGATTCCCAGGACCCGCTTAAAAGGGTGAAAGGAAGAAGGGGTCTCGATATATTAAAAGAGCTGAGAGAGGATAAAAATATCAATATCGAATTTGCTGACATCGATTATCCGAATATTAAAGAGGTTGACGCAAAACTAATCGCATTTGCAAAAGAAAAAAACGGAAAAATTATCACAACCGACTTTAATTTAAACAAGGTGGCGCAGGTCAGAAATATTAATGTTTTAAACATTAACGACCTTGTTAAAGCCCTTCGGCCGATTTTGCTTCCGGGAGAGGCGATAACCGTTTTAATTGCCAAAGAGGGAAGAGAAAAAAATCAGGGTATTGCCTATATGGATGACGGAACTATGGTAGTGGTCGAAGATGCAATGAAATTAGTCGGTTCGGAACTCGATGTTACGGTTACAAGCGTTCTTCAAACATCGAGCGGCAGAATGATATTTGCAAAAATAAATTACGATAGAGAGACAGTTTAGCCAAATCCCGATTTAGAAACTGTTTATATATTCCAATGTTAAGTAAATCTGGATTACCGCTTCGCTCTCGTGCCTTACGGCACTCGTGAAGTTCCTTTGGAACTTTCCTACTGAAGCGGGTTGGGACACCCGACGGGTGAAACGATAAATTCTCTCAAAGTCATTCCCGCGTAAGCGGGAATCCAGAATTAAAATTTTCTATCGGCAATTTTGGGTGTTACGATATTACGACAGCCTTGCTATGACCCTTTGTTTGCCTAAAATGACTGCGATTTTAATTATGGAAGGACCGTCTAATTTGCCCGTAAGGAAAAGCCTTAAAGCCTCATAGCAGTCCTTGACGGTCTTATTGCTGCCCGCGGCAGTTTCTTTTATTGCGTTTTTAATTGAAATTTCGTTAAACTCCGCCGTTTTTTCAATGTTTTCACACAGGATTGTTTTCAGGCTTTTAAGGTCTTCAAAGTTATATTTATTATTGTTAATGTTATCCGCATTTGCTTTTATTTTGAAATCGTCGAAGAATATTTTTAATTCTTCTAATATCTCCTTTACGGTTTTAAATTCCTGCTTTAAAAAATCTATTATCTTCAAAGATGTTCCTGTCGGATAGATTTCTTTAAGTTTGGACATAAGGGACTTGGGGCTTCCCGAAGGCGCCGCCTGCACGGCGTCAAGCTGGCTGAATTTTTCCGTAATAATATTAATTAGTTCTGCGGCGGGGGTATTAATAAGCCATTTTTCGTTGACGAATTTTAATTTTTCTTCGTTAAAAACGGCGCTCGAACTTTTTGTTCTTGTTATATCGAAGGCGGATGCCATTTCGGATATGCTTGAAAATATCTCTTTTTCCGCCGCGCCTGCATTTCTACCCGTTTTGCCTTTATGTTCTATAAAGGTGTTGCAGGTAATACGGGTGTCATTCCCGCGTAAGCGGGAATCCAGAAAAACTTTATGTTCTATAAAGGTATTGCCGGTAATAGCGAGATAATTTAATATGGCGTTCGGAAGATAGCCCTCGTTTTTATAGTAATCTATATTGGAAACAAGGTCTCTTTTCGACATCATCTTGCCGTCTTTTCCATATAAAAGTGAAATATGCGCAAAATTCGGTATATTTTTTTCTAAAGCCTTAAGGAGTAAAATCTGCTTCGGCGTATTGGGGATATGGTCTTCGCCTCTTATTACATGAGTTATACCTAAGTCGCTGTCGTCGATTATAGATGCAAAGTTATAAGTAAATCTGCTATCTTCGGTCCTAAGGATAAAATCGCCGATGAGTTTAGGGTTAAAAGATATGCGTCCGTGAACCATATCGTTAAACTCCACGAAGTTTAGCCCAATTTTTAGAACATTTATGCGGATTGAAGGGTGAAGACCCCTTTTTTTAAGTTTGGAGCGGAATTCTTCTTTTTCTTCCGGCGAAAGATGCAGGCATCTGCCGCTATAAATATAAGGTTTTTTTGACCTTATCGCTAACTCTTTGGATTTTAAAATATCTTCTTCGTCGCAGAAGCATTCATAAATTAACCCCTTTTTCTTAAGAATATCGAGGTAGTTTTCATAGACGGCGGTTCTTTCCGACTGCCTGTAAAATTCATCCCATTTAATACCTACCCATTCCAAATCGCCTACGATAGAATCTTCGTATTCTTTTTTACTTCTAACCCTGTCCGTATCGTCTATCCTTAAAATAAACCTGCCTTTGTTTTTCAGGGCAAAAAGATAATTAAACAAAAGCGTTCTTACACCGCCTATATGGAGGTTTCCCGTAGGGCTTGGGGCAAAGCGGACGCGAACCCCCGAGGAATTTTTATCTGTGCGCATATAACCGTAAGAATCGTTTATTGTTTTGTTGTATGGTGCGTTTGTTGTTTAAAATTGAGTTCATTAATAACTTCCCTTAAATTTTTTATTCCGCTGAACCATTTTAACCGCTGTTTTTTATTCATTTTGGAGACTAAATTAACCATATAGTGGCAGTCCATACAGTTATTTTTAATGCTGTCTTTGCTTTCGGTCTTAAGTACGGAACGGGCTTTTTGCTTATCCTGCTTGGTAAGCACCTGTTTTGGCGAAGGCATGCCCCCGCAGTAGCCAAAACCGTAAGCAGTTTGGGGAAGGAATAAAATTATAACGATTAACGCCGATAATTTTTTCATAATGAAATACCGCTCTGTTATCCCAAATACAGATTTAGAAAATATTTATAAGTTTTAATGCTAAATAACACTGGATTCCCGCCTTCGCGGGAATGACAATGCAGTGATTTATAATTTCACCCATTTAGGTGTCATTTCCGCGAAAGCGGGAATGACATTTTAATCTATTATATTTAACCTCAACTTGTCATTCCTGCGAAAGCAGGAATCCAGCATAGAAGTTTCTATCGGCAATTTTGGGTTATTAGTTATATTGACAATTATTGCATTGTTTTCAAAAAAAGTAAATATCGGGCTGAGTTTTATGCTAAGTTTTATTTAAACTTATCGCAAAGCAATTCCGCAATTTCAATATCTAAGGCAGAGGTTATTTTTATATTGAAGTCCGTCGATAGTATCGGCACGACCGTTAAGCCTAAATTTTCCACTAAAGATATGTCGTCGGTCGATGTAAAGCCTGTTCGGCGGGCTTCGTGAAGAGCCTTTTTTATAATGTTAAACTTAAATACTTGAGGAGTTTTTGCGGATATTAAATTGTCCCTTTTAACGGTTTTAAGTTTAAGAGGGTACGGCAATATCGATTTGTCAAAATTTATTTCTTGAGAATTTATTTCTTTAATCGTTTCCGTTGCCTGCGAACATAAAAAAGCGGCGCCGTGGACCGCTGCTTTATCTAAAAGCAGGCTTAATTCTTCGTCCTTTACAAACGGCCTTGCGGCGTCGTGAATAAAGACGATGGCATTTTCCGCCTCGGAGGCAGGTAAAATACTTTCTAAATATTTTATGGAGTTGTCCACGGAATCCTGTCTTGCCGCGCCGCCGGTTATTATGTGCAATTTTTTTATATCGCCGCCTGCGGTATTTTTCTTAAAAAAATCGCTCCAGTTAAAACCAAAAACTGTAGAAGGCGGCGTTGCTATAACGACGGCATCAAAATTAATATTCGATTTTGTAAATATTTCAAGGCTGTGGAGTATAATTTCTTTATCCTTGATTTTTACAAGCTGTTTTGGGACATTAAGCCCCGTTCTTAAACCTGCTCCGGCGGCAAGCAATATCGCGTATGATTTCATTTTATTAAATAATTTATTTTGTATTGTTTATTATACCATAATCATACCTTAATCCCTCAGTAGAAACGCAGGGTAAAAGCGGAAATCGGGCAAAGAAAAAAGAAAGAATTTACTGTTGCGATATAAGGCAGACGCTAAAAGCTTCTATCGCTTTTTGTTTTCCCACAGAGTCAAGCCCTTCTTTGGTTTTTCCTTTAATGTTGACGCGGGATTTGTCAACGCCGAGCGCGGCTGATACCGAATTTATCATTTGTTCTTTATAGGCGGATATTTTCGGCGTCTGGGTTATAATCGTGATGTCGGCGTTTGCCAGCGCGTACCCCTTTTCCTGAACCAATTTATAGGCATATTTTATAATTTCGATGCTGCTGACCCCTTTTGTCGATTTAAGGTTATCGGGATAAAGAACGCCTATATCGGGCAGGCTCAGAGCGCCGAGAAGGGCATCGGTAAGGGAGTGAAGAACGACATCGCCGTCGGAATGGGCGGCAACCCCGATATGCCCCTCGATTAACACCCCTCCGAGATAAAGTCTTTTGGCGGCTTTTTCAAAAAGCGCAACCTCTAAAAATTTGTGGATGTCGTAGCCGCATCCTATTCTAATGTCATTCATTATGCAGGTTGCACCGTTTATTAATTTTTGTTGTTCCAGTGAGCATTATCCCGTAAAACATTTATAAATTATAACAGATTTTTATAATATTTGTAAGTTTGAAAATGGCTTAATATTAAGATATAATTTCTTTATGATTTTCTAATAATGAGCGGATAATTAACAAAAACCATATAATTCAGCTTAATGCTTAAGCATATTAAAAAAAGTAAAGATACGGGCGGGTTCAGCCTTCTGGAGATAGTGATTACGATTATTATAATCGGACTTTCTTTAAGCGCGATAGCCGAAAGTTTTATCGTGGGTTCGGCAAAGAGCGTAAATATAGTAAATCAGCAAACGGCGGTTAATGTGGCAAAGCAAACTATGGCGGAGTTGAATTACTGTAGGAACGGAGGGAGCGTGAGCGGGGTGTGCAGCGCGTTTAATAATACGGGCAGCAGTAATTGTAGTAGTAATGGAAATGGAATAAATACTTGGTATTGTCCTTCAAGTTTTTATACCACACCTCAGGGCCCGATAAATGTAAACGACGAGTGCTTTTACACGGCTATAACGGCTCAAAATGTTAATTTTACCGATACTAACGGAAACGGAACTATTAGTGGAAGCGAGAGTCCTACCGATTTTATTCAGACGATAGTTCGAACGGGCTGGTTTGCGTTAAATTCGGGCGGGACTTGCCCCGCCGCTCCGGCAAGTTATCCGGTAACGGTTTCGACGATTTTTGCTAATTATTAACGATTCGTCATTCCCGCGAAAGGGTATGCGAAGAAAAATTTTAGTTATTGTCATTCCCGCGAAGGCGGGAAAGTTTCAAAGAAACTTCACGAGTGTCGTCAGACACGAGAGCGAAGCGATAATCCAGAAAAAGCATTAAGAATGAAAAAATATTATGTTTATATTCTGAGCAGTAAACGTAACGGCACTTTATATACAGGCGTTACTTCGGATATTATTAAAAGGGTTTATGAACATAAACAAAATGTAGTCGAAGGCTTTACAAAGAAATATAACATCCATGTATTAGTTTGGTATGAGATACACGATTCCGCAGAATCGGCTATTAATAGAGAAAAACAGATAAAGAAATGGAAGAGGACATGGAAATTAAGATTAATTGAAAAAGACAACCCCGAATGGATAGATTTATATGAAAGCATATGTTAATAACAAAGACTGGATTCCTGCTTTCGCAGGAATGACGGCAGGGCTTTCGCAGGAATGACAAGGTATATTCTTAAATTTTTACGAAGATGATAATGAAGACTTTGAATGGTATTAAGAAAAATAAGGGCGGGTTTACCCTTATCGAACTGGTTATGACGATACTTCTTATCGGCATCCTGTCGATAGGGTTGTACGAAGTCGTAATGTGGGGAATAAGCGACTATTTACAGAACGAAAATTATCTTCATTCGAATAATTCTATGACTTACGCAATATCGGCGCTCAGGAGGAATTTGGAAAATGCGGCTAAGCCGTCAGGATATATAAGACCTGCGGCTAAGGCTTATTGTAAATTGAAACATAAAATTAATCCGGACAAGAACCAAAACCTGCCTATCGTAATAGCTAATTTATCGAGTCAGACGACATCTTGCGGTTCTTCCGCCACCCCGTGCAACGAGGTTGCTTTTTATAAATATATAACCGGAACCGCAAACCAAGAGCAAGAGCTTGTGGTGTTTTGCGTGAATCCAAATAATAACGCATTATATAAAGAGGTAACTACGACTAATGGAACGACATCGTATCCCGTTGCGGATTATATTAGCGGCATTAATTTTTAGCGCGGCGGTTTCTTTAAGCGGTTGCCTGAAGCCTCCGCCTCCGCCACCTCCGCCACCAGCGGCTTCATCTTATTGCAATAAAAATACGACAACAAAAGTCTATTCCTGCAATATAAATTTTACGGTAACAAATTTGGCGGGTTACAGCCAGACGGGCGGGGTTTCGGTTATCGTGGCAAATCCGCAGTAATGACAAACTAATGATTATGATAAAATTTTTAAAAAACGGGGTTGTTAATTCCAATAAGGGTATTTCCATAATCCTTGCGATTATAATTATTATAGTGCTGGGGCTGGCTGGGTCGATTTTCGCATATCTTATGGCAAGCGGAAGCATCGTTTCGAGGTCTAATCTGACGGGCGTGGCGGCGAAATACGCCGCAAAATCGGGAGTGGAGATAACGCTTTACGAACTGGAAAATCAAGGCGCTTTTTCCGGTACACGTCCGTCAGGCTGTCCGAATCCTCCCGTTTTGCCGCCGGGGGTAAGTGGCAGTATCGGCTCACCACAATATCTTTCCGGCAACTTACAGGGCAACTTACTCCATTCCGTTAATTATACTCCGGCTTTTTGCGCCGTTTATGGCACATTGAGCGGTACCGGCGGCGGCACCGGCAACTGTACCTATTACATCATCACTTCCAACGGCTTTGCCGGCGGAACGGAAAGAGAGGTTACGGCGGAGGTCGGTATCAAAGGCACCGGCACCGGCAACTGCACCGGCATCTATGTCGAAGCCGAACTGCCCAATTCCTGATTTTACAGGATATTTCGTCCCCATTTGCAAAAATATTATTGATTAATGTATATGTTTAAGATATACTTTTAATATGGATAAAATAATTAAACAACTTTTGTTTAACTGTGCAGGTTTTGAATGGGACGAAAATAATAAATATAAAAATAGCGTAAAGCATCAAGTACATTATATAGAATGCGAAGAAGCGTTTTTTAATGAGCCTTTAATTGTTTATTTCGACAAAAAACATTCCGAAAAAGAAACAAGGTTTTATCTGTTGGGACATACGAACATGAGCAGGTCGTTATTTATCGTTTTTACCGTGAGAAATAATAAAATAAGAGTAATTTCTGCAAGAGATATGAATAAAAAAGAAAAGGAGATATATAAAAATTATGAAAAAAATTCCTAAATTTAAAAACGAAGACGAAGAAAGAGAATTTTGGGGGGCGGGGGACTCTACCGAATTTATAAACTGGGACAATGCCGAAAAAATTAAGCTTCCTAATCTCAAGCCGTCTCTCAAAACTATATCCGTCAGAATGCCTGAATATCTCATAGAAGAACTTAAATTTTTGGCAAACAAGAGGGATGTGCCTTACCAATCCCTTTTAAAAATATTCCTTATCGAAAAAATAAACGAGAACTTGGAGAAAAATTCAGAAAAAAGAAAGTAAAAGTCTTTTGGAAGATTTGAGGATTTGATATGCTTAACACCGCGCTTTACGCCATAAATTTCGGCGATTTCTATTACGAAAATCTCGACTGTTTTGCGAATTATTCGAAGCTCGGCTTAAAAGAAATCGTACTCGCCCATGTCATCGATCCCGCCCTTTTTCAGCACAGCCTTTATTCCGTTTATAAAAAAGAGGATGAGGAAAAGATAAAGAGACTTGCGGAAATTAAACTTAAGGATATAAAAAAAGACCTCGAGAAATTGGGATTCGGCGTTCGCTATGTGATAAGAACCGGTAATATAGCAGGTGAAATTGCGGATGAGGCAAAAAATGAAAATATAGACTTCGTCGTTCTCGATAAAAAGGCCGGCATTAAGTCCAGAGGCTTTCTTTCATTTTACGGCTCGCCGCTATATGACATTTTAATTAAAGTCGATAAGCCGGTACTTATTATGAAAAGAGTTTTGTTTCACGCATCGGGTATTATAAAAAACGATGAAAAAATGAATTGCAAAAATCTTTTTGCGGATGTCGTCTTTGCTACCGATTTTTCGGAGTTTTCGCTCAGGGCTTTGCCGTTCATAAATAAAGTGCCTGCCGATATAATCAAGATGTTCACGATTTTATATGTTATCGACGAAAAGGCGGTAAAGAATTTAAAGCCGGAAGAAATAAAGAATTACGAAAAAAATCTGGCAGAAAAGGCAGAGGATGCCGTCCGCGGATTAGGCTACCGTTTTACGAAGGAAAAATCCAATCTTGAGGTGATTGTCAGGAAGGGTGTTCCATGCAAAGAGATAACGGATTTCATGATAGGGACGAGAAAAAAACTTTTAATTTTGGGACATAAGGGAAAGGATAAAGAAAAATTAGCCGAAATACTTTTCGGCAGTACCGCCGAAAGAGTGGTAAACGCACTGCCCTGTTCGATTCTTATCGTCAAATAAATAATAATTCCTTAATCCTGCATTAGAAATTACATTATATACTCAAAAGCCATGTTAAATCTGGATTCCCGCTTTCGCGGGAATGACTTTGCAGGCATTTAACTTTTAACCCGACGGGTGTCCCAACCCGCTTCAGCGGGAATCCAGAAAAAGAAATTTCTAACGGTGATTTAAGGTAATTATAATTATTTAATTAAACCTATGGACCCTTTAAAAAGATTTCATAACGAGGACTGGCATACCCCTGAAGGGAAACTCATCAGGGAGTTTGTTTTTGGGATAAACGACGGCTTAGTTACAACCGTGGGATTTGTAGCGGGCGTTACCGGAGCCCTTGTAAACACCAGAATAGTTCTTATGTCGGGTGTGGCCGAGATTGTTGCAGGGACGGTTTCGATGTTTTTCGGGGCTTATCTTGCCACAAAGTCCCAAAACGAATTTTACCAAAAAGAAATTAGAAGGGAAAAAAGGGAGATTGCGGAAAACCCTAACCACGAAATAGAAGAGATTTATGAGTTATACGCGGATAAGGGCTTTACGAAAGAAGAAATCGACCCGATAGTTAAAAGGCTTATGTCCGACAAAAAGGTTTTGCTTAATTTTATGGTACAGGATGAGTTAGGGATAAGTCTTAATTATTATGAAAAACCTCTTAAAATCGCTTCTTATACAGGTTTGTCTTTTTTAGCGGGGGGTATTCCGCCGCTAATTCCATATTTTTTTACCAGAAATTCTTTTATGGCAATCGTTATGTCCATTTTGCTTTCTATATTAGTTTTGATATTTGCCGGCTTTGCAAAAGCTAAAGTTACAAAAACCAACGGATTAAAGAGTTCTACGGAGATGGTTTTAATAGGCGGTGCCGCCGCCGCCTTCGGGTTTATTTGCGGCAGGTTGATTTCACTCGTTTAATCCGGAATTAAGCCACATCGGCGGTTTATTATCGTATGATTTTGCAAAAAGACCAAATATTATTGTCGCTACGATAATGACGAGGGCGACTAAGCTGTAAGCCGATATAAAATTGAAGTAATCAAATACGGCGCCTACGGCAAACGGCCCTAAAACAAACCCTAAATCGCTCAATGTTCTGTAAATTCCTATTGCCTCGTCATAATGATTTTTATCGACGCTATCCATAAGATATAGATTTCTTGCCGGCCCCGAAAAACCGCCGCCCGCGCTTATAAGTATGATAGAAGCGCCGAATGTGAACAGGTTTTTGAAAATAATAAAGCTTAGCACGCCGGCCGCGCTTATAATGAAGGATGTTATGATAGATTTTTTTACTCCCATTATGTTTATTACTCTATCGGAATAGTATGTGAGCACCACTCCTATCACAGCGGATATAGAAATAAGAAGACCTATGCTTGCCTTGTTTAAATTCATTACGCTGACGCCCACGAGAGGCACCAGCTCCCTTCTCGAGCCTATCCTCGAAAAGAAAAAAGAGAAGGTTAGGAAACAGAGGGCTATAAAATTTAAGTCATATAGAAGGGCGGAATATTTTTTAAAATATCCTTTACTTACCTTACGCTCCTTGTTTTCCGGTTCATTTGTATTTCCATCCGGTTCGCTTGCAAATTTATCCGCAGTTTCAGGTATTTTTATGTTATTTAAGAATTTTTTGTTGTAAAAAGCTATTATTAGTCCTATAAGCATAATTACCGTATAAAGCAAAAAGGCTGTTTTGTCGGTAAACTCATATGCGACAATAGCTCCAAGGAAAGGGGCGGAACCCATTGAAAGCCTTCTTGCTATCATATATCTGCTTAAAACCTTCCCTCTTTTTTCATCCCTGTAAAGATGTTTGGTAAGAATTATCATTGAAGAAGTATTTATAATGCCTGAACCAAAACCTTCCAAAAATCTAAAAATAAATAACTGGTAATATGCCGTTGAGAGGAGGTAGCCGGCGGCGCCCAGAAAAATAAACAGCATTCCTATATGAATGTATTGGGATTTAAGTTTTTTGCTTATTATGCTTACAGGTATATTTACCAATATACGGGCGAGTCCGAAAGCGGCTATTATTAATCCGATTGTAATTATGCTGGCGCCTAAACTTTTTGCATAGAGGGGGAGAACGACCGTGTTTAATCCTAATCCGAAGTCTGCAAGGGCAATCGTAGAAAGAATGGCAATTAAAAGCCTTTTTGTCGAAGCGGGGGCTGTTTCGTAGGTGTTATCGTTATTATTATTTAATGCCATAGGGATTTTATTTTATAACATAATGACTTTGAAGTCAATGAACCCGATATCCCCAAAATTGCAGATACCGAGGTTGCAAAATCATGCGCAATGAATTATAATATAAAGTCAAATGACCGATTTATATATTAAGCATGACGATAGAGACAGCGATAAAAAGAAAATAAAAGAAACTATCCTTTTGCTCCAAAAATACCTTGCCGCCGAGGTTGCCGGTCGGGATCTGTATATGGAGCAGGCAAAAACCCTTAAAGACCCTACATTAGTTCAGGCGCTAAAATCCTTTGCCTCGACGGAAAGCGGGCATATTATCAATATCAGGGAAAAAATAACAGAACTTGGCGGCACGCCGAAACCGCTTGATGAAATCAGGGAAGCACAAAAAGGCGTCAGCAAAGCCTCGCATCAGGTTGCGGCTCCGTTAGATATGCTCAGGATTGATTTAAAAATAGAAGAAAACGCAATAAACGATTATACCGCAGGGCTGGAAATCACCTCCGACCCGGGTGTGAGGGCGCTTTTAGAAAATAATCTTGCCGAAGAGATACATCATTCTTTATATTTATCAAAAAGGATAAACGAAGTTTTAGAGTCCACAAAAGCCCGCATCGGCGCTATTAATGGCGCTGAAAAACCGGGAGGGAAAGAGCCGTCCGAGATTTTTAAAGCATCCGTCGAGGTCGGGCAGACCCGCCTTAACAGGACATGGCTCGAGATGTCGATGTCAGGTTTAATTGCGGGTATGAATGTTACCTTCGGCATAATAGCTTCTTCTTATGTTGCGGGCGCAACCGCTCCTTTTGTCGGGGCAAATATTTCTAAAATATTCGGGGCGCTATTTTTCCCAATCGGTTTTATCTTTTTAATGATTGGCAAAAGCGAACTTTTTACCGAAAATTTTTTAGTTCCTGTTACTTCCGTCATCGCAAAAAAAAATAAAATCGGAAGCCTTTTAAAATTATGGTCGTTAACATTAATAGGTAATATGGCCGGAATTTTTATATTTGCCCTCGCTATCGCCGGCTCGTTAAACCAGCTGGTTCCCTCATTCGTCGTAAGCCACATACATAGCGTAGCCAATAGCTATATGAGTAAAAGTCCGTTTGTAATGGTTTTAAGCGCAATTTTTGCCGGATGGCTGATTACGCTTATGACATGGCTTTTAATTGCCTCAAGCGGCACTCTTGCGAGAATTTTTATAATATGGATTGTCGGTTTTTTAATTTTTTTAAATTCATTCAGCCACATCGTCGTTGCTTCATCCGAAATTTTAATCGCTATTAATACCGGTTCCCATATATCATACCTTTCATGGCTTTATCCTTATGTTCCTTTAACTATCATAGGCAATATGATAGGCGGACTATTTTTTGTTACCATTCTTCAATATTTACAAATCTTGCATGCAACCTCGTCTTCCGAAGACATTATTCGCTCATCCCGTGAACTTAACATGTTTAGCAGGGCCGCTTCTAAAAAGGCGGATGAGGTAGAAGATATCGAGGATACTTTATAATATTATTATTTATTATAAATTATAAAGGCGTGGAAAAAAGCGCAGGCGCGGGCATATGTGCAAGTACGATAGATTTATCAAATAAATTTAAATAAATCGATAAATGTGATTTTAGCTTCTTGATTTTTTGAATTATTAAGATAGAATTAAACTATAGGCAAATTTCCGTTTTTACATTTTACCGATAAATTTATATTAAATTAAAATCAAACCAATAAATAGAGGGAGTAATTTATGGAATATGATGAAAATGGGGTAAGCATTGTTCCGTTCGAGTTTAAAAAAGAGATTTTCGAAGAAGCAAAAAAAGATTTTAGATATGAAGAGTATGTCAGAGGATGTTTAAACTGCGGCGTATGTACGGGCGGCTGCCCGCCTCACAGGTTTTTCGATTTTTCTCCCCGCATAGTTCTGCAAAAAATGAAATCAAAAGACCCCGAGCTTATCTGGACGATGATGGACGAATATGTCTGGGCATGCTTTCAATGCTTTACCTGTGCGATGATTTGCCCGTTTCTCAACAGTCCAGGCGGAGTAATTGCAATATTAAGGGAAATTGCCGTCAGGAGAGGCTTTGAATCCGCAAAAAAGGTTTTAAAACCATACTCGAGGGTTCTCTTAAAGCTCACGGCTTACGGCAACCAGCTTTCCCCCGACATGATTCAGCCGGATTTCTTTCCCGATTGGGGTCCGCATATAGGCTATGCCTCCACCGATCTTGCCGCTAAAAGAAAAGCCATTCCTATGCCGACCCTTCAGGTCACAAATCTTGCATGGGATGTTGCCCCAGAAACTATGAAAGAGCTTTATGATATATTTGACGAAGCGGGGGTTTTTAAGATTATAGAATCCGTTGACCCTTCTTTATACGAGATTATACAGGATATAGTGGACGATGTGAGGAGTTCTTAACGGAAAGGGCAATGTAAGACTGGATTACCGCCTGCGCGGGAATGACAAATTAAAAAGACGGGAATGACAAATTAAACAGATGGGAATTACAAAAAAAGGAGAGATATATGGCTATCGAAATAAATAACAGATTAGGTCTTGCCAATGTAAAATCCGACTATATTCACGCTGCGGGAAGAAAGCTTGAGGATATTCATGACGAACTTTTGGAACTCGAGGCAAAGGGAGAGGTTAAGGTTATACATGTAAAGGATGAAAATAAGCCTATCGAAGCCGAAACCCTGTTCGGCTGGAAGAAAAAGATTCCAACCAATAAATTGTGGCACCATAAATCATGCGGGCAGTGCGGAAACATCCCCGGCTATCCCGTATCGCTTTTATGGTTTATGAATAAGTTTGGACTTGAATATGTCGACGAAAGAAATCAGACATCGTGCACCGCATGGAATTATCACGGTTCAGGCACATCCAATCCGGTGGGGCTTGCCGCCGTTGCCGTCAGGAACTGGCACAGGGCTTATGAACTCGGACTGTTTCCGTTGTTTCATTGCGCCACTACATTCGGGGATTATAAAGAAATGCGAAACCTGCTTGTCGAACATAAGGAGTTAAGAGACGAGGTCAGGAGGATAATGCACAAAATCGGCAGGGAACTTGTTATTCCCGAATATATCGTGCATTACAGCGAATGGGTTCATGTTATGCGTTTTGAAATAGCCAAATTAAAAAAATATGACCTTAGTAATGTGATAGCGACGGTTCATCCTGCCTGCCACACTTATAAAATGATACCCGAGGATTGCATTTACGATAAAGATATTTATGCAGGGAAACGGACGGCGGTATCCACGGGTGTTACGCTTGCCCTGGGAGCGCAGGTTGCCGATTATTCGACATGGTACGACTGTTGCGGGTTCGGTTTCAGGCATATTTTAACCGAAAGGGAAGCATCGAGGTCGTTCGTGATGGATAGAAAAATCAGACCTATGGTTAGAGAGGCTCACTCCGATGTCTGTATTACGCAGGATACCGGCTGTACGACAACGCTCGATAAAAACCAGTGGATCGGAAAGGCTATGGGCTATACCGAGCAGGTTCCGGTTATGGCGGATGTCATGTTTGCCGCTTTAGCCTGCGGCGCCGATGTTTATAAAATCGTTCAGCTTCAGTGGCATACGACGGACTGGAGGCCTCTGTGCGAAAAGATGGGAATAGACTGGAGGAAGTCCGAAGAGGAATACAATGCCTATCTGGAAGAGCTTAAGGCAGGCGGAAAGACCGTTAATTTGTACGAGTATCCGAAATAAAATTAAGACGTAAAAATATATTTAATAATAACACCTTAAATCATCGTTACGAACTATCGCAATTGTTTCGGCATGTTATAAATTCTGGATTCCCGCTTTCGCGGGAATGACTTTACGGGGATATAACTTTTCACCAAACGGTTGTCATTCCCGCGAAAGCGGGAATCCAGATAAAAAAATTTCTAACGGTGATTTAAGATAATTCATTGGAGGATTTTATATGGCTGAGAATATTTTGGTAATAGGCGCGGGTCCGGCAGGTTTAAATGCGGCGACTATGCTTGCCGAATTGGGCGTAAAGGTAACTCTGGCGGAAAGGGATTCGTTTCTTGGCGGCAATCCTAAGAAATTTAAATATAAATTTTTATTTCCGGATATGCAGCCTGCGGATAATGTGATAGGCGAGCTGATTAAAAAGGCAGAAACAAACAGCAATATTAAGGTATATTTATCTTCGGAGGTTTCGGATTTTAAGGAAAACGGTAAAAAGTTCGATGCGCAGATAAAATCGCCTGACGGGAATGAAGCAAAAACCTTTGATTCGGTTATCGTTGCTACCGGTTTTGAGCATTTCGATCCTGCGAGAGATGCCAAATATTCCTATCAATTATTCGATGATGTAGTCGATATTAAGGATTTGGAAAGAATGATGGGCGAGGGAAATTTTGCCAGACCTTCTAACGGACAGCTGCCAAAAAATGTTGCCTTTATATTATGCGTGGGTTCAAGGGACAGGCATGTCGGCAATCAGTACTGTTCAAGGGTATGCTGCACCGTTTCGGTTAAACAGGCTATCGAACTCAGAGAACATTTCCCCGATTGCGAAGTGTATATATTTTATATGGACATAAGAACTTACGGATTTTTTGAAGATTTATACTGGAAGGCTATGGAAGAGCACGATGTCCAGATAGTTAAAGGCAGGGTTGCCGAAATTACCTCGGGACCCGATAATACGGTTATTTGCAAGGGCGAGGATACGCTTTTAAGAGGGCCGTTCGAGATTCCGTTCGATATGGTTGTGCTGGCTTCGGGCATGGAAGGCGGACCCCAGTCGTCCGAAATGGCTAAAAAGCTTGGGCTTGAGCTTGACGAGCACGGATTTTTAAAGCCGCTGAATGTCACGCTGGCGCCTTTTAAATCCAGCAAAGAGGGCGTATTTTTGGCGGGCGCCTGCACGGGACCGAAGGCTATTTCCGATTCGATTACAGAGGGCGGCGCAGCTGCGATGGATGCCTATATTTATGCGGTTAAAAATCATTAATTCTTATGACATATATTTTAAAAAACAATAAAATCGACAAAAGATACGAGGAAAAGTTCTTTGAAATTATAAAAGAAAATTTACCCGCAGGCAAAATAGGCTTGTTTAACGATCTTTTAAGCCGGAAAACAGAAATTATCAGGGGATTTTTATCGGATGTTCGGGATGGAAAATTAGAAATGGATAGATTCGACACGATACTGTCCTTTATTTTTTCCGTAAGAAGGCATAAAAAACAGATTATCGAGACCGTGAGCGTTGATATTCTGAACAACGGGTTTAATTATCTAAGCGATTCAAAAAAATCCGCAGAGATAAGGTTGGGCCGGTTTTTAGCGGCAATCCCTTATGAAAACGTTATCGTTAAAAGGGATATTGCTTTAGAAGTTTTGCATTTCTGCGAGCCCGAAAAGAATGTTTTATGGACATCATGGGTTTACAGGCAGGATAACGGAACCGGCTGTTTGCCTTACATGGCTGATTTTTTAAAAAGAACATGGGACGGAAATCCTTATATTATGCCGTTTAGTATTAAAGAAATGAAAGATGAGGCAGATTATCTTTATGAATTATCAAATAAAAACGGTTTTGCAATAGAACCCCCTTACGGCGTCGATATTCTTTTAAGTTATATGTATTCGGATTATGTTTATAAAATGGTATATGCCGAATCTAAGTCTTTATCTATCGGTGTGCCGGATGGCTTTACATTGATGAAAAAGTTATTGGGGATTGAAAAATTGGGGTTGCCGGAAGCGGTAGCGGTATAATTTTTACAGGATTACTAAAGGATTATTAACGGGATATTATTAAAACTTGGAGGGCTTTATGGCTTTAGAAAAGCAAGAAAAAAGACCTGTTGCCGAAAAGGGAGAACATATTATAGCAAGGCATTTAATCGAAGACGACCACATCAAAGAAGAAAAAAATTTAGTTATCGACGGGGTCGATGTTTCGGGCAGATGGAATACATTCATTACTACGAGGGTCGATTCGGAGTTTGACAGGGGCTTCTTTCGGGAGATTAAAGAAACGGTTGTAGGTTCGAGAATTAACAGATGCTGGCAGTGCGGAATGTGTACGGCAAGCTGTACCGTGACCCCGCTATACCGGAGATTTAATCCGAGGGCATTTATTTACATGATGCAGCTCGGCAACTTAAAAGAGTTAAAAAAATATGTGGATGTCGCATGGCGTTGCGTCGGGTGCTATAAATGTTCCCAGAGATGCCCTAAACAGGTAAACCCCGCCGAAATGATGGAGGCGCTTGCGCTTTTGATAAAAAAATATTTTCCCGAAGAAGTGGAAAGTAAATTGAAAGTTGACGAAGATGTTAAAAAGATATACGAGGATATGATTCTGGGACACGGAAGATTAGACCTGGCAAAGCTTCATACCTCGTCGATGCGAAAGATGGGGAGAACAAAGGAACTTATCGGAAAAATAGAAAGGGATGCTATTTTTAAAATGGTTAAGGATGGACGGGCCTTTTCGATATTAAAGCTCGGCAGACCGCATAATTGGGGAAAATCAAAAGGGGCGATAGAAAATTATTTAAAAAATGCCAATGCCCTTGAAAGAAGCGAGGCATAAAATGTTTGCGGCAAGGACTGGATTAAGGTAAAAATTAATTAATGGGGGTTTACATGGAAAAATTAAAGGAAAACCAGGCGGCATATTATCCCGGATGTGCTTTGTTAACGATAGATAGAGCTTATAATAACAGTTCTAAATTAGTATCGAAAAAAATGGGCATCGAACTTGTCGAGCTGCAAGGTTATAATTGCTGCGGCATAGGAGAGATGAAATCTAAAGGGGCGGTTTCGATGTATCTACCGCTTAGAAATATGATGCTTGCAAAATCGCAGCTTGGCTCAAAAGATTTGGTTATGGCATGTTCGGTCTGCTATCACGAGTTTAGCAGGTCCATTACAAGGGTAAGGGAAAATAAAAACGAACTTGCCTCCGTCAACGCTATATTTAAAGAAACGGGCGAAATTGAAGGCGAGTTTACCCCTGACGGCGAAGCAAGGCATATTCTGGAGTTTTTATATAACGAAAAAGGGGTGGACGAGGTAAAGAAAAATACGGTTAAGCCGTTAAAAGGTTTAAAAGCGGCGCCATATTACGGATGCCTTTACTCAAGGCCGTCTATGTACACTTTTACCGATAAAAAACCTGAGTTAGACAATTCCGAAAGACCCCGGTTTATGAATGATTTTTTAGAAGCTATGGGTGCGGAAGTCGTTTTTTACGGCAACGAGGTGCAGTGCTGCGGCGGAAGAAATGTTGTTCAGGATGAAGAAACCTCTTTTGCGTTATGTTCGCAGACGCTTTCGAAGGCAAAAAAAGCAGGGGCGGATTTCCTTGTTCTTATCTGTCCAAAATGCGCGGGCGCGCTGGATGTAAATCAGCCTAAGATAGTCGAAAAGTTTGGAAAGGATTCAGGGCTTCCGGTTGTATATTTAACTCAACTTATGGCGCTGGCATTTGGTTTTTCCAAAAAAGAAGCCGAGTTTAGCGATATGATTTCAGACCCTGTTAAAGTGCTTCAGGAAAAGGGATTTTAATAACCTTAATCCTGCATTAGAAATATATAAACTTTCTAATGCTAAGCAACTTCTGGATTCCTGCTTTCGCAGGAATGACATCTGTTGAGTGAAAAGTTAAATTTCAGCATTGTCATTCCTGCGAAAGCAGGAATCCAGAAAATAAGATAAAATAAATCGGTTATGATTAAAGAGGAGGTATATTTTATGTCGAAATCGGAAGATAATTTAAAGGAGGCTTTTTCGGGAGAGTCTCAGGCTAATAGAAAATACCTTGCTTACGCAAGGCAGGCCGATGCCGAAGGGTATCCAGAGGTTGCAGAGTTATTTAGAACTATTTCCGAAGGTGAAACAGCGCACGCGCTTGGACATTTAAATCATTTAAAAGGGATAAAATCGACGATAGAAAATTTAAAAGCGGCTATAGAGGGTGAAAAATACGAGGTTGCGGAGATGTATCCAAGAATGGCTAAAGAAGCAAGGCTTGAGGGCAACGAGGAATTGGCAAAATGGTTTGAAATGGTGAGCAGGGCTGAAAGCGCTCATGCGAAAGCATTTGAAAAGGCATTAAATGAATTGGCATAAGATAAGTATATATCCCGGGTTAAAACTCTTTCGAGGAGAATTTTTCAAACAGGTATTTATCTTTATATAAGAAGTCTTTTAACAAATAAATCTTTACGGTTCTTATTGTTTCATGATTATCCGTTATTGCCGCCTCTTTTAACAGCGTGCAGCTTTTAAAATTTTGGCATAACTTGTTTTCTATATTTTTGCCGTATTTTATGTCTATTATGTAAAGGAAATTTCGTCCTTTTTTATCGTTAAAATTGTTCCAGAACGCATATTGGTTATCTCTTATAAAATAATTAAACGAGTATGTCTGTGGTTTTCCTTTTACATAATACGCAAGTTCGCTTGCTACCTGAAACCTTCTTGCCGCTATTAATAAATTGTCTTTTTTATGAGCCGCGAGTTCCTTATCGACATAATGCCCCAATTTTTTCCATCCCAATACATCTCTCATAGGATTTTTGCTTATTTTAATGCTAATCAACGGATAGTAAGGTTCTAAAAATATAATTAATGAAAAAACAAGTCCCGTTATAAAAGAAAGGGCATAAAAATAGGTTGTTAAGTTTTTAAGTTTTTTCGATTTTAAATTTAAGTTTAAGCGCAGTATCAGGATAAAAGATAATAAAAAAGCGGGAAAATATAAAAATACGGGCCAATTAGGCTGAACCGTTGTTTTTGCACATTGATATATAAAATATAAAAATGGAGCTAAGGATGATATGGATAGCGCTAAATATATGTCGTTATTTTCTTTTAATCCAAGATAGAAACCTATAAAAATAGATATTAGCATAATTATAAATATAAACGGGGAAACTATACCCATCTGGGAAATAAAAAATAAAAACAGATTCGATAAAAATGCGCTAAAGCCTACAAAATGACCCGATAATGTCATAAGATGCCTGAAAGATACAAAATTGTTCAGGTAATTCCATATTATTACGGGCGAAAATATGGCTGCCCCGATTAAAAGGGCTAAATACGGTTCTTTTTTAAAAAAATATTTACGATAGTTTTTGCTTAAAACGAGAAATAAAAACACTATGGGGTATATAAAAACCGCCGTATATTTGCTGAGCAGCGCAAGCCCCGTTGAAATTCCTATGAGATACCAATAAAAATCCTTTTTGGTCAGAATAAGGTATATTAAAAGCAATATCGTCAGCGAGAAAAATAACATTTGCAGGTTTCCATAGACAATTAATATCGAACCGACATTAAGTATCGGGATTGTGTTTAAAAGCACCGCCCACAGCAGAGAAAGCAGATTATTGTTCGTAATCTTTTTTAAAGCCAAATATACATATATCGATAAAATCAAAGAAATCGCAGGCGCCGCGAACCTCACGAAAAACTGAGAATTAAGCCTGCCGAAAAATGTCGTCAAGGCTATCGTATAGGCAACCATAGGCGACATATCATAGTAAGAAAGCGATAAATGCCTTGACCATTGCCAGTAATAGGTTTCCTCGGGAATCAGGTCTATTTTTGTTATCAATACGAGTCTGATTATAAAAAGGATTATCAGTGCGGCAAAAAGAGAATATAGAATGATTTTGTTTTTGTTCATAATTTTTAGGAAACATTATACGATTTTTGAAGCCAAAATTGAAATAAAAAAATCGATAAAAAAATAAATTAAAAATTTTTAATAGAATTAATAAAAAAGACTTGACAATCAAAGCGGTTTTGATTTATCTTTATATTTAATTATAATTTACATTAAAATAGTTATAAAAATTAATGATAATTAATTAATTAAAATATTAAAAAATGACGATATAATATTAAGTAAGTAAATGGACGGGGAACGGGGACTTAAAGTTACGAAGTAACTTCATGGAGCGGTCAAATTACAGGGGTAATAAACTTATATGGCATTTAAACTTAGCTTTGGTTTAAAAAACGGCGTAGGAATCGATATAGGTTCGGATTCGATTAAGGTATTAAGGCTTTCGAAGTCGGGTCATAAATACCGTGTTTTGGATTCCGATGTAATAGGTTTACCTGGCGGTGCCGTCAGCGGCGGGGTAATAAACGATAAGGCTTCCGTCGCCTCTTATTTAAAAAGTTCGTTTTCGAGACTTGGGATTAAAGAAAAAAATGTCGTTATAGCGGTACCGTGCAAGCATGTTATTATAAAAACAATCGAAATGCCAAAAATGAAAGAAGGCGAGCTTGATTCGTCGATATATTACGAAGCCCAGCAATACATTACTTATGATATAAACGAGGTTTTTTACGATTATGTCGTTTTAGGAGAATCTCAAACGGATCCGAACAACAATATGATAATGATAGTCGCAGGTAAAAAAGACATCATCAACAATCAAACAGAACTCATACAGGAATGCGGCCTAAATCCGTTCAGGGTGGATGTGGATTGTATAGCCGTCGAAAACATGTTTAACTTTAACTATCCGGAAGAATTTGACGAGCTTGTATCGCTTGTGAGAGTCGGCGCATCGGAAACAAATGTTCATGTAATTAAAAAAGGTTTGAATTTGTTTAGAAGGGATATTCCTATCGGAGGAGTGAATATTACCGAGGAGATAGCCAAGAAATTTCAGATAGATTTTAACGAAGCAGAAAATATAAAAACCGGCGATATCGGCAATCGGGATATTAATTTTCAATCGAATTACGCCGTTTATCTCAATATGATAATATCCAGAGTGACCTCGGAAATTCAAAGGACGGTAGATTATTTTGCGGCGAATAACGACAAACAATATCCTAAAAAGATTTATTTAACGGGCGGCTCAAGTAAATTACCAGGTCTTTCGGGCGATATAGAGGGCAAACTGAATATCCCGGTAGAGGTTATAAATCCGTTCAGGAATATTCTTTTTAAAGATGAATCAGCCGATAACCGAAGCCATCTGTTCGGCGTTGTCGTCGGGCTGGCATTACGAGGGCTTGAATAATAAAATTATGAAGTAACTTAATGAGGAAGCCGAAGGCTTCCATATCTTCGCCCGCAAATTCCGAAAAGCAGGTCTTTTCGGCGGGCGAAGATGGCGGAGATGGCATGATTAAAGTTAATTTAAATAAAAAGCAGAAAAAGACAAGAATTAAAATCGAAAAGAAAAGCATAAAGAGCATAAGCGGCTTTGTGATAATACCGATTATAGCGGGCGTCGTTGCTGCGGAGGCAATGAATTTAGCCATTACGGCAAAGATTAATGCGGTCAATAATAATATTAAGGTATATAACGGCAAGACTTCCGCTCTGCTTCCCAAAGTTCAAAAGGTTAACGCCATTAAAAAGAAACAGGCCGATATTCTTCAAAAGATTAATATTATAAAAACATTAAAAAAAGAACAGAGCGGGCCGATAGGTTATATATATTATATAACAACGGCGCTTCCCCGGTTTGCATGGATCGACTCTTTAAAGTCGGTTAACGGCAATATAAGCGTGAACGGCATCGCCCTCGACGGACAGGTTGTATCGCTCTTCATGGATAATTTAAACAAAACCGATTATTTTAATAATGTGACGCTATTGCAGACATCCGAGGTCAAAAAACAAGAATTAAAACTCCAAAATTTTAATTTAACATTTAACGCAAATTATAAACCGGGCATTAAAAGTGCCGTAAACAATAAATAATCTATGGACACTAAATTAGCGCGTAATATTAAATTTAATGGACCAGCAGGCTATGGCTTAATTGTGAGCGTTGCAATATTCATAATTATTATGGGCGGCTATTATTTTCTGTCTTATTCAAAGTCAGAGGCGCGCTTAAGCCAAAAAAAGGGGGTTTTAAATACGGTTAAAGCAAAATATGATGCCGATTTAGCTTTGGTTAGAAGCTATCCCGTTTTGGTGAAGCAATACGAAGCTTTAAACAAAGAGTTTGCGAGCCTCGTCTTAGAACTTCCGTCAAAAAAGGATATTCCGGGGCTTCTTATGAAAATTGCAAATTATGAAAAAATTCTCGGTCTTAATTTAAAAATGTTTAAACCCGGCAAGGTTGTTGCCAGAGGTTTTTATGAAGCAGTCCCCTTTTCGATGAATATAAGCGGAAATTTTTACAATGTTTATAAATTTTTTTATAAGCTTGCTACTATGAAAAGAATAGTCGATGTCCATGATGTTTCCATATCGAACGGCGCAAAAGGACAAAAGGTTTCCGTCAGTTTTAATGGGACTACTTTTTCTTTTACGGGAACCCCCCCTCAAAAACTTGTTAAAAAAGCGGGAGGCGTCGTTAAAAAATGAAAAGAGCCGTTTTAATATTAATATCGCTTGCCGTCATTTTAGCTTTGCCTTCTTTGTCGGCAGGCTTTACAAAACCGCAGGCTAAAAAACATCAAAGCTCATTAGTATATCCTTATTTTTTAAAAAGGAATCCGTTTCAAACATTTTTATATACAAAAAAGCCATCCGTTTCATTTAAGGTCGGGGAAATACCGCTGCTTCAATACAGCCTGTCATCTTTAAAAATAGTCGGGATAATGGAAAGAAGGGGGAAATATTTCGCTATGATTCAGACCCCCGATAACAGGTCTTACATAGTTACGGTCGGTTCGATTATAGGGGTTGGCAGGGCAAGAATAGTATCCATTAACGACAGTACGATAAACTTAGTCGAAAATACATATAACGCTTTAGGGCAAATGCGCGCCGTCAATGTTGTCATGCGGATTACGAAGTAATTTCGTCAATGAGATAATTTTATTTATATTTTATATTTATGAGGAAATTAAAATGGAAAAATTAAAGAGAATGGAAAGCGAAGCGGTCAATTTTAGATTTTACCGTAAAGCGGGTCTTAAGTTAATGTTTATAGCATCTCTGTTTTTGGTTTTTGTTATATTTCCTCAGATTAACTCTTTTGCAAGTTCGGGCGGCAATAATCCTAATAATCATCAAACGGTTAAAAAGTTTTTTGTCGACCCCTCGGACATGAGGATTAGTTTTGATTTTCAAAACGCAAGCATTGTAGATGTAATTAGAATGATAGCAAAGGTTTCGAATATGAATGTTCTAATCGGTTCCGATGTCAAAGGAACCGTAACCATGAAAATGCGCAATGTTCCGCTTAAAGATATATTGTCGGTTATAATGGAAGCATACGGGCTTGGAATGGTTAAAAAGGATGGGATTTATTACATAAATGCGTCTGGAACGATAGCATCGGTTGTTTCTGCGGAAAGAAACGCCAGAGCTATTTCGGAGCCAAAAATTACTAAAATTGTCCCTGTGAATTATGTTAGCGCAACGGGTCTTATGCCAAAAATTAAAACGGTTTTAAGCTCTCAAGGCACAATAATATACGATAAATCGCTTCACGCCTTGATGATAACGGATACGGCTAAGCATGTTATGAGGGCGGTTAGCCTTATTGAAAGATTGGACAAAAGAACTCCTGAGGTTATGATTATTGCCAAAATGGTGGAGGTCAGTAAAAATTACTCTAACCAATTGGGAATTAACTGGAACGGAAGCTATCTCGGCGCCTCCCCGACCTCTGTGCTGCCTGCCTTCTCGAAATATGCAGGGGGCGAAACAACCGGTTCTCCCGCGGGTCCTGGTCTCAGTCCTACGCTTACTACACAGGCATCTCCCGGAACTTTTTCCCTGGGAATATTGAACTCGGCTGTCAGCATAAATGCGACTCTTGAGGCGCTTGAAAGTTTATCGAAGGCAAAATCTATTGCATCTCCTAAAGTTGTCGTTCTTAATAATCAGAAAGCTACTATTGAAAAAGGAGAAACTTTATATTTGCCGGGAGTTGCGGGTGTCGGAGCTACTGCCGCGCCCCAGGCCATTACAGCGCAGATATCTCTTAACATAACTCCTCATATTATGGCTAACGGAAATGTTAAACTCGTTATAAATTCTACAAACAATACGGTTGCGCCGCCGGTTTCTGGCGCGCAGGCAACGCTCGACACTGAAAGCGCAAATTCTACGGTTATTATTAAAAATGGGCAGACAGTCGTTATAGGCGGAGTTTACCAGATGAACAAAACGGTGACCAATAACGGAATTCCCGGATTAATGAGCATCCCTCTTTTAGGCTGGCTCTTTAAATCTCAAAACATAAGCTATTCCAAAGATGAATTATTGATATTTATTACTCCAAGAATTATAAAAAGTTGATTATTTCTTTTGTTTTTGGCATTCACGCAATATTGAGAAAAAGGTGTCGGATTTGAAATCCGACACCTTTTTCTATTTGCTCCCCCTTTTTTTTATTGTGTTTTTTTGATAAAATTAAGCAATGTTGATAGATGTTCAAAATTCGAAGGATAAAAGAGGAATAGCCATAGACAAAGTCGGCATAAAAAATCTCAGTTATCCGATTGCCGTTCTCGATAAAAAAAAATCTCTCCAGCATACCATAGCCAATATTAATATGTATGTTGACCTTCCGCATTATTTCAAAGGAACGCATATGAGCCGCTTCTTAGAGGTTTTAAACGAACATATGGGCGAAATAAGCATAGTCAGCTTTCCTGATATTTTAAGGAAAATTAAAAAAGTTTTGAATGCAGGTTCGGCTTCGGTCGAAATGGAATTTCCTTATTTTATCGAGAAAACAGCCCCCGTCAGCAGAAAAAAAAGCTTAATGGAGTATGTTTGTTATTATAACGGCACGATAAAAAATAAGGCGCGGAACGATAAATCAGAAAAGGTGTCAGATTTTAAATCCGACACCTTTTCTGCGGGTATTGAGGAAAATGAAGAAAGCGTTATTAAAATCGGCGTTAAGGTGCCTATTAATACCCTGTGTCCCTGTTCTAAGGAAATATCGAAATATGGGGCGCATAACCAGAGGGGCGTCGTTTCGGTTTCCGTCGAATTTAGCAAATTGATATGGTTCGAAGATATAATAGAAGATGTGGAATCATGCGCAAGTTCTCCGATATATTCGCTTTTAAAAAGGTCGGACGAAAGGTATCTGACGGAACATGCTTATGAAAATCCGAGGTTTGTCGAGGATGTGGTCAGGTGCGTGGCAGGAATTTTAAAAGAGAACAAAGATATCAAGTGGTATAAAGTCGAGGCCGAAAATTTTGAAAGCATACATAATCATAATGCTTATGCAATGATAGAAGGATAAGGGGAAACAGAGGTTTGTCATTCCCGCGAAAGCGGGAAAGTTCTAAAGGAACTTCACGAGTGCCGTAAGGCACGAGAGCGAAGCGGTAATCCAGCGTTAAAGAATTACGTATGTGATCGGGATTAATTGCGGCATAGATTCCTGCCTACGCAGGAATGACTTGATTAAGTATAGTAAAGAAAAATAAAGAAAAAGAAGAAAAAGGGGTCTGTCCCCTTTTCACTTTTTCAAGGAATGGGTGAAATAATATATGTTAAGATTTTTGACGGCGGGCGAGTCTCACGGAAAAGGACTCGTTACGATAATAGACAACTTTCCTGCGGGTGTGAAAATAGACGGGGATTTTATCGATAGAAAGTTAGTCTTACGGCAATCGGGCTACGGCAGGGGCGCAAGGCAGAAAATAGAAACCGATAAAATCGAATTTTTATCCGGCATCAGGGGCGGATATACAACGGGTTCCCCGGTATCCTTTTTTATAAAAAATAAGGACTACGAAAACTGGAAAGAAAGAATGGATGCCTATAAGCCCGTTCCCGAAGAAACCAAAATTCATGTTCCGAGACCCGGGCACGCGGATTTTGCCGGCTCGCTAAAATACGGCCTTGACGATATAAGAAATGTTCTGGAGCGTTCGAGCGCAAGGGAAACCGCCTCGCGGGTTGCTGTCGGGGCGATATGCCAGATACTTTTGAATAATTTCGGCATCGAGTTCGCTTCGGCGGTGCTCAGTATCGGCGGTGCCGGTTCTAAAAATGGGTCTGATTTCAATTCTGACGCCTTTTTCTTTGACGCTATCGACCTTTTCGACAACGAAATTGTTAAAAATATTAACAATTCCGAACTTAGAATGCCTTATCCAGATTTGGAAGGTAAGGCAAAAGCATTAATCGATAAGATGAAAACAGAGGGGGATACCGTGGGCGGCTTAATTGTCGCGCAGGTAAAAAATCTTCCGATAGGTCTGGGCAGTTTTACCCAGTGGGACGAGAAATTGGATGCCCATATTGCAATGTCTTTAATGAGTATTCAAGCGATTAAAAGTGTGGAAATAGGTTCGGGCGTTAAGTCGGCTTTTGTAAAGGGTTCAGAATATCATGATTCTATTTATTACGGAAAAAAGGGGTCTGATTTCACCGGCGGCAAAGGCGAGGCCGGGAGTTTTTATAGAAAGACCGACAATGCCGGCGGCATAGAGGGCGGAATGTCTAACGGCGGGGTTATCAGCGTCAGATGCGCAATGAAGCCTATTCCTACGCTTATGAAGCCGTATCTTGACACGGTCGATTTAGAAACGGGCGAAGCCAAAAAGGCGTTTCTTGAAAGGTCTGATATTTGCGCCGTTCCCGCCGCTTCCGTTGTGGCGGAGGCCGCTTTGGCCTTTTCTATCTGCTATTTCTTCTTAAAAAAGTTCGGCGGAGACGGCTTAGACGAGATTAAAAGAAATTACGAAGGGTATATCAAGAAAAAGTAGTGAAGGATTAGATTAGCATGGATTCCCGCCTTCGCGGGAATGACAACCACTGTTAGTCATTCCCGCGAAGGCGGGAATCCAGAAAAGGATGATGAAAATGAAAACAAATATTGTGCTTATCGGATTTATGGGGGCGGGAAAAACGGAGGTGGGCCGGCTTTTGGCAGAAAAATGGGGGTATAACTTTGTTGACCTCGATTATATTGCGGAAAGCCGCGAGGGCATGACGATTAATGAAATATTTAAGCAAAAAGGCGAGGCTTATTTCAGGGACGCGGAAAATAAAATTTTAAAGGATTTCAAAAAAAACAAAAATAATATTTTAAGTTTCTTAAGAGAAGAAAAAAATGGGTCTGATTTGAAATCAGACCCATTTTTTTTAAAATCCGGTAATTTAATTATAAACGGAGAGGATAAACGTTGGGTAATCTCCACGGGAGGAGGTATGCCGGTTTATAAAAACAACATGGAAATATTGAAAAAATTGGGTTATACCATATACCTTAAAGCCGGCGGCAAAACGATATATCAAAGAATCAGGGCGGAAAAGAACCGTCCGGTTTTAGGAATAAACGGTTTTAGCGAAAAGGATATTAAAAATAAACTTGACGAGCGGGAAAGATTTTATAAAAAAGCCGATATGATAATTTATACGGATGGTTTATCGCCGCAAAGCGTTGCCGAGGAAATAGACATTTTTGAAAAAAATTAAAGTTTATTTTTAAAAGGACGATATATAAACAAAGGCTATAAAAAAGAAAGAGGGTGATTTGCCTTCAATTTTTTAAAAATGTGAATTAATTAATACAAAAAGGAGGTGAACGGGGTTAGTATTTTGGCATATAGCCTTACTATTTTAATAATTCAATGTAAAATTAAACAAAACTTTCGGCACGGATGCCGGAAAAATTTATCACGGAGGATAAAATGTATAACGGTTTATTTATCAATTCAAACCAATCTGCAATTATTGCGGAAAACAACCTTCAAAACACTTCAAATGCCTTAGGTTTGTCGCTTCAAAAATTATCAAGCGGTTTAAGAATAGTCGGCGCATGGGTTGACCCTGCAGGTTACCAAATAGCCCAGGGATTGAATTCTACAAATCTTGGTATTGCGCAGGCAACCAGAAATTCCAATAATGCTAATTCATTGGTTGCTATTGCTTCAGGAGGTTTGTCCACTATTCAGGGGATGCTTGGAACAATGCAGACGCTGGCAACAGAAGCGGCGAACGGAACGTCAAGCGCGTCTGATCTTGCAGCTCTAAACAGCGAATATAATCAGTTAGCGTCAGAGATAACCCAGTTATCTCAATCAACACAATTTAACGGTCTTCATTTGTTAAACGGCGGAAGCGGAAGCGCTTATGTTACGGTTCAAAGTGCAGGGCAAACATCAGTGATATATACATCGGCAACCAGTTTTAATTTTCAAATCGGATACAATGCAAATACCGCTACAAATCAAATCGGAGTGACAATAAGCGGAACGGAAGCTTCTCAATTGGGTCTGAATGCAGGGACCGTATTTTTGTCTTCAGGCACTTCGGTTTTGACTGCCACAGAATTTATTTCACTGTCAGGCATTAATTATTATTCCGCATCCTCATCTGGCGGCGGTTCAACTTTAGGCAACTTAGGCAGCTATGTGTACTCTACAGTGGCTGCAGGTGGTAACAATGGAACAGCAGTTCAAACTTCTGTTGATTTGTTGTCAACCGGCGATGCTTTAACCGCTCTTAGCGCTATTCAACAGGCCAATATTCAGGTTTCAGGAATGAGCGGTCAGTTAGGTTCTTATGAAAACAGGGTTACCCAGATATTAAATAACTTACAGACTGAAGGGCAGAATACTCAGGCTGCTTATTCTCAGATTATGGATGTTAATTTTGCTTCGCAAATGGCAACTTATACATTGCAGTCAACCCTTGCCCAGTCAGGCGAGGCTATGCTTGCGCAGGCTAATTTAGTGCCGCAGGGGCTTTTAACATTGCTCAGGTAAATTTAATATTAATATAATTATGCAGGTTAAAGGGGTTAGGATTAAATACTATTTAATGGGCATTAAATCCTAACTCTTACGCCTGCAAGGCAATAATTATCATGAATATAGGAAACGGCAGTTTAAATATAGTTAATGTAGATTTAAACGGACAAAGACAGTTACCTAATGTTATGCTGCCTGCAGGCGGCAATGCGCCGCCTTATAATGCTAATAGTGTTAGTAATAATTCAAATTTGCCGAAGCTGTCAAGCAATAGTTCACAAAATAATTCTGCCGCAAATTTCATTAATCAACAAATTAACGATAAAAATACGGAAGCAAAACAGTTAAGCGCACAAATTAAAAAAACCTTAAATCCTTCGCCGCTTCTTCCCACTGCTTTTTTATATAAGTGGAGCGGTTCGGACAGCGGCGTTATATTGGATATAATTGATTTTAAAACCGGCAAAGTAATCGGCAGCGTGCCTCCAAGCCAGGCGCTTAAATATATAAAAGATTATCAAAAAGGAATGCTTTATCATAAAAAACTTTGAATAATTTTTAGATAGCGTAAATTTTAATAAAAATGCAGTAATACCCAAATCCCGATTTAGAAAATATTTAAGATATTCCAATATTAAGTAATTCTGGATTCCCGCTTTCGCGGGAATGACACCCAAAGGGTGAAACTTTAAATCACTGCATTGTCATTCCCGCGAAAGCGGGAATCCAGAAAATAAATTTCTAAATCTGGATTTGGGTAATATGGGGTGATATATTATGTCAATTCAACAAACAAGCTCATATCCGAATCAAGGCTTAATCACAATGGGGACAGGACCTGTCTCAGGTATAAATTATAACCAAATTTTATCCGCACTGCAGCAATACCTTTCACAACCTATAACCGTTCTTCAAATGCAGGCCGGTGTTTATAGCAATCAGCTTTCGGCATGGCAGACGATAGGAACCGATCTCGGCAATTTAAATACGGCGGCACAGGCACTGGCAAGTCCAAGCTTGATGCAGTCATATACTGCAACCCCCAGTAATTCTTCCGTTGCAACCGCAACGGCTTCGTCATCCGCTTTGCCAGGGACATACTCTTTTACCGTTAATCAGCTTGCGCAGGCGGCGGAGATAGGTTCACAGGGCGTTGCTTCAACTTCAACTGCCGTTGCAGGAAGCGGAACGGGAACATTCGGCATAACCGTTAACGGAACGACGACAAATGTTACTTTAAGTTCAACTACAGGTTATACTTTGGCTGATTTGCAGCAGGCAATAAACAATGCAGGGGCAGGGGTCAGCGCGGCTATAATTAATGACGGAATCGCCAATAACCCGTACAGGTTGGTTTTAACAAGTAATACCACAGGAACTAACAGTGCTATTACTATTACGAATAATTTATCTGGCGGTGCGGTAAATCTTAATCTGAACTCAACCAGTATAAACCCGACATATTGGGTTAATCAAGCAGTTTCAACAGATGCTTTGCCGTCCGATACAGGAACATACACAGGGACACAGACCCAGACATATACTTTTACGGCTCAAGGCAGCGGAACTGTCGGAACTAATGCAATTACATATGACTGGACCAATTCTTCGGGTCAATCGGGAAGTTTTACGGTTCCGTCAACCGAAACTGGAACAACATCTTATTATATAGACGGCGCTACTTCGTCAAATTCCACAAACAGCGGCATCGAGCTTACCTTTGCTAACGGTCAGACCGTGTCGTCGGGTGACAAATTTTCCTTAGATGCTTTTAATCCTACAATGGCGGCAGCTCAAAATGCCGTTATTAATTATGGCAACGATTATATTCAGAGCCAGTCCAATACCGTTACCAATGCAATACCGGGAGTTACTTTGACCCTTGCGGGAACAGGGTCTGATACTGTAACTGTGGCTCTTAATAATAGTTCGATAGATTCGGCGGTTACAGGTTTTGTCTCAAGTTATAATCAGCTCATTACGGATATCAATTCCCAGCTTCAATATAATACGACAAATAAGTCCACAGGACCTCTCGGCGGAAGCGCCACGCTTCAAACTTTAAAAAATAGCCTTATGTCTTTTATGGCGACTGAGGCGCCGCAGCTTACCGGCAATAACGGTCTTGCTTCCACTTTCGGCATAACTCCCGATACTTCCGGCAGCGGTAAGATTCAGTTTAGTTCATCTACGCTTAATTCTATTTTAAGTTCTAATCCAAATCAGGCGCAGCAATATTTCAGCTCATTATTTGACGGTTCGCCCACCGCAAACGGCGTGGCAGGTTCGGGCGGTATGATTAATTTTCTTAACGGTTTTACAAACCCCGCAACAGGGGTAATCCAGTATAAAGAAGCCGGCATTAACAGCAATGTTACTAATTTAAATAATCAAATTTCCCTGCAGCAAAGTTTAGTGCAGGAACAGATGGGGGCATACGCAAAGGAATTTTCACAGCTTGAGTCATATATCGGTCAAATGCAATCCACATCGCAGTCGCTTACAAGCCAGATAGCCCAACTGCCGTAAAATTAATAAATTCAGTATATAAAATATTTATTTAAATTTATATATTTTAAAAACCTAAGGAGATAAAAGATTATGGAGAAGAGTTTATCCAACTATGAAGAAGTCAATGTTTCTACCGCAGACCAAGGAAAGCTTATTTTAATGGCTTACGAAGGAGCTATTAATTTTATAAAAGTTGCAAAAGAAAGACTTTCGGCAAATGATTTCGCAGGTAAATCTATAAACATATCAAATGCCGTTGCTATAATCAATGAACTAAGGGCAAGATTGGATATTGAAAAAGGAGGGGAAACAGCAAAAAATTTAGATAAATTATATATATTTCTGGCTATGCATTTAACTACCGCTAACTTAAAAAAAGATACTCATAAAATGGACGAAGCAATATCAATACTTGAGAATTTACATAACGATTGGGTTAAGATAATTGAACTTACTCGTGAGAAAAAAATTCAAAATCATGAAGAAATTATGACCCCCGCGGAATCTTTTGCACATGTCTGCGCGTGAGAATAAAAAGAAAATTATTATATTCCAAACGAGAAGAATCGGCGATTTATTTCAAACACTGCCTTTAATCAATAATATATTAAAGAAGCATAATAATGAATGCAATATATTAGTCGTTGTTGATGATGATTTTGTCAACCTTCAAAGTAATTTTAAATCAAATATTGAATTAATAGGTAAAAAGGAGTTTTACAAACATTATTATTTAAATATTGCAAATAATAATAAACTAAAATTAAATCCGAACGAGATTGAATTATTTAAATTAAATTTTAAAAATTATTACTGGAATAATTCAAATAATATCGCTATTGATAGCAGTATCAATTATGATTTTATATATTTTGACGAGGCAATAAATTTAACTTTTGATATTACAAATTCATTAATATTAAATATTATTGATTCAAAAGTTAAATTTGGATTTATCGGATGCGGTAAAAGCGAAAAAAAAAATGAAATTATTTGCAGGGGAAAAGCGGCAAACTATTTTTATAATACTATAAAGTATAGAGAACAAAACAGAATAAATATCGTAGATGTATTTTCGCTAATCGGTGCAGGCCGTTATTTTTTAAATTCGAAGTATAATTTTAAATTTAAAAAAATAAAAGATAAAATAAGAATTTTTTTTGTTGTAGCCTCAAGCAATTCCAAACGGGATTGGCCTGTGGAAGAATTTACAAAACTTGCCGAATCAATAATTAAAAATTTTGATTGTGAAATAATACTTCTTGGAACGCAGAAAGAAATCGAAACTGCTTCCGAAATCAAAAATGGTTTAAATCATTTAAATCATTCCGTTATAGATTTAACAGGCAGGACCACTTTAAATAAATTAATAGATTTACTCAAAACAGGAGATATTCTTATTTCTCCCGATACGGGATTATTGCAAATAGCATGCAATATCGGTCTTGATTCCGTTTCTATATTTCTCGGCAACGCCAATGTATATGAAACGGGCCCTTATTTAAAAAATGCTTATGTTATTTCCCCAATCTTATCTTGCTATCCATGCCGCGAACCCGAAAAATGCGAAAATAATTTTAAATGTAAAGATAATATTAAAGCAGATGATGTATTTAAAGTACTTGAATTAAAATTATTGGGAAAAAAATATACAAAAAAAACGCTCTTAAACAATCTGAAACAAACTTTGCAGGAAAAAAGATTTAATGTTTATAAATGTGATACTTCTGTTTCGGTTGCATATTATAATATTTTTAAACAAAATATTACGAAACAGGAACTTATTGCCGAAATTTTCAAATATGCATGGATAAATCTATTTGCGTTTGACGAGCAAAATAAAATTAAGAAAGAAAATGTAATAAAAATTATTAATAAAAAATATTTATTTAACAGTAAAATATTTAATGATAAAAATAATATTATAATCGAAAATTTAAATTCAGAATTAAAATATTTAATTGAAATTTTTAAAAATGCTTGTTCTATTAATAATATAAAAGAAAAAAGTCGAAAAAAATATGAGCTTTTAAACTTTAAAAATAATATTGTTAATTTAAAAATAAATTATCCTGATTATTCATTGATATTTGATTATTTTACAGATGAAATTAATTATAAATTAATAAATAATTCAATAAATTTTAAAGATATTTTTAATGAAATTATTTATCTTGTTGAATTTAGTTCAGGAATTTTGGATAATTTAAAAATAAAATTAAAATAATTGGTAATTTAAATAATGCATTATTTTGAAAAAAATTTAAAAATAATTAAAGAAAGCAATGAAGAACTTTTTAATATTATAATTAAAAACAAAGATATAAATTCAAAAATAAATATTAGTATTATAGATACTAAACAACCTAATCTTAAAAGCATAAAAATTAATAATATTACAATTCATTCCGTTTACGATCCTGCCGGCGAGGCAAAAAAATTAATAAATTCTTTTTTTGAAACTTTATCCTTTAATGCCGAAAGATATTTAATTTTTGGAATAGGATGCGGTTATCATATTAAAGAAATTATCAATAGGTCAGAATCCGATAAAATAAATAAAAAAATATCCGCAATAGAACCGTCTCTTGATTCATTGCTTGAAATATTAGAAAATTGTGATTTATCCGATATTTTAAAATATATTGATTTATTTGTTTTCAACCAGAACATTAACGGGGATAATTTAGATGAAACTCTTAATTTATCTTCGTTAAATCTTGCTTTTTTTTCTCTTGCGGGATATCAAAAATCTTTTCCTGAAATATATGATATTTTTTATAAGAATTTTAATATAAAACAACTTTTTAATAATTCTAATTTTAAGGTTACGGTAGTTCAACCGCTATACGGCGGTTCTTCTACTATCGGAAACTATGTGTACAAAGCATTTTTAAATTTAGGCTATAAGGCTAATATTATAGATTTTTCAAAATTTTTTGAATCGTATGTTGATTTTTCAAATTTTACCGCCAATAATGAACATCTGAAATTTATAAGAGATAATTTTATAAATGTATTGGGCGAAGCCATTATTGCAAAATTGCAAGACGATAAACCTGATTTGGTTTTTTTTATGGCGCAATCCCCCGTAAATTCTTCAGTGCTTCAAAGAATTAGAGAGATGGGGATAAAAACGGCTTTTTGGTTTGTCGAAGATTTTAGGGTTTTGACATACTGGAAAGAAATCGCTCCTTATGTTGATTATTTTTTTACGATACAGAAGGACGATTTTTTTGAAGAACTTAAATTGATTGCCGATAATAATTATTATTATATACCTCTGGCTTGTCTTCCTGATTTTCATAAAAAATTTGATATTTCTGAAATAAATGAAAAGGACAAAGAATATTACGGAAGCGATGTAAGTTTTGCGGGAGCAGGTTATTATAACAGAAGGAATGCATTTTTGAAGCTTGCCGATTACAATTTTAAATTGTGGGGGCGGGATTGGGATATGCAATCCCCGATGGCTTTATTCATTCAAAACAACAATAAAGGTTTTACCGAAGAAGAAGTAGTTAAAATTTATAATTATTCAAAAATAAATATAAATTTACACTCATCGACATATCACTGGGATATAAATCCCGACGGCGATTTTTTAAATCCAAGAGTTTATGAAATTTTAGGATGCGGCGGTTTTCAGCTTGTAGATAACAGAAAATATATGGACAATGAGTTTGAAAAAGGAAAGGATTTTGTAGTTTTTGATAGTATTTCAGATTTAAGGCAAAAAATAAATTATTATCTTAAAAATGAAGATGAAAGGTTAGAAATAGCAGAGCATGGCTACAACACGGTAAGAAAATATCATACTTATGAAAAAAGAATAGAAAAAATGATGAATATTATATTAATCGATTCTTATGACTTTTATATATCAAAATTTGGAAATAGGAAAGAAAGCCTTGCTAAACTTTTAAATTCGGTTAAAGAAAATCAAGAACTGTATAGTATAATTTCAGAAATGATAAATAACGGCGCTGTATCAAAGAATGAAATTTCTATAGATGATATTGTTGATTTTATAAGACAAGGCAGAGGAAGATTATCTAAAACCGAAGCTTTAATTTTAATGCTTCAACAAATAAAGCTTAAATCCATAACATAATGCAAAAAATTTTAATGTTAAATTTTACAAGAATGGGGGATCTCATTGAATCCACATCTTTATTTAAACGAATCAAGGCTGTTTATCCGGACAGCTATGTGACGCTTGCAGTGGTTCCTGATTTTTTTGAAATTTGTGATTTTTTTGACGATATAGATGAAATCAGGATTTTTGATATGAATGTTATTTTAACTGAACTTCAAAACAATCAATTTAATTTTAATTATGAGACATACAAAAAATTTGAAAATGCTTTAAAAGAATTTACCGGTGAAAATTATGATATTGTTTTTAATTTAACTCATGATATAGCCAGTTCTTATTTTATGTATATTTTAAATTCAAAAAAATTTGTCGGCTTTTCCAGAAATAGAGAAGATTCTCTAATTACTTACGGGGAATTTTTAAAATTTTTTAGCGCAATTGCAAAAGTTAGAAAGGCAAGCTGTATTAATCTTGTTGATATATATGAAAAAATGTTTAACGAAAATATAATGCGCAACGTTATATATAAAAATAATAATGGCAATAGCAAATATAATCAAAATAATTATACCGGTAAAATTTATTTAAATACCGAAAAAAAAAAGAATACAAGGAAAAGAATAGATGAATTTTTTAGCATAAATAATGTTAATAAAAATAATAGAATTATATCTTTTGCGATAGGTGCTTCTTCCCCTTTAAAAAAATGGAAAAAGGAATATTTTGCAGAATTGGGGAAATCGTTATTGAAATATGATAAAAATATTAAAATATTAATTTTAGGCGCTAAATATGATGAAGAAGGCGGACAATATATTAAAAGTTATTTAGATAATAATAATTGTAATAATGTTATCGATTTGACAGGAAAAACTACTGTTTCTGAACTTGTTAATTTTGTAAAAAAAAGCAATTTGCTTGTTACTAACGATACTGGAACAATGCATATAGCAACTGCCGTTGAAACGGATGTTACAGTTATTTATACCGGGCAGGCAGGTTTTTATGAAACAGGACCGTACAGAGAAAACCAAACACTTATTTTACCTGATATTCCATGTTTTCCATGCGATTTTAAAACGGCATGCACAAATTATTTATGCGGCGAATATATAAGGCCCGAAAATGTTTTTGAAATTATAAAGCTCAAATTAGAAAATAAATTAAATAAAGAAAATTTAAATGCTTTAAATAATGACTGTGATAATTTACATGCTTTAAATAAAATAATCCCTATGGTTTCAAAGTTTGACGGTTATGGATTTATGGATTATTTACCATTGAAAGATATAAAATTAACTTTTGAAAATTTCAGGTTAAAAATATTTAAACTTGCGATGGAATCCTGTCTTGCAAATATTTCCAGTCAACCCTTAAGCGAAGATGATATAACAGTTTTTATGGATAACTATTCATATTTAGATGAAAATTTTAATTTTGATATAAGCAAATTATATAATATTTTAGATATTATGGTAAATTTATGCATAGATGCAATGATTTTTTGCAAATCATTAATTAAAATATCTATAAATAATGAAATTAATACAGATAATCAAAAAAACTATATTGCTGAATTGTTTTTTAATTTAAACGGAATTGACAATTCACTATTGCTTAGGGCTTTAGCTTATGATGAGCTGTATGCTTTAAATATTATGCATAGATCGGCAAAAGAAAGTACTTTAAGCTATGATTTATTTGGAATCGCCTTTGACAGATTAAAAAATTTTTCAAGATTTAAACTTTTTTTGAAAACTTATAAAAAATTTATAGATGTATTTTTAGAAGAAATTAAGTTAAAATTTAATTAAAATATTAAATATATATTTTATTGTATAATTTTACTTAAAATTATTAAGGAGCGCGTTGCACAATGGATATTATAATTGACGGCAATAAAATTGATTTTGATCCATCGAATGTTGAAAACATTTATGATTTTTTGACTAACGACATAAAAAAATTTATTTCAAAGGGAACGGTAATTAAAGAAATATTTTTAGATGATAAGAATTATGATGATTTAATGATTGATGACGAAAAAGCAAAATCATTTAAATTAAGTAATCCAGGGAAATTCAAGATTAATACGATGACATCGCAGGAATTAGTCGCGCAATCTTTAGATTCTGTTGATGCTTATTTTAGCGATTTATTGAAAAATATTGGGAAAGTGGCTGATTTATTAAGAGCTGGAAGCGATAGAGAAGGTTTTACAGATTTTGCCGCCGATTTGAAAGGTATCGGAGCTTTTGTCCAGATTATGGATAAAATAGCTTTATTTCTTAATATTGATTATTCAATGCATAAGTATAAAGAAAAAAGCGTTAAAGATTATTTTGACGATACGGAAAAATTACTTTCAAATATTTTGGAAACTCAAAAAACTCTTGATTATGTCATGTTGGCGGATTTAATAGATTTTGAAATGGAGCCGCTAATTAAAATTTGGAAAGAGGTTATTTTATCGCTTAAAAATGATATAACGAATAATAAATAAAACAAATAATGGATTAAATAAATATTAAAATGCACAAAAAATGATAATTAACTATCATGCATGAAATTTCAAGCAGTTTTAAAATAAGCCGTTTAATTGAAGAAATTAGCAAAAAATTTTCTGAACCCGATAAAATGCCGCCGGAAGGCGATTTTAATATAAGCAATAAAATTAAGTTTATTAAAATAGACATATATTTAAATAGATTTAATATTAACAGAAAATTTGTGAAATTTTATAAACAAGAAATAAAACCGTTAGTATTGGCCTTAGATATTTATCATAGCGGAAATGATAATTGCAAACATGCTCGAGGAAGTCTTAAACACCAAAAATTACCATACTTATTTGCTCGACGGGGACAATATAAGGCACGGTCTAAGCAGAGGACTAGGATTTTCTGAAGAGGACAGGCTGGAAAACATAAAAAGGGTTGCCGAAATCGCTAAACTTTTTGTGGATGCAGGAATAATCGTAATAGCATCGTTTATATCGCCGCTAAAAAAACACAGGCAGACGGCTAAGGAAATAATCGGCGCAGGCGATTTCGTCGAAATATTTATTGATTCGCCTTTCCACGAATGTATAAAAAGAGACCCTAAAGGCTGGTATAAGAAAGCGTTAAACGGGGAAATCGAAAACTATACGGGCGTAGATTCGCCTTACGAAAAGCCGGAAAAGCCGGATGCGCATATAAAGGCCGGCGGTATAAATGCCGAAGATGGGGTTAAAAGAATCATCGAAATATTATCCGCGATAAACAAGCTCTAATATAAATATGGAAAATATAAAACTCAAAATATTTAATATTTTTGGCGACAAAGCAATTAACGAATCCGTATCCTTAATTATAAAAGAGCTGGAAACAGCAGATTTTTTTAAATTTGCCGTTCCCAAAGATTATATTTTTTTACCTTTATTAGAAGAAAAAATTGAGAAATGCGGTTTGTCGATTTTTATATTAAAAGAAAGTTCCGACCATATAGAAATTGCCGTAAAAAAATTTCACGATTTTAATAAGATAAAAGCTGCAGGTTCGGAAATAAGCACTTTTAATACGGCTATTGATTTAAACGTGAAAACTAAAAAAGAGTTTAATGAGTTAAACGATATACTGAAAAATATGCCAGATTCTTCTATCAAGGCATTTTCAATAAATGGAATAACGGACGATTTTACTTACGATGAATTAGAAAAATTATTTTTCGAGGCTTTCAGAATCTTATCCCATGGATCGTCGTTTTATATGGAATATACAGGAAACATTCTTTCCGAATATCTTTTAAAAGGATACATAGAATATGCCGGTTTTATAAATGTTTTTCCGGCAACGTCTCCGGTAGAATACGAATATGGCAAAATAAAGATTTATTCTAAAAAAACCGGTTTAACGGACTTATCTAAACAACCTAAAAAAGTTTTAATAAACATCGATTTAAAACAACCTGAAAAATTACTTGAAAGCACTGTTTTAATTAGAGACTTGCATAATAAATACAATAATTGGGATTTGTATCTTGTTTCCGACGACTGGAAATTTTTCGACGAAAATATTTACTTAAAATACTGTTCTTCTGAGCCGCCTTCTGTAAATATAGATTATGCTGTTTATATAGACGATTTTAATCCGTTTCCGCATATAAATTATGAACTTAAGAACCTTAACAGCCGGAAAGCCGATTTATTTTATTCACAGGAAAATTTGGCTAATGTCCGTGCCTTCATGGATGAACACGGCATTGCTGTAGATGATTTTTTTCTGGTTATAGATAATGCTTTTATAGATATCAAAAATAAAGAAATTGTTTTAGAAAAGTTCAAAATCGATTTTCCTTATATTACCAGGGTTGACTTTAAAACGCTTATTATAGGAGATGATTTTAACGATTTAACAATGAAAGACAAATCTCTGCTTTTACAACTTTCGTCTTTTTATGCAGGCGGCGGGTTTAATTATTTTCTTGCCGACGCCCTTTATGTTCCGTCTTATAATGCCGATTTAGGCACTGATAATTATAAAAGGAAACATAAAGCCGAAAGTTTTGACGTATCTATCGTTATACCGGCATATAATAATTTTAATTATACTAAGCAATGCGTTTTTTCGATATTTAAAAACCACCCTCTTTTAGATTTTGAAATAATTATAATAGACAACGGTTCAATTGACGAAACTAAGGAATATTTTAAAAATTTTCAAGATTTAAAGAATTTTCAGTTTATTTCAAACAAAGAAAATTTAGGATTTGCAAAAGCGTCTAATCTTGGAGCAAAAATTTCCAATTCAGGGAATATACTGTTTTTAAATAACGATACGGTTGTTTCTAAGGGGGCTATAGACGAACTTTATTATTCTATAAACGCGGATAAGGCAAAATCTTTAAATATAGCCGCCACAGGCTCCCTGCTTTTATATCCCGACAAAAAAATTCAGCAGGCGGGAATAATGTTTGAGGAACGTTTAGTTCCGTATAACGCATATTCCGGAATGGATATATCCGGATGCAAGGAATCAGATATTAAAAATGCAATATATTTAAGAAGTTTTAATGCGCTTACAGCGGCATGCCTGATGGTTAAAAAAAATATATTCGAGGCGGTCGGGGGGTTTGACGAAGGTTATGTCAACGGATTTGAAGACGTCGATTTGTGTTTAAAACTTCGTGAATCAGGTTATAAATTAATATTTAATCCCAAAAGTATTATCTTTCATTTTGAGGAAAAGACGCCCGGCAGGAAAAAGCACGATATAGACAATATTAATCGTTTTATGGATAAATGGAAATTTAAATATAAAAGAGACAATTATATTTTTACAGAAATGGATAACTTATTTATCAATAATAAATCTAAAGACGATGTTTCGAAATATATTATTCCGCTAAATAAAATTAAAGCGGCAGAGGATAAAATAGATAATCTTACATCAAATACGCAATACGAAGAAGCGTTAAAGTTGTGCGGAGAAATTTTAGAAATAAATAAATATAATTTAAAAGTTCATAAAAAAAAAATTGAGATAAAACAGGCTTTGGATTTATCGGAATCCAAAAAAGACTTTAGGATAATCCTTGAGAAAAAGGATAAAACGCTTTTTTCCTATCAGGCAATTCTGGATAATATCGTTAAAAATAATAAAGACTTAAAAATATCGTTAGACCAAAATGAAATTTATCAAGTATGGATTAAATATAATGAGCCTTCTCAAGTCGAGCTTGAAAAACAAAGGTTTTTTAAATTTGAATATGAACCTAAAATCAGCATTATTATGCCTGCATATAATACAGACAGAGAATATTTGATTAAGGCGATCAAATCCGTAATTAACCAGACTTATCCAAATTGGGAACTGTGTATTGCCGACGATGCTTCGACGGAAATTCACGTAAAGGAAATTTTAAAATATTACAAAGAAAAAGATGAAAGAATTAAAGTTATATACAGAACCGAAAACGGTCATATATCAAAAGCTTCTAACAGCGCGCTTTCACTGGCAACGGGAGATTACATAACATTGCTTGACCATGACGACGAACTTTCCGAATTCGCATTATTTTTTGCGGTAAAGGAAATAAACGAATATCCTGAGGCAAAATTGATTTACAGTGATGAAGATAAGATATATTATGACGGCAGCAGGGTTTCGCCTTATTTTAAATGCGACTATAATCCTGATTTATTTTTATCGCAAAATATGATAAGCCATTTAGGTGTTTTTAAAAAATCGATTGTCGACGAAATAGGCGGCTTTAGAGAAGGCTATGAAGGCTCGCAGGATTACGACTTGGCGCTTCGTTTTATAGACAAAATAAAATACGGCGAAATCAGGCATATTCCAAGGGTTTTATACCACTGGGGAATGGGGGAAGGTTCAACGGCTGTAAATATAGGAAATAAATTATATGCGGTATCAGCCGCAAGAAAAGCAATTCAAGACCATTTTGGCAGAATGAATATAAAAGCTAAAGTGGTCGAAGCGCCTTTGATGCCTATTTGGAACCGCGTTATTTACGATATCGAAGGCGGCCATTTAGTGAGCATAATAATTATCACGCATAACGGATATCAATATCTTAAAGACCTTATTAAAAGCATATTTGAAAAAACTTCATATAAAAATTTTGAGATTATATTGATTAATAATAGCGATGATATGCAAACATTGGAATATCTAAAATTATTAAATGAGCATGAAAAAATTAATGTTATATATTACAATAAGCCTTTTAATTATTCTAAAATTATCAATTTTGCAGTTAAATATGCTGATGGCGAAATTCTTGTAATCTTAAACCACGATATGAAAGTAATCAACGACGACTGGCTAAGAGAACTCGTCTCTCATGCGTTGCGCCCCGAAGTAGGGGTTGTTGGAGCCAAGCTTTTGTATCCCGACGATACTATTCAACATGCGGGGGTCGTGGTTGAGCAATATAGACCTATGCATGTATTTTCGCGACTTCATGGAGACGATACCGGTTATGCTGGAAGAGCGAACTTATTACAGAATTATTCAGCCGTTACGGGAGCATGTATGGCTTTAAAAAAAGAATTGTATATGAAAACAGGCGGTATGGACGAGAATTTGCCGATAGCTTATAATGATATAGATTTTTGCATTAAATTAATGCAATTTGGATATTTTAACGTATATACCCCTTATTCGGTTTTATATAATTATGAATCTAAAATCAGAGGATATGAAGATACGGAAGAAAAGAAACTGAGACTTAAAAAAGAAATGGATTATTTAAAAGATAAATGGGGACGATTACTTGAACGGGATTTTGCTTACAATATTAATTTAAGCCATGAGTCTGATAGTTTATTTGGAATAAAATTGCCGGAAAAATTAATTGAAATTATAAATTCCAATATGTCGATAATATTGCATTATTCAGTGGACTATTCCTATGGGAATAAAAACATATTAGATGAGAAATTAAAAAAATCTTTACGAACGATGGAAATCAGTTCTTGAAAAACGAGCGATGAATGGAAAAAATATGTTCAAAACAGACTTAATAAGTTTACGCATTCGAATGTTTATTGCAATAATTTACGGAATACCGAAAAGATTTTTTAAAGTTTAAAAATTAATTCAAATTTTATTTTTATAAATTTTTTTATTCATAATAATTAATAAATTTTAAGTAAAGGGATTGACAAAATATGGATTTGCAATCTATTTATGATGAAAATTATTATAACAATTATAACACTGGCTTAGGACCTATTGCTTATGATAGATCTAATCCTCACTGGCTCTGGTTTTTTGGAAATATAGCTGATAAAATTTTAAAAGATCTAAAACCTAAGTCTATTTTGGATGTTGGATGTGCTAAGGGGTTTTTGGTCGAATCCTTTAGAGATAGAGGAGGAGAAGCTTTCGGCATTGATATTTCAGAATACGCTATAAATGAGGTTAGACAAGATATAAAAAAATATTGTAAAGTTTCTCCGGCAAATGAAAAGTTTGATAGTTGGTACGATTTAATTACTTGCATTGAAGTTTTAGAGCATTTAACTGAACAAGATTCGCAGAAAGCCATTGAAAATATTTGTAAAAGTACCGATGATGTTATTTTTTCTTCAACTCCCGATGATTTTTCAGAAAAGACGCATATAAATGTTCAACCTTTATCTTATTGGATTGATAGTTTTGCAAGGCATGGTTTTTATTTAGATACTTATAATTGTTCTTTCATAATCGATCATGCAATGAGATTTAGAAAGATGAACCATTCAATTGCTATATATAATTTTAGAACTACTGTTAAAGAGAAAGATACTTTAATTAATATTTTAAAGTCTGAATTAATTAAAAGTAAAACTGAGATAAAAGAGCTTCAAGATGCTTTAGATAAAATATTAATGGCTTATTCTAAATCTCAACAAGATATATTAAACCTGCGTTTATTTCTTGAAAATAATGAAAAATAAAACAGAATTTATAAGTATTATTTAAATTTACATATTTAATCATAGGTGATTAATTAATTATGCTTAAAAGTATATAAATAATACCCCAAAAGTTTAGAATATACAATTAATATTCCGCCCATTGTGTAATGAGCGGATAGGATTAAGGATTATTTGAATAGATAACTTAAGACCATCTTAAAATAATTCTTAAAAGATAAAACCATTATATGATTAAAAATATATGCCAATAAGTTTAATGCCAAAAAAATTATACCATTCTGTTCCTTGGCAAGAAATAAGATGACAAAAATTTCCGATATAGTAATTTATGGATACAAAAAATAAATCAAATCTTTCGTCATATGCTATAAATGCTTCAAATTCACGAATAGAATTGAATGCATTATTAAATGCATTCAACAGCGGAAACTTTTTAGAAGCTGAAAGACTGTCGATTTTGATGACTAAATCATTCCCCGATAATTATATTGCATGGAAGTCGCTCGGCTTATCTTTAAAAATAATGAAAAGATTTTCGGAAGCAATTATACCGCTTAAAAAATCCTTAGAGTTAATGCCTGAAGATATTGAAACTCAAATGAATTTAGGAATAGTCCTGACCGAACTTTCCGCATATAAAGAAGCAGAAATTATTTACAGAAAAGTTATCGAGATGAAGCCGGATTATGCCGAAGCTCATTTAAACCTTGGAGTCGTCTTGAAATATCAGGGTAAGAATGATGAAGCCGCAAACTGTTACAGGCGGGCTATAGAAATAAAACCCGATTTTGCGGAAAGCTATAATAACCTTGCAATTGTTTTGCAAGATGCCGGAAACATAACCGAAGCCGAAGCCTGCTTTAGACGCGCAATAGAATTAAATCCAAATTATGCGGAAAGCTATAATAATATGGGCAATCTTTTAAATGACATAGGAAAAATAGAAGAAGCTAAAGAATTATATATAAAAGCGTTATCCATTAAACCCGATTTTGTTGCGTGCCATAGAAACTTAGCCCAGATAAAGACTTTTACTAAAAATGATCCGCAATTAGAAACCCTTAATTATCTTTATGAAAGCCACAAAAACGATTCCGATAAAATCGAAGTATGTTTTGCCCTTGCCAAAGCCTGCGAAGACTTAAATAAAATCGACAGGGCTTTCGACTTTTACGCGGAAGGCAATAGACTTATGAAAAAAAAGCTTCATTATAACATTGAACAGGACATATCGCTTTTTAAAAATATTAAATCTTTGTTCCGTAAAGTTCCTAAAACCGAACAAATTCCGTTAAAGAAAGTAAAACCTATAATGATAGTCGGAATGCCGAGATCCGGGACCAGCTTAGTGGAACAGATTCTTGCTTCGCATTCGGAAGTATTTGGAGGCGGCGAATTAGATGCTTTGGACAGGCTTGTAAAAAAATATTTCCTTAAAGCAAAAGAGTCTTGCTCCATAGAAGAAAGGTGCAGGCTTATAACGGCCGGCTATCTCGACGAAATAGATAAATTAACGGAAAACGGTAAAAAATATTTTACCGATAAAATGCCGCTTAATTTTCGTTGGCTGGGTTTTATTATGCTTTCGCAACCCGATATTAAAATAGTACATGTCGTTAGAAATCCTGAAGCGGTATGCTGGTCTAATTTCAAGCAGCTTTTTTCGGGAACGGGAGCGGGGTTTGCTTATGATTTAAAAGATATATATCGATATTACCAAATTTATAAAGATCTTATGGAATTTTGGCAAGAGCTATTTCCGGGTCGCATATATAACCTTAACTACGAAAAACTTACCCAAAATCAGAAGGAAGAAACAAAAAAACTCCTTGATTATTGCGGACTCAACTGGGAAAATGGGTGCATGGAATTTGAAAAAAACAAACGGGCAGTGAGAACCGCCAGCTTTGCGCAGGTCCGCAAAAAAATGTATCAGGGAAGCTCGGAAGAATGGAAAAAATTTAGAAGCAGACTTGAAGGACTGATAGAATAACGGGGACGCGCCCCCTGCATTAACCCCTTTCATTCATGCCGCCTTTTCAAAATATTGGTTATAGACTTTTAGAGGCGGTTTGTGGCCCAAAGATGAATGCAGCCTGTGATTATTATATTTATCAATAAAAGCATCAATCATGCCTAAACGTTGCCGATATGAAGACGTTTACGAATTATGCAGTAAACAAATCGGAACGTATGAAGAAAAAATGTAGGATAAAAATCTTTAAAACGGCATACAAAGTCGAGGCAAATTTTTTAATTAGATAAAAAAATGTCCTATTAAAATTTTTAGATTTTAATCATTTTAGATTTTAATCATTGAAATTGTAGCGTATTAGATATATAATATATACATAAACTAAATTAGACGAAAAGATGAATCTGCCGGAAAAAATAGTAAACTGGAGCAGCGATAAAAATGAATGGCTGAAATCGGAAAGAAATATATCTTTTGAAGAAATAATCGTTACAATCGCAGAACACGATAAATTAATTGATATTATACAGAATAACGAAAAATATATAGATCAGAAAGTTTTAGTAGTTGAAATAGATAGTTATATATATTTATGTCCATTTATTGAAAACGATAATGAAATATTCCTTAAAACTATTTATCCAAGCAGAAAACTCACCAAAATATATTTAAATAATGAAGGGGATTTGAAAAATGGAAAAAACGACTAAATTTAACGATACCGATGCTGAACTCGGTTTATTCGCCGAGTTGGAAAAAGGTAATTTTAAATCTGTACCCGGCGTAAAAAAAGAAAAGGATAGGATTAAAAAAATTTTTAAAAACAATTTTTATTCCGAAAAGAAAATAATAAATATAAGGCTTTTAAATAGAGACGTAGAAAAGATAAAAGCGATTGCCCTTAAAGAAGGAATTCCTTATCAGGTCTTGATAAGGTCGGTTATTCATAAATATGTTGAAAATAATATATAACCGTGACAGAAAAAATAGCTATAATAGCCATTGCCGATAGTTCATAACAAACTGAATCGAAAAATTAATTATTTAAAAACCGCTAAAGACGAAATAACTACTTATAAACCTGCTACCGATGCAGTTTGCCTTCATGCCCAGCAGCATTGCAAATAATTCTTAACCGCAAATATTATAATCCAGCAGGTTATAAGTTTTAATCCGTTTCTTGTGCATTGCAGTTAGAAGCGGAACATTTTCGTCCAAATAATCATAAATGTAAATATTTTGCTTATCTTTATAATTTCGGAAAAGGATACCGGCCCCTTTTTTATTATTTTATAATTTAATTATAATTTTAAAATGGAAAATTTAGAGGGTTTTTATGCAGGCTGATAGAAAGCTGCTTTTAATCTCGCTTCACGACCCTTTTTTAGATTCTGACAGGGTTATGCCCCCCATCGGCATCATGTCCCTTCAGGCCTATATGCCGCCTTCGGGAATTGATTCGGCAATAGAAAACGACTTCGATATAGATAATATAGAAAAATACTCCGAATATACCCATTTTGCCATATCGTGCATGACGCCCCAAAAGGTCGAGGCATATAAAATATTGCATGCTATAAAGTCTGAATTTAAAGACAAAACCGTCATAATAGGCGGACCGCATGCCAAGTATTATATCGACGATTGCATAAAAGAACCCTTCGATTACATAATAGTCGGAGACGGTGAGTTTGCTCTTAAAGCCGTTATGGAAGGTAAAGCCCCGGAAAGAATATTAAATATCCCCATAAGCGAGGAAGAAATGAACGCCCTTCCCGTGCCGTATAGGGAACCTGAATTTTTAAAGCAATATAACTTCGACATACAGGGGGTTAACACATCTACAATTCTTACAGCCAAGGGCTGTCCGATGAAATGCGCATTTTGCGAAGATGCGGGAAGCAAGGTAAGATTATATAACCCATCTAATATAAATATGCAGATAAAAGATGTTTTAAGCGCAGGATTTAAAGGAGTAATGTTCTTTGACGACATATTTGCCATATCTAAAAAAAGGGTAATGGATCTTTTTCCCGTTATAACAAAACATGATATATTTTATAGATGTTTCGGGCATGCAAGGAGCATGGATGAAGGGATGGCGAAAATGTTATCGGAATCAGGCTGCATTGAAATAGGTTTCGGCGCAGAGTCCGGTTCGCAAAAGATACTGGATGTGATAGATAAAAGAACCAAAGTCGAAGATAATATTAAGTTTATAGAGATATGCAACAAATATAAGATTAAGGTGAAAGCCTTTATAATTTTGGGTTTACCCGGCGAAGATATGTCCACGATAAAGCAGACAAGGAGATTTTTGGATGTACTTATGTCTAACAGATTCACAAATAAATTCGGAAAGGAAATTACCAACGATTTTGACATCACGGTTTATTTTCCGTATAAAGGAACGAGGGTAAGAGATTACATGGATAAAAAAGATAATCATTATGATATCTTTTTTACAAAAGACCCCGACGAGATGCTCGGCTTTTATAAGGGCAAGGGCGGAAGCGCAGAGATAACCGTAAGAACATCGGGTCTTAGCGCCGAAGATATAGGTAAAATTCAAAAAGATTTAATTTTGGAATATAAAAAAATGGTTATAAGCTAAATTAGCTAAATTGGAACGGCAAGTATGTCCGTATCCCCGAAAGGTTTCATCAGTCCTTGGAATACCAGACACCAGACGATATATATTTTGAAAATTATTTTAACTTAATAATATGCTATTTTCAATCATCTTTCTCAAATTATCGCTTAATCGCAGTTCCTGTTCGGTTGCCGCAATTAAATCGAGAGATATTCCGATTTTTTCGGCAAACCACATATAATAAGGTCTTACCCGTTCTAACGGATTCTTTTCGCTTGACTTTGTAATTATAAATAAATCGATATCGCTTAACCCCGATTCCTCGTTTTTGGCAAAAGAACCTATTAATCTGACTTCGATTATTTCGGGAAAAACATTCAAGGCTTCTTTCGATATTTCTTTTAATTTATCTAAAACGATTTCATGATTGAAGTAAAATGCTTTCACAGAATTTGATGATATCGTTCGCCGCATTGATAGCCTCCATGGCCTGTTTTTCCGAAAAGTAATCCTCAGGTTTTCCCGTAGAAAATCCGTCGGGATATCTTGAAGGTATATAAAACATATCCAATATTTTAGCGCTATCTTTAATATTTAAAGGAAATTCTATCTTAGTACGCGATGATTTATCCGAAAGTATATTTATCATTTCAGTGAGGGAATGTCCCCATAGGTTTACGCCATTTTTAAGCCCAAGCGATTTAATAGTTTTTTCGGCTCCCTGCTGAGATGTAAAACAGCACCACTCGTAATATTTATAATCGTAATCGAGTTTTGCTTTTTGAAAATCTCTTTTACCCTGGTTGTACCAATCTTTCCATCTGTTCATTGTTATTTGACCGTATAATTATAAACGGAAGGGCACGCATTTCCGTTATCCGGCTCTTAGCGCCCGACTTGTTTAATTATACCATAAAAGAGGGCAGGGATGAATACTTCTTTATAATTGATTTTACCTAAAAAAAATCCCTTAAATGAAGGACCGAACCTCGATGAACTTGAAAAAAAATCGCGCAAGGGTCGATTTTGGATTTATGTTTATTTATTGACATTGGCACGAAAATGATATTAAAATTATACATACAATATATGCGTAATTGTATAGTATTAAAAAATATGTCGATAAAGAAGGTCGAAAAGGTTAAATCTATAAAGGGCAGGGTAGAGTTTGGCATGGCGGCAGGCGGGATAAGGCATTATAAACGATGAAAATAAGGGTAGATTTAAGCAGTTCAGCCAAAGACGACAGTTATGACATTTTAATAGGTTCTGGGATTGTCAACGCGGAAGCCGGCGGCGAAGTTATAGATGTTATTAAACAGGCAGGGTTAAAAGGCCGGGCATGCGTTATAACTACGGAAACCGTTAACGGCTTATACGAAAGACTTTTTAAAAATTTCCTAAAAAATGCCGGTATCGAACCGGTTGTCCTGGTATTGCCAGACGGCGAAAGCACAAAAAGCATTAAGTATCTTTCCTATATTTATGATGAACTTATTAAAAACAGGTTCGAAAGAGGGGAATTTATAATCGCTTTCGGCGGCGGCGTTATCGGGGACATTGCAGGGTACGCCGCGGCAACATACTTGCGCGGGATAAATTTTATTCAAATTCCCACCACTCTGCTCGCGGATGTCGATTCAAGCGTGGGCGGAAAAACCGGCATAGACCATCCGGGCGGCAAAAACCTTATCGGGGCATTTTACCAGCCGAAATGCGTAATTATAGATGTTAATCTCCTCGACACCCTTCCTGAGCGCGAGCTTAAAAACGGCTTTGCCGAGGTTATCAAATACGGCGCCGTTTTAGACGAGGAATTTTTTATATACCTTGAAAATAATTACGAAAAAATCCTTTCACGGGATAAAGACGCTTTGACGCGCATTATCCGCAGGTCATGCGCTATCAAAGCAGATATTGTTAATAAAGACGAAAAGGAGGCGGGACTAAGGTCGGTGCTAAATTTTGGACACAGTCTCGGACATGCCGTTGAAACGCTTTATAACTACGAAACCGTTAAACACGGCGAGGCAATCGCTATAGGAATGATATTTGCTTCTATGGTTTCTGAGGATTTGGGTTTTTGCACGGGCGAAACCTTAAACAGGATTAAAACGCTTATTAAAAATTCGGGTCTCCCCGCTAAAATTCCAAACTTTACTCCGGCAGAGTATATTAACGCAATGAAACTCGATAAAAAGGTGGAGAGCAGGTTAATCAAATTTGTTCTCGTAAAAGAGATCGGCGGGTTTGTTTTTAAAGAACTGGATTTTGATTATATCCATGAATTTTTAAAGAAAATTTTGTAAAAAATAAAGAAACCATTAAAACCGGGAACGGAAAAATGAAAAAAACGGATGGTGATGATAATAAAGAAGCTGGTAAAAACGGTGAAAATGGAACAGGCCGGAAAAAGGACGAACTTGAAGGTTTTACAGGGGAATATATTTCGTTTTTAAAGATAGAAAGAGGGTTAAGCGCCAATACCGTTTCATCGTATTATCTCGATTTAATGAAATTCCATAAATATGTAATGAGTAAGAAAGTTGATTTTAAGACATTACCACCCTTATTTTTTCAGGATTTTTTAGGTTATCTGGCGCAGGCAGGGCTAAACGGAAAGACAAGGGCAAGGTTTTATTCCTCGATAAAAGGATTTTATAAGTTTTTATTTAAGTGCCGTATAATAAGCGAATTTCCGTTTAAGGATATAGAATATCCTTTTGTTGCCAAAAAACTGCCCGAGTTTCTTACGAAAGATGAAATCAGCCGGATTTTAAATGTCGATTTTAAAAATGGTAAAAACGGCGGGAATAAAGCAAAAGAGGGTACAAATTTTGAAAATATAAGGAATAAAGTTATTTTAGAGCTTTTATACTCAAGCGGCTTAAGAATTTCCGAGCTGGCGGGAGTAAAACTTGAAAACTTCAATTTTGACTTGAATTTTATAAGGGTGCGGGGCAAGGGTTCTAAAGAAAGAATCGTTCCGTTCGGCACCCCGGTCAAAGAGGCTTTAAAGACCTATCTGCCGTTAAGGCGGCGATATGAAAAATCGGGCAAAAGTTATATGTTTATCGCAAAAAACGGGCTTCCGTTTACGAGGCAGGGATTATGGAAAATAATTAAAAAGGCGGCGCTCCTCGCAGGCATAGATAAAAACATTACGCCCCATATGTTAAGACATACATTTGCCACACACCTTTTAGAGGGCGGGGCGGATTTAAGGTCCATTCAGCAGATGCTGGGCCATTCAAGCATATCCACAACCGAAATATATACCCATACGGACATATCGCATTTAAAAGCGCAGCATTCCAAGTTTCATCCGAGGAATAAATGAAAAGCGGGGAATGACCGAGGTTAAACTTGACGCCGAAAGACTTAAAAGAAAAAATTGCATTAGAGTATAAATCCTTAAAGGACGACCTGCTTAATTTTTCCTCCTTTCACACGACAAAAAGAATATCCCTTTTCTTCGATTCCCTCATTATAGAGGCATTTCCCGATATTAAAACGCAAAACGACTTTTGTCTCATAGCAGGGGGCAGTTATTCCAACCTCGAACTATGCCCTTACTCCGATGTCGATATTATGGTAATTACGCGGGACGGGCTTGCTCAGGAGGATGTTTCGAAAAGACTTAAGGATTTTTTTTACCTCTTTTGGGACGCATCCGTCGATTTGGCTCAAAGCGTTAGAACCGTTAAAGAAGCGATAGGTTTAATGAAAACCGATTTTAATACATATACATCGTTTATAAATGCCAGATATATAGCTGGCAATAAGGAATTATACGACGGGTTTAAAAACGAGTTTAAGAAGATAGACGCTTGTTCCGTCTTTTTAGTCGAACTTATGAAAAGCTTAAGGAGGAGAAGGTTAATTAATGTAATGGTTGACAATGATATATTCCTTCTTGAACCGGATGTTAAAGAAGGAATAGGAGGGCTAAGGGATTACTCGTTTTGCGAGTGGGTTTATTATATTGCAAAAAAACCCTTTGCTCCGCTTAATTTTCTGCATAACAATCCAAATATAATAAACTATGAAAATGAAATTTTATTTAACGGCAGCGGGAGTCTGGATAACGATAAGGGCGGCAATAACAACGACAGGCATGGCGGCGTGCGCGCCGCCCGCGGCGGGGGGAACGGGGAAGAGATAATAAGCGAAACATTTAAGCTTATGCAGTTAGACAGTTCTTTAAATGCGGGGGATATTATAAATCTTTATAGCGGAAAAGAATTTATATTAAAGGTCAGGGTTATGATGCATTTAATAGCTCAAAAAAAGTTAGACAGGCTTACATTCGATATTCAGGAAAAGCTTTCCCATGCTTTTTATTATAAAGACGGCAAGTTTTTAAATAAGATTGAATATTTTATGCATGATTACTACATAAATGCCAAGAATATACATATTATTTCAAGACTTATAATAAATTTTTTGATAAAGCCGGAGGTTTTAGTTCAAAAGTCAAGACAGCTTTACAATCTAAATGTTGAAAAAAGCGTCAATCTCGGCAATAACCTGTATTTTGAAAACGGTTTAATTTGCATAAGGGATAGAAAGATATTTTTAACGGATGTTAAAAATATTTTCAGGCTGTTAGATGCTTATCAGATAACCGGCGAAAGGCTTGATATCGAATCTATAAACCTGCTGAAAATGGCTTGCTCTGCTCATAGAAAGTTAATAAAAAACGATGACTATTCAAAAAGTTTTTTTATTAATCTTTTAAAAAAGAAAAAAAGGGTTTATCAAACTCTTTTGCTTATGCATGAAACGAAAATTTTAAGCGCGTTAATACCTGAATTCGAAAAAATAGATTCGCTTTCGACAAACGATGTTTATCATGTTTATACTGTTGACGCCCATTCGCTCAACGGGATTCGTTATCTCGAAGATATGGTAAATTTAAGAATCAATAAAGATTTAAGGGAAACATTCGAACATTTAAAAGGCGACGACCTGCTTATTTTAAATTTCTCTCTCCTTCTTCACGACATCGGAAAGGGGTATTCCGCCCATCATGAGCAGGTGGGCTCTAAAATTGCCGTAAAGGCGGCAAAAAGGCTGGGTTTTGACGAAGAATCGCAAAATTTTGTAAATTTCTTAATATTAAATCACTTTTTGCTTCCGCTGACATCCGAAAGAAGAGACATACACGATCCGGCAACAATTAAATCTATTTCATATACCGTTAAAGACATGAGGCATTTACAATTTTTATTTATAGTCAGCCTTTGCGATTCGATGGCCGTTTCCAAAACAAGGTTTAATTCATGGAGAAAGATGCTTTTGGTGGAACTTTACGACAGGACTTTAATGTTTTTGAAGAACTCGGAGGAATACTTCAGAGGCGATTTATATTACATAGACAGGATATATGAATATGTATCGCAATTTGCCGGAAAGAGGGGCTATAACTTCCTTAAAAGTATAACCACAGGCAATCTAAAGGGTTTCATCAATGACTATATCGGTAAATTTTATTCGGCTACCAGATATTTAATGAGGGAAAGCCCGGAAAATATACTTCTTCATTTAAAACTATTTTCTAAAATCACCGGTAAGCATAGATTTAATTTTATGGCAAAAGCGCATATAGAAGAGGATTATTATGAAATAGTTATTTGCGGAGAGGATAAAAAAACAATTTTTTCGGATATAACTGGCGTGCTTTCTTATTTCGATTTTAACATAATGAGTGCGGATATTAATACAAGAAGGGATGGAAAATTTATAGATACTTTTTTTGTAAACCATATTTATAAGAAGGTTGACGGAAAAATAGATTGGCATAAGTTAAGGAATACCTTTTTTAATGTTTTTAACGGCAAGGAATTGCTGCAAGATATGTTCAAGAAAAAGAGGCAAAATGAAGGGTTGTTTAAAAAGAGCGCTCCGCATGTTTCTAACTCGGTCGAGATTTATAATAATCTGAGCGATGAATTTACCGTAATAGAAATTCAGGCATTGGACAGAAAGGGTTTGTTATACGACATCGGAAGGATTTTTAACAGGTTCGACATAAATATTTTTGTTTCAAAGATAACGACGCAGGGTAATAAGGCATTCGATACTTTTTATGTAAAAGACAACGGGGAAGGCAAGATTAAAAGTCTATTAAAGATTCGGAATATTAAAAAGGCGGTTATAGAGGAGTTATAAAATTTTTATCTGCCAAATTTTTATTTATTTTTTATTTATTTTACTTGACTGATGTAACAGTTATATGTTAAAAATTATATATTATGGCAACGGAATTAAAAACAAAGACATTTGCCGAGCTTTACGAGTCTCAGGGGCATTACAAAGATGCTCTTAATATTTACATAGACCTGTTAAAGGAAAATCCTCTCGACGATAGCCTTGCGGATAGCATTAAAAGGTTGCAATCTCTGATCAATGAGGAAAATGCCGGTAAAAAAAAGATGGCAGATGCTCAAATATCGGCCATAAATAATTTCCTACAAAAGGCTTACGCTTATAAGTAAGGTAAGCTGAAAAAATCGGCATCTTTTCATTTCGCGTTATCATGCTTAATATTCAGGATTTAATTTTTCCCATAAATAATAAAAAAGCATCCGGTTTTTTAATTAAAAACAGCAGTAATATTTTTTATATAACTTTTTATTCAGGAGAAGGTTATCTTTATGTGTCCGAAAGCGGAAAAATAACTCTGTATGTGGACGGCAGGTATGCTCAGCGGGCAAAAAAAGAGGTGCGCAAAGCCGAAGATGGAGGCAGAAGTAAAGATTTTAATATAAATATAATCGGCGTTAAAGAGATATATAAAGATATCGCAGCCGATATAACGAAAAAATTCATTGATAGCAATAATGGCAATAGATATAAACCTGCGGTACTTTTTGAATCCCCTTATTTTACATACGAAGAATTCCTGAGTTTTAAAAAGGCGTTTAAGCATTCGGTCAAATTAATTCCTTCGCATAATGCTTTATTAAAAATTCGTTCTTTAAAGGATAAAAACGAGCTAAGTTACATAAAAAAAGCTGTTTCTATAGCCGAAGATTCAGTTTTAAATTCGTTGAGAGAGGCGTTAGATTCGGGATTAGAATTTAGCGAACAGGGTATTGTTGCGGAATATAAAAAGCGCTTGATAAATAATAATTCCAAAGAGTCTTTTGAGACGATTGTGCTGTCTGATAAAAATTCAAGTATGCCCCACGGGGCGCCTTCAGGTAAACCGGTGGACAGAAACGGCATTTTGTTATTCGATTTTGGAGCGGAATGTAACGGATATAAAAGCGATGAAACGGTAACGCTTCATTTCGGCAAACCGGACAAAAAATTTTCCGATGTTTACGGCGCGGTTTATTCTGCGCAGCAATTGGCTATTTCAAAAATAAAACCCGGGGTCAAATTTAAAGACTTAGATAAAGCCGCAAGAGATTATATAGAAAAAAGAGGATACGGCAAATATTTTACCCACTCTCTCGGACACGGGGTTGGGCTCGATATACACGAGTATCCTTATGTTTATAATAAAAATGCCGATACGGTTAAAGAGGGGATGGTTTTTACCGTTGAACCGGGAGTTTATCTGGAAGGGGAATTTGGCGTGAGAATCGAAGATATGTGCTATGTGGAAAGGGACGGGGCGCAAGTTATTACGAATATAAAGAAGAAAAGTTTTTATGTTAAAGATATATTGCAATAAATTAAATAAAACTATTTAGTTATATATTAATAAAATTAAAGGTTGATTTTTATTTTATTTTATTTTAAATTGTTTAAATTATTATTTATATAATTTGCATATTTACTTAACTAGTTTCTTAGAGGTATTTCTTAGAGGTATTTATTTGTGTATTCCACAACGGATTTCAAAAAAGGATTGAGAATAGAGATGGACAGAGAGCCTTTCGAGATTGTTGATTTTCAACATGTAAAGCCGGGAAAGGGCGGGGCTTTCGTGAGGACAAAACTTAAAAACCTGATTAACGGAAAGGTAATAGACAGGACATTTAGATCCGGCGAAAAGGTGGAAACGCCGAATATGGAAGAAAAAAATATGCAGTATCTTTACTATGAAGGCAACGATTATATTTTTATGGATAACGCGACATACGACCAGATACATATAAGCAAAGAAGCGGTTGGCGACAGCGCAGGCTTTTTGCTCGAAAATATTCAGGTTAATGTTCTTTATTACAACGACAAGCCCGTCAATATCGAGGTGCCTAATTTTATTGAAGTTAAAATAATAAAAACGGAGCCTGGACTGAGGGGCGATACGGTTTCAGGGGCTACAAAGCCTGCTACGCTCGAGACTGGTCTTGTAATAAATGTGCCTCTATTTTTAAACGAAGGTGATATAATTAAGGTTGATACAAGGACAAAATCATATATAGAAAGGGTTAGTTTAAAATAACAAATAATAAAATAACAAAAGCCTTATAAGCCGATGAATATAAATGATATAAAGGATTTAATAAAATTTATTAAATCTAATAAAATTAAAGAATTTTACTATAAGAAAGGCGACGAAGAGGTTTCGGTCAAATTAAGCCATGAAGAAACGGCAGCGCAGGATTTGAAGCACAGGGTTCGTGAAAAAAAGGAGTATTTGGCGCAAATTGAAGGTATCGAGCATGCCGAGTTAACCGAGCTTTCTGCGCAAAGGGCACAAATTCTAAAATCCGAATTAGCGGAACCTGCATCAAAAAAAGAAACTCTGAAGGAAATAGTATCGCCGTTCGTGGGTTCTTTTTACAGGTCTCCATCCCCGGATAAACCGCCGTTTGTCGAGGTAGATTCCGTTGTAGAAAAAAACAGCCCTGTTTGTGTTATAGAAGCCATGAAGATAATGAACGAGATTGAGGTAGATATAAAATGCCGTATTGTTTCCATCCTTGTTGAAAACGGGCAATTGGTGGAATATGGGCAGCCCTTATTTCTTGTGGAGCCCCTATAAAAATATATGTTTAGAAAGATATTAATAGCCAATAGAGGCGAGATAGCAGTCAGAATTATAAGGGCATGCAAAGAATTGGGTATTAAAACCGTTGCTGTCTATTCAACTGCCGATAGGGACAGTCTTCATGTGAGGTATGCCGATGAAAGCATATGTATCGGTCCGCCGCCAACCGCAAAAAGTTATTTAAATATATCTTCCATTATATCCGCTGCAGAGATAACGGACAGCGAAGCCATCCATCCCGGATACGGTTTTTTGTCCGAAAATGCCAATTTTGCAGAAATTTGTGAAAATTGCGGCATAAAATTCATAGGACCCTCATCGGAGAATATGAGCCTGCTGGGGAATAAAAGAAATGCGAGAAAACTTGTTAAAAGTTTAGGTATTCCAGTATTACCTGGAAGCGATGATATCGGAGATAATGAGGAAGATATAAAAAAAGCCGCGGGGAAAATAGGTTATCCCTTAATACTTAAAGCCTCTATGGGCGGAGGAGGAAGGGGAATAAAAATGGTTTTGACGCCGGCCCATTTATCTCAGGCTTATCATCAGGCAAGGCAGGAGGCGCAGTCTTTTTTTGGGGATAAGGATGTTTATTTAGAGAAATATTGCGAAAATCCAAGGCATGTCGAGTTTCAGATTCTTGCCGACAGGTACGGTAATGCCGTGTACCTCGGGGAAAGGGATTGTTCCATCCAGAGAAGGCATCAAAAGATTATCGAAGAAGCCCCCTCTATTGCCGTAAAATCCGCCGTGAGAAAAAAAATAGGCGAATCTATATTAAAGGTTGTTAAGGAAGTAAATTATGTCAATGCGGCTACATTTGAGTTTCTTTTGGATGCCGGCGGCGAATTTTACTTTATGGAAGTAAACACAAGGGTTCAGGTTGAACACCCGGTTACCGAATTTGTCACAAATACGGATATCATTAAAGAGCAGATCCGAATTGCGAACGGAGAAAAACTTAAAATAAAGCAGGAAGATGTGAAAATTAAGGGTTACAGTATCGAGTTAAGAGTAAATGCCGAAAATCCGGTAAATTTTCAACCCTCCCCCGGCTTGATTACATTTTACAATAAGCCCGGCGGATTAAATGTCAGGGTTGACGATTTTGCCTATTGCGGATACACCGTCCAGCCGTTTTATGATTCTTTAATTGCCAAATTAATAGTGCATGATTCGACCAGACTGGGTGCAATCAATAAGGCTAAAAACGCATTAAACGAATTTCAGATTGAAGGTATCGAAACAAACATTCCCTTTCTTAAAAGGATATTAAACGATAGCGATTATATTTCAGGCAGGGTTGACATAGGGTATGTTCAGAGGTTTATCGAAAGGTAAGGCAAAGCCGAACCGTTAAATTTTTATTTGAATTTTTTTAAAAAATGTTTATATTATAATTATCGCATTTATATGTAAAAATAATAAAACAAAGAAAGGGGGATTTATGGAGTTTCCGAAAAATTTAAAATATAATACAGAACATATCTGGGTTAAAGTTAATAGGGATAATGCGCTTATAGGGGTTACCGATTATGCGCAGGATCAGCTTGGAGATATAATTTATGTTGACCTGCCAGAACCCGGTTACGAGCTTGAGCAAAATGAGTCTTTCGGGACTATCGAATCGGCAAAGTCGGTTTCGGAACTGTATGCCCCCGTGAGCGGACATGTGGTTCGGGTTAACGAATCATTAAAGGATGAACCGGAGCTTGTAAACGAGGAACCATATGATTCAGGATGGCTGCTAGAGATCAAGCTTACGAACGAAAATGATTTAAATGACCTCATGGATAATCTGGATTACGAAGAATATTTAGAAAATAATGGATAATAATAAAAATAAATAATGAACTGCTATTCGGATGGTTGTTTTAACCTGATAATTTCAGGCGGATGTCCCGGCGGCGTTAACATGGCCGCCGATTTATTTTTATTGAATAAATATAGGACAGGGGGCGATTTTTCAAGCCGTCCTACATTAAGACTGTATTATTTTTCCCCGCCCGCTCTTTCTTTAGGATTTTTCCAAAAAGATGAAGAGACACGCGAAAGCATTATTTTAAAAGCAAAAAATAAACATTACGATATTGTTAGAAGACCGACGGGGGGAAGAGCGGTATTGCATAAAAACGAGATAACTTATTGCGTAGTGTCGTCATATAAAAGCGGCATTTTTGCAGGGAAACTTTTGGAAACTTATAAAAAAGTCGGCGAATTTTTGCGCCTTTTTTTTACCGGCTTAGGTTTAAATCCCGATAATAACGGCTTTAATCGTCAAAACGGCGATAAAATCGATAAACCGGTTAAAAAAAGCGATTTTAACTGTTTTTTAAAAGCCCATTCATACGAGATAACATTCGGGGGTAAAAAGATTTGCGGCAATTCGCAGAGACGCGGCGAAACGGCATTTTTACAGCACGGTTCGATTTATACCGACTATAACCCGCTTGAGCATATCGAGTTATTCGAGAGCGGTAATTTTAACGCCGGATATTTTAATAATATCACCGGTATAAAACAGGAACTGAACAGGGTTGGTAAAAAATTTGACTTAAGTTTCCGCAGCCTTTCCGAAGCTCTCGCAAAATCCTTTCAAGATGCCTACAATCTTAAGCCCTTGGTTATGCTTCCTCAGGAATTTGAGGAGGCGGCGGGCAGGGCGTGAAAGGCGCGGGCTTAAAATTTGGCCGTTCTTCCCAAAATTATTTACAGCTTTTTATTTTTATGATATATTAATAATGGTTATACGCAACATCGCAAGTTGCGGTTTAATTTTTTATTCCTATAAGCGGGCATAGCTCAGTTGGTAGAGTACAAGCTTCCCAAGCTTGGTGTCGCCGGTTCGAACCCGGTTGCCCGCTCCATTTTTCAAGCCCTTCACGGCGCATAAAAAAGCATATATGCTATAATGAAAAAGGGATAAACTATGAAAAAAGTTATACTTATACATGGATTAAATTTTTTTATACCGGTTATATTTATTATATTTAGCATGGCTGTTATTTTTATTATAAATCCCGACCCTGCTTTTGCAGTCTCCTACACCTATTATTCGCCTGAGGCCAATCTCCAAAAAATAGATATTTATTGGCTTAAGAAGGCGGTTTTTGCAAAAAGACTTTATATAGCAATGTACTCGTTTACCGATTATAAAATCGCAAAAGAACTGATTAAGTTAGCTCATGAAGGGGTAAAAATATATATTTACAGGGATGACAAGCAAATGAAAGATAGAACCGACAGAACTTATATGCTTGAACATGTCAGGAACATTTATATTAAAGCTAAAAGGGACAAGGGTTTTTGGAATATTATGCATGACAAGATATTCATAATTCCTGGCATTGTTTTTAGAGAGGGTTCGGCAAACTGGTCGCCTTCGGCGGAAGGAGCATCATGTTATTACGGCAATTGCGGCTCGCCTTCAAACCAGGATAATAATGCAACATATATAACCAATAAATATGTGATAAAAATGGCAATAGTAAATTTTATTAAAATATGGGATAGGAAATCCAATATTATTTATTGAGTTTAAGAGATTAAAAAAATAAATAAAAAATGCTTTTTCCGTAAACTTTGAAACTAATGAATAATGTCCTTAAAAAAGACAAAGACCTCGTTTTCCCCCACATCTATCAATTATCGGCTTCCGCAGGAAGCGGTAAAACCCACAACCTTTCGTTACGATATGCGCAGTTTCTTCTGTCGGCAAATATAAAAAGAGGGATAGAAGGGATAAACACAAACGGCCTTAATAATATTGTAGCCATTACCTTTACCAACAAAGCCGCATCCGAGATGAAGGAACGTATATTAAAGTTATTAAAATCTATCGCGATAGGCGAAAAGCAGGCATTAAATCAAATAAAATGCGTCACGGGTTTAACCGGCGTAAAAGATGGGAAAGACGACGATGCCGCCCTCATAAACAAAGCGGCCGATTTAGTTGACAATATAATAAGAAATTACTCCGATTTTAATATTAAGACAATCGATAGTTTTTTAACGGAAATAATTAAAGCGTCTTTGCCGGAAACAGGTATAGCGCCCGGGTTCGATATAAGGGTGAATCCGCTGCCGTACATCGATTTTGCAATAGATAAACTGCTTTTAACGGTAAACGAAGACGCGGAGATTAAAAAAATCTTTCAGGATTTTATTAAAAATTATACGGACATAGAAGGCAAAACAGGACTCAATCCCCGTTTCGTAATTGCCGGTATTATAAAAGATTTGAGAGCAATTGAAAATACGAGCGGAAAATATTTCGAAATTTGTGAAGATAAAGATTTTCAGGACAAAACCCACAGGTATATAGAAGCATTAACGAAAGATATAATAAACATAGAAAAACCTTTCGGAAATTTTCCCTCATGCGGAGGAAAATTAAGAAATTTATTAAATTTAATAGATGAAATTAACGGGTTGGATAAATCATATAAAATAGGATTGCATAAAACATTTCAAAACGGGTTGGAAAAAAATACGGGAAGAGATTTCGTTTCCAAATACTGGCAAAGACAATCTGTAAAAGATATAATTACTAATTCTAAAAATTTAAAAAATCAAGATTTATTAACAGGCCTTCAGCAAATCTGGGATGATATAAGAGCAGGCATAAGAGATATAATTTTAACCGTTAACAGGATAAGGTTCTATTCGTACATAAAAATATTAAAAGAAATTAAAAGCGTTATCGCCGAAAAATCTAAAAACGACGGCGTTATATTTATAGACGAATTAAAAATAAGGGTTAATGAGTTAATTAATAACAACAAAGTTCCCGATATTTATTTTAATATCGGGGAGCAAATCTACCATTATCTAATCGATGAGTTTCAGGATACCGACAGGCTTCAGTGGGAAAATATTAAGGCTTTAGTGGAAAACAGCATCTCAAACGGCGGCTCCATTTTTTATGTAGGAGATAAAAAGCAGTCGATTTATAGATTTAAAGGCAGTGATGCAAGTCTTTTCGACGGCATTGTTAACTATTTTTACGGCAATATCATAAATAGCGGAAATTGTTATTTAGAAAAACTTGAGAATAATTTCAGGTCTAAAAAAGCGCTTATCGATTTTTTTAACGAAACATTTAACCCTCAAAATCTTGCCGAAAAGTTATTATATAAAGGTAAAGGCAAGGATAAAGGTAATCAGGATAAAGCTCAAAAAACGATTAAAAATATAGAAGATGAGATGACAGGCAATCTTATAGAAAATGTTTATAAAGACCACGAACAGCATATGCCCGATAATCATCAGGATATTAATGATGATTTTAAAGGTTATATTTATATAGAACGATTTTTAAAGGATAACGAAAATGGCAACGGCAAGGATAAGGATAAGGATAAAGCTGAAGAACAGGGCGCAGAGACTTATAAACAGGGAGCGGGAAACGACAGCAGCCTCGAAAACGGTTTGCCTCAGGATGATGTTTTAGACGCCGGTGTTAAAGAAAAATGCGCAAATAAAGTAGTAAGGATTATAAAAGATTTAACGAACAGCGGTAAATACGGCTTTAAAGATATTGCAATTTTAACAAGGACCAATCAGGAATCCGCAGGTCTCGTTCTTAAGCTTAAACGGGAAAATATTCCCGTGGAATCCGAACAGAGCGCAGATATAAGAAATAATCCTTTAATCAAAGAAGTTATTTCCTTTTTGAAATTCCTTAATAAGCCCGCGGACAACCTTTCGTTTATTAATTTTATCAGCGGAAAAATTTTTGCAGGAGTTATTCAATCTGATTTAACATCGAGACAGGAAATAAATGATTTTATCTTAAACAGCAGGAAGACGGATTTTATTTATATAGAGTTTAAAAAATGGCAGCTAAATAACGGCAGCCGCAACGGGCAAGACATATGGGATAATTACATCGAAGAGCTGTTTAACGGCGCGGGATATTATCCTGCTTACGATACCGTATGTAAATTGTACGAAAAATTTAACATTTACGAAAGATTTAAAGATAATCTCGGATTCTTTATGCATCTGCTCGAGATTATAAAAAACAGGGAACAGGAGGGCGAAAACACCCTAGATATGTTTATCGATTTTTTTAAGGACGATAAGCAGGAAAATGATCAGTTTTTAGTAAAGCTCGATTCGGCAAATTACGCCGTAAATGTTTTGACCATGCATAAGGCTAAAGGTCTCCAATTCCCGGTTGTAATTATACCCTATGCGGGTATTAAAATAACTCCCGTTAACGAGATCGTTTTGGAATATAGCGGCAGTCAATACAAAGGTGATATATGCGCCGGTTACGAAGAATACAATGAACCTCAAAATAAAGACGGCTATATTAAACTTTATTACGCAAATAAAGACAATCAGGATTTTTTATTAAGTATCGACGAAAATTTAGATGAGATAAAAGCATATATTTATGAAAAATCTATGAGGTTTATCGATGAATTAAACCTTTTTTATGTCTCGTCAACAAGGGCGAAAGAGGAGCTTTATATACTGATACCTTGCAAATTCGGAAACGGTAATAACAAATTAATTGATCTTTTTTTCGACGATAATATGGGGGAAGATGTAAATACTTTAGAAATCGGAAGTAAAAAAAATTATTTAGATGAATGCAATAACGAGGATTCTGCCGCATCCTTTAATATATTAAACAATATTAGCCGGAGATTTAAAAATTACGATTGGAAACAACATTTATACGGGGTATATCAAAAAGAAGACATTTCCTTTATTTTGGATGAAAATATAAAAAAGGGTTTGTTAAAAGGAAATATTGTGCATTTTATATTATCGAAAATAAATTTTTTAAACGAAAATAATTATGAAGCCGAATTAGATAAAATTATTCCGGAGGCAACCCGTGAATTTATTAAATCGCAAAATTATTTTATAGAAATAGGCGATTCGGAAAGAGAAATAATTAAAAAAGACATTATAGATTTATTAAGTATAAATGAAGTTAAAGACTGGTTTTTTATAAACGATAAAAATGCCATGAATTTTAACGAAAAAGAGACGGTAAATTATGCAGGAGAGCTTAAAAGAATAGACAGGCTTGTAATATGTTCAGGTAGCATAGCGGTGATAGATTATAAAACTGGCAGGCTTGACGAAACTAAATCCGTTAAATACAAAAAACAGGTCAGGGAATACATCGATATACTTGCGGGTATATATTCAAATATCAGCAATACCTGCAAGACCTGCAAGCCGGACATAGATATAAGCGGATATATTTTATATACCGATGAAAAAAGGGTTGAAAAGGTTTCATGAATATATATGCGCTTTCTTATAAAGATTTTCTTTTGGAATATATAGCGGATAAACTTATAGAGGATATAAACCCCGGATTAAATGTGAATAATAGAGATAATAACGTAGGCAATGGCAGGAGCGGCAGTATTGATAACGGGTTGAAGGGGTTAAACAAAGATTTTTCAAAATATGCGGTGGTATTTCCGGGGAAAAGGCCGGCATTATATTTAAGGTCTATTCTTGCAAATAAACTTGAGTCTCCTTATTATCCCCCTGCTATATTTTCGCTAAGCGAATTTATAAAATTCATTGCCGAAAAAAGTTCCGGCTCCAAAGCGGAAATTAACGCTATAAATGCCTCCTGGTTTTTGTATAATATCGTTAAAGATGAAACCGATTTAAAATTTTTTAAGGACACGGATAAGTTCGAAGATTTCTTTTTATGGGGGATGCAATTATTTAATACGATTAACGAACTCGATGCGGGGTCGGTGAATAACGAAAGTATTAGCAGGGTGGAATCCTATATTGCGGCTATACCTGAAAATATGAGCAAATTTTATAATTATTTGCCTGTAATTAGACATAAATTTCATGAAAAATTAAGGGAAGAGAATTTAACGACTGCAGGTTTAAATTATATAGAAGCATCTAAATTTTTAAATAATAATGCGCCTAAGTCTGTAATTAACGAATTCGAAAAAATATATTTTGCGGGCCTAATTTTTCTTAACAGGGCAGAGTCGGATGTCATAAAGCCTCTAATAAAGAACGGGATTGCAGAATTTTATACTCAGATAGAATCTTTAAAAGAAGAGGAGTATTTAAAAGATAATATAGTCGTAAATTTAAAAAAATCGTTAGATAAAGCGGAAATAGTTTGCATAACAAAAATGGGCGCGGCCGAAACCCCAACCCCTATTAACGAATATGACACCTCTTTATTTTTTTATGAAGGGTTCGATACCCATTCCGAGTTGCTTGCCGGAAATGAAATTTTCGATGAAAATAAATTAGATCCCCAAAAAAATGCCGTTGTTTTGCCCGATTCCAATACGCTTTTACCTTTTCTTTATCATATTATGGACTACATCGATGCGGGTTGCAACATAACCATGGGTTATCCTCTAAAAAGAACCCCGCTTTATTCATTGATAGAGCTTATATATAAGGCTCAGATGTCGGTCCAAAGCAAAATATCCGCGCGCGGAGGGTTTGCTAACCCCAAAATAGAGCCTGAATATCAGGCAAAGGATTATATAAATTTGGTGAAGCATCCATATATTAAAACATTGGGCGGAATAAAAACTATATCCGCAATAAATAATATAGAAAATCTTATCGTAAAAAACGGAGATATATTCATAAGCCTTAATGAGATAGAAAATAATTATTTAATAAACAAAAACGCTGCAGACGCATCCGCGGCAAATATAATAAAGACCGTTCATGAATATTTTTTTAAAAATTTCGAAGATAATAAAACAACGGCAAAAGACTTTGCATCCAATTTGATAAAAATCGTTAATTTAATAACAAAAGAAAATAACGATGCTCTGAAATATAAGCTTTCGCCGGAATTTACCAAAAAAATGATAGAGGCTGTAAATTTATTTAAAGATTCATATTTTAATAATGAACCCGCATCAAAAAAATCGGTATTTAGATTATTTAAATACTATATGGATAACGAGTCTATCGCATTTAACGGAATTCCGCTTAAGGGTTTGCAAATAATGGGAATCCTCGAGACCCGCGTTCTTAAGTTTGACAGGGTTGCGATATTCGATGCAAACGAAGATGTTTTGCCGCAGGTAAAGAAATTCGATCCGTTCCTGCCGTATCTTGTGAGAAAAAGTTTAGGTTTATTTACTTATAACGATTATGAAGCGCTGTATCGCTATCATTTCAGAAGGCTTGTATTCGGGTCCAGAGAGGCTCATATCGTTTATATTAAAAACGATAAGAGAATTAGAAGCAGGTTGATAGAAGAGATTATTTGGGATGAGGAGAAAAAGACAAAAAAACTCGATATAGAAGATAAGGTAAACCATTTAGGTTTCAAAACGATAATATTTCAAGAATCTCAAGGCGGAGAAAGCGATTTCGAAATTAAAAAAAGCGATGAAGTTTTAAAAATATTGGGCGATTTAATGAAAAAAATATCGGTTTCCGCCATAGATACATATATTAATTGCCCTATGCAGTTTTATTATAGATACATTATCCGCCTTGAAGAAATTAAAGAGCAGGGCAAAAGGATAGGGGCGGACAAAACAGGAATATTTATCCATAGTATCCTTAAAAAATTTTATGAAGGTATCAAGGAAAATAGATATAATTTTAAACAATTCATAGAAGGAAATAATTATGGGGCTGATTATAACGCCGACCGCTATTTAGAACCCGCATTAGATAATATTTTAGATAATATCATAGAAAGCCCGGATATGCTTAAAGAATTAGAAGTAGATATAGACAACGGCGAATTTTTTCTCGTTAAAGAAACGGCAAAAAAATTATTATATAATTTCATCAAAAAAGACCTCAGGAGTTATGACTGGAATAAAACCTGCATGGAAATTTTAGATTTAGAAACTAAGAAGGAAGCAGAATTTATAATTGCGGGCGGCAAACAATGGGAGAAAACTAAAACAATAAAACTCTACGGCATAATCGATAGAATCGATATGTATAAAGATATATACAAAAGCAGAGAGAATAACGAAAGGAATCAAGAAATCAAAGAAAACGAAAATATCCTTATCATAGATTATAAAACGGGCAGATCACCTGTTAAACCGGATATCGAGAAGATTTTAGAATATAAATGTAATAGCAGAAGCGGTCTTGCGGGTGATATTTCGGCTATATCGGGCATACCCGATAGAAGCAAAGTTAAAGAACTTATAAAATCATTTCAGCTCCCTGTTTATCTTTATCTTTACAAGTCGGAACACAACACCGGAGGTTATAAAAATTTAAACGCCTGCATTAACTTAATAACATTGGATAAAAAAACGGGCAGCAGGGGACACAGGCAGTATTTATTTGATAAAGAAAAAATTAATAGCGCTGATAAAGACGAAATTATGGAAAAGATAATTCTTCCCTCGTTAAAAAATATAATAGAAGAAATGCTGGATAAAGAAAAACCGTTTATTCCCGATAATTCCGATATTAAGACTTGCGAATACTGCTCTTATTCCTTGCTGTGCAATAAAGCTTCATGAAATAGTAATTCAAAACCCCAAAAAATGTTATAATAGTCTATTATGTCATTGTTCAACCTTGTTTCGGAAAACACCCCCGCAGGCGACCAGCCAGAGGCGATAGATTCGTTAGTTAAAGGGATAAAGGGTAAAAGCTATAAGTATCAGACGCTTTTGGGCGTGACGGGCTCGGGAAAGACATTTACGATGGCGCAGGTTATCAAAGAACTCGAAAGTCCGGCTTTGATAATTGCGCCGAATAAAACCCTTGCGGGACAGCTTTATTCCGAATTTAAAGCATTGTTTCCCGAAAATGCCGTCGAGTTTTTTATAAGTTATTACGATTATTATCAGCCGGAAGCATATGTTCCGTCAAAAGACCTTTATATAGAAAAAGATTCCGCTATTAACGACCAGATAGATAAAATGAAGCATTCGGCAACCCGTTCTATTCTTTCAAGGAGGGATGTTATAGTTATCGCGTCCGTTTCCTGCATATATGGGCTTGGTTCGCCGCAAAGCTATAGAAATATGCTCCTTGAGGTAAAAAAGGGGGACGAGGTCAATTTTAGCGATATTTTGGACAAGCTGACCGAGATAAGATACGAAAGAAACGATGTAGATTTTCACAGAGGGACATTCAGGGTGAGAGGGGATATAATCGACATTTTTCCAGCTTACGAAGAAGAGGTTGCAATAAGAATAGAGTTTTTTGGAAACGAAGTTTCTTTGATAGCGGAGATCGACCCGCTTAGAGGTGCAATTATAAGGAGACTTTCAAAGGCTGCAATTTATCCCGCGTCGCATTATGTCGCGGACGAGGTAACCTTGCAGGGCGCCGTTAAGTCTATTAAGGGAGAGCTGAAAGAAAGATTGATAGAACTTAAATCATCAGGCAAGCTTGTCGAGGCGCAGAGGCTTGAGCAGAGGACTATGTACGACCTCGAAATGATTCAAGAGATGGGTTATTGTTCGGGTATCGAAAACTATTCGAGGCATTTAACAGGCAGAAAAAAGGGCGAGCCGCCCCCAACCCTTCTCGATTATTTTCCTGATGATTTTATTATCATGATTGACGAGTCCCATGTCAGCGTTCCGCAAATCAGGGGAATGTACAACGGGGATATTTCAAGGAAATCGACGCTTGTCGAATACGGATTCAGGCTTCCCTGCGCGCTCGACAACCGCCCTTTAAATTTCGACGAATTTTCATCCCATATAAATAATCTTATATTTGTTTCGGCAACGCCGGCGGAATATGAACTAAGCGTCAGCTCCCGGGTCGTGGAGCAGATAATCCGCCCGACGGGTTTAATAGACCCGCATGTGGAGGTTAGACCTGAAACCAATCAGGTTGACGATATTATAGGGGAAATCAAAAAGACCGTTAACGAGGGAGGCAGGGTGCTTGTTACTACGCTGACAAAAAGAATGTCCGAGGATTTGACGGAATTTTTATTAGATAGCGGGGTTAAGGCAAAGTATTTGCATTCGGATATAGATTCGTTAGAGAGGTTTAAGATTGTAAGGGAGTTAAGGCTTGGCGAGTTCGATGTCCTCGTCGGAATAAATCTTTTAAGAGAAGGATTAGACCTTCCGGAAGTTGAGTTGATCGGAATTTTAGACGCCGACAAAGAAGGTTTTTTGCGTTCTAAAACATCGCTGGTTCAGACGATAGGAAGAGCGGCAAGGAATATCAAGGGCAGGGTTATATTATACGGCAATAAAATTACCGAATCGATGCGGTATGCCATATCGGAAACGGAAAGAAGAAGGAAAATTCAAGAGGAGTATAACAAAAAACATAACATAACCCCTAAATCCATTCAAAAAAATATATCCGAACTTTTGACGACAATTTTTGAACAGGATTATATCGATTTATCCGGAGGGTTAAGCGGGGGAGAACCTTTAATAATAGATCCGAAAGAGGCTGAAAAAAGAATCAGGAATCTTTCCAAAAAAATGAAAAAGGCTGCCAAAGAACTGAATTTTGAGGAAGCAGCGCGTATCAGGGACGAAATTAACAGGGTTAAAAAGAATATGATGTTAATGGATAATATTTGATTATGCCATGAATGAAGATTTAACCGCCAAACTTAAAAACATTCCGCAGTCCTCCGGGGTTTATCTTATGAAAAACATGAGCGGGGATGTAATATATATCGGCAAGGCAAAAAATTTAAAAAAGAGGATTTTACAATATTTTTCGAATAAAAAAGCCGGCGTGAAGACGGAGCATCTTGTTTCGAAAATTCATGATATCGAAACGATAGTTTCTCAAAACGAACTGGATGCCTTTTTACTTGAAAATAACTTAATAAAGCAATATAAACCTAAATATAACATAAGCCTTAAGGATGACAAATCTTACCCTTACATCAGGATAGCAAAGTCAAAAACAGGCTTTCCCTACATCATAAAAACAAGAAGTTTTAAAAAAGGCGACGGGGAGTATTTTGGCCCATATTCAAGCTCTTTTGCCGTAACGCAAACGATAAAAACGATAAACAAGATATTTAAAATAAGGACTTGCACCGACAATAAATTCAATTCTTATGCCGTTAAAAAAAAGCCGTGTCTTTATTACCAGATAAACAGGTGCGCCGCCCCGTGCTGCGGATATATCGGAATTGAAAGCTATAGGGAAAGGGTGGAGGGAATAAGGCTCCTACTGGGCGGAAAAAACAGGCAGTTGTTAAAGGAATTAAAGCGGTCTATGGACGGATATGTAAGGGGATTAAATTTTGAGGCGGCTATAAAAATCAGAGATAAAATTAACGCGATAACTATAATCAACGAAAAGCAGATAACCGTATTAAAAAATGAAAAAGATATAGATGCGATAGGGTTTTACGGCGAAAAAGGCAAGATGGACGTCGTCGTAATAATTATTAGAGGCGGAAAAATTGTAGGCACGAAAAATTTTTTCTTTAAAAACATATACTTAAATGACGATGAAATGCTTTCCGCTTTTTTAAACCAGTATTATTCCAAAAATTTGGAAATAGACGGAAAGATTTCTGATGAAATCTTAATTCCTGTAAACATAAATATCGATGATAAAAACAGCCTTTTAAGTTATATTAAACAATTTTCGGCCAAAAAGGTGAAAATTATCAGCGCCGGTAAAACAGTTTATAGCGGAAAAAAGAATAAATACGGCGATATTATAATAGCAATGGCATTGGAAAATGCAAAAAAGAATTTTTTGGAAAAGGCGGACGGGGACGGACAGGCAAGAACAGGTAACGAAGGAGAAAAGGGCGCGGACGGCAAAGGCGGGGAAGAAAAACTGCTCGGCATATTAAAGGATGTTCTGCGCCTTGATAAAATCCCTGAAATTATTGAATGTTTTGATATTTCCAATATATCGGGGACTTATGCGGTTGCTTCCAAGTCCGTTCTTAATAACGGTAAAAAGGATACCTCATTATATAGAAAATACAGGATCAGGTCAAAAAATACCCCTGATGATTATGCCATGATGTATGAGGCTTTGTACAGGCGGTTTAATAATGCGGCGGCAGGAAAAGACCCGCTGCCTGATTTAATTATGGCGGATGGCGGAAAGGGGCAATTAAATGTTTTGGTAAGGGTGTCGAATGAATTTAAGAAAAAAGGACTGATAGACGCCAAAGATATGCCTGCGCTAATTGCAATTGCAAAGGCAAAAGACAGCGGTAAAAATATCGAAACGGATAATATTTATTTGCCGAACAGAAAGAACGAGGTTAATTTCGGAAAGAATAAAGAGGCAATTTTTTTACTGATGCGCTTAAGAGACGAAGCGCACAGGTTTGCCGTGTCGTATTTTTCTAAACTTAAGCGGAAGTCGTTAGTTTCCTCCGAATTATTAAACATCAAAGGGGTTGGAAGAACGGTTTACAAGAATTTAATGGATAGTCTGGGGAGCGTGGAAAATGTGAAAAACGCTTCTTTGGTCCGGCTATCCGATATTAAAGGCGTCAATAAAATGGCGGCGCGGAATATATACGATTATTTTCATAATGACAGGGCAAATTCTTTCAACTTGCCGATCAAATAATCATTTTCTAATTTCTTTCGGACGGCTATCCTGAAATATTTATCGTCAAGACCGTGATAATTTCCGCAATATCTAATTAAAATACCCGATTTAAGCAAATAGTTTTTTAAATCCAATCCGTTAAACTTTTTGGATTTAATTCTTATTAAAAAGAAATTTGCTTCGCCTGGTATTATTTCGAACGCGTTAAAAGCTTTTAGTCTGCCGTGAAGATTATATTTTATGTTTTCTAATTTTTGCGCGGTATTTATAATATAATCCCCATCATTTAAAGAACTGATTGCAATTGCCGTTCCAAGACCGGTTATTTTCCATGGAATAATATTGTCGAAAAATTTATCGATTAATTCATTATTCGCTATTATGTAACCTAATCTTTCGCCGGGCATTGCAAAAAATTTTGTTAAAGAACGGATTATAATTAAATTATTATATTTGCGTGTCAGGCGCTTAGCCGAAAATTTCTCGCAAAAATCCATAAACGATTCATCCAAAACTAAAAAAGCATCCTTCTTTTTTAGCAGGTTTAATATTTCCTTAATACTGTCCAAAGTGGTAACGGCTCCTGCCGGATTTGAAGGACTTGCTATGAAAACCATATCGTTTTTGTTTATCTTTCCGATATTTTTTAAAAGATTCAAATAGCTTTTTTTTAAAAGCCTGAAATTATCGGCAGGATATGTATTTATATGAATAAGAGAGGATTTTACCGATATTGCCGCCCTTTCGTATTCATAAAAAGACGGTTCGACTATAAGGACAGTTTCCGGCTTTATAACCTGTGTAATGTTGAAAATAAGGTCGGTTGCTCCTGCCCCTAGAAATAACAAGTCTTTACTTATATTATGATAAATGGATAATGCGTCTGTCAGGGTTTCAGGGTAGCTTTCAGGGTAATTTTCGACGAAAAATTTTGTCAGCCTGTAATTTTTTATGATTTTAACGGCATTTTTACTTAAGCCGAATGGATTTATGCCTGCGGAAAAATCTATTATTTTTAGCCGTGAAGGATTAAAACTACCTGCATTATTAATGCCGCCGTATAAATCTTTTGTATATGATAATATGTTGCCGCCGTGGCAGGAATAAAGATTTTTTGTCAACCCATGATTCTGACAAATTTCAATTTTTGATTCCATTAACCCTTTTTGTGAATAATTCAAGAAAACCGGCTGATGTTTTTATGGCTTCGGGCAGGATTCTACCGAGTGAATTAAAATATTCCATTTTTGTTCTTGCATATAATAATTCAGGCAGGTATTTCGAAGAATTATGAGCGTTGTAATCAACCCAGCCAAAGGGGTGTTTGTCGTTATAATGCCCTTTTAAAGGCTTAAATTTGTATATTCCGTTTTCTAAAGGTAAATTTACATCCAGATAATGCGATGACATCCATCTTTCAAAAAGAACATGTTTCCTTAATGCCAGATTAGTAGTGTGAAACGGTATGCACAGGTCCTGAACGAGATGCGTCGCTCCGCCTAATGCTATGAATGACCTTTTAAACCGCCCCTTTTCCCAATCTTTTGCGGCAATATTAAACAGCTGGACGCATTTTGTGCCGGCGTCCGAAAATCCCCTGATGTAGCCCGCATGAGAGTGAGGGTATAAGTAATGTCCGCCAAACCAGTGAACCCTTAATTTTTTAATGGCAAGCCTGTCTATAATGTAAGAGCCGCGTTGCATTAGTTTAATGCGTTCATCGGGTTTCAAGCCCGAAATATCGCGGTTAAAAATGGTATCTATGACATCATGCTTCGAATCGTTATAAAGCAGTTCGAATGTTTTTTCGATGCAGTAATTATGTAGTTTTGGTTGCATAAGTTTGTTTATATTTATATTGTCCTGTCTTTTTAAGCTTCAGTTTATTTTATATCATATTTTAAAAATAATTCAATACTTATTTTTAGGTTATTTTTAGGGTATGGAAATTTGAAAGCATTTTAATAATTTAAAAAATCGGGAAGGTAAAGATTTTTCTTGACTTTAAGATAATATATGCGATATAAAAAATAAAGACAAATATAATAATAAAATATAATAATGCACCTAAAAATTTTAAAAGATTAAAGGAGTCAGCCATGTTCAAAAGTATTTTATGCCCTGTGGATTTTAGCGATACATCTACAAGCGCGGCTTATAATGCCATTAATTTTGCTTCGGAAATTAAAGCCGAAATAACATTTATTCATGTTATAGATATTCAAGCATTGCAAAATATCGGGGATTTGTCGGGCGGGTCGTTAAATGACTTTGATTTTTTAGTTCAAGAGGAAAAACCAATTTTGAATAAATTAAAGGAAGAGTGCGAGAAAAAAGGAGTTAAGGTTAAGACCATACTTACGCACGGAGAGCCGCATAATGTTATTTTAGGGGCGATAAAAGAAGGCGGTTACGATATTGTTATAATGGGCACGCACGGAAGGAAAGGACTAACAAGAGCGGTGCTTGGCTCGATGGCTGAAAGCGTTGTCAGAAAATCCGATGTACCTGTTTTATTATATCATTATAAAGGATAAGTCCTCTAAGTTGTATATCCTTCCATAACCTTCCCCAGAAAGACAGCTTCTGGAACGGCGCCAACCACTTCGCCGTTATCGTTCATTACCGTCTTTGGGACGCTAAAAACCTCATATTTGTCGGCAAGATTTGGAAATTCTTGAATTTCTATAACATCGGCCGTTATATTGTCGTTTTCTATGGCAAAATTATGAGCAAGAACCGCCGCCGGCGGACAATGGGGTCAAGTAGGGGTAACAAATACCTGAATATTATAAGGCTTTATAATTTCCTTAAGTTTTTCGATAGTTTTTTCGGAAAGGCCAGTATTTTTGGCGGAGACATTCATTATCCCATGGATTAAGGTCATAAACTCATGGCCTGCGGGGATGCCGTAAAAACGAACGCCGTAATCCTTTTCTCCTTCAATTACGATTCCGGGTGTTCTTTTAATGGAATACTGCTTGACCTTTTCTTTATCTTTGTCGAAATCGTACTCTTCGAGAGTTATCTTATCGCTCAAACCTGAAACCTCAACAAGAATATCTTTTACTTCCTTGCAGTACAGGCAGGCATCTTCGGACTTGAAAAATATTATTTTAACATTATTTTTAAGTTTGCTTTCAAAATCTTTCTTTAAAAATTCGGCATCCTGTTCGCTTAGAAGGGGCATTTCATCTCCTTTTTCATTTAAAATGTTTCGGTATTTTTCGGCATTTATATCTTAATCCTGCATTAGAAATTACATTATATACTCAAAAGCTTATGTTAAATCTGGATTCCCGCTTTCGCGGAAATGACTATGCGGAGATTAAGGTCTTAACCCAACAGTCGTCATTCCCGCGAAAGCGGGAATCCAGAAAATAAAATTTCTAATGCAGGATTAAGGTTATATCTATTGCTTGTTTTATTATAAAACAAGCTGCACATGAATGCAATATCAAAATAAAAATTGATTTTTAGTAATTATAGTGGTATATTTAAGGAATCTCTGGAGGTTATATGCTTGATAAATTTAAAGAAATCAAAAAAAACAAAATAATTTTAGTTGCTATTTTATTAGCTGGCGGCCTTATTCTTGGATTATCAAGCTATGCTTATTCCAAAGGAACCGATAACTTTAATGTTAAAAAAAACGGAGAAAAATATTATTCCGAAAATAAGAAATTTATAATACTTAATATATCTGGCAATATGACGGCTTATATCAATAAAAAAAATCAGAAGGTTTATTATTACTACAATAAATTTTATTATTTTTGGAGCAACGGTATCTGGTTCTGTTCGAAAGAAATAACAGGCATGTTTAAAATAACGCCCCAAAAGGATATTCCCGGGCCGTTAAGGCATGGTCCTCTTTTGAGGGTGAAAAAGAAAAATGTTCCTGCCGGGTTTGCGGCATTAAAGGTTCCGCCGCAACCGGTAAAACATGAGTTACCCAATGCCGCCACCCAGCATTTGTATGACCTCCCCCTGACTCTTCACGGCTTAGTGATTTATCAAAAAAAGTTTAATTTTAATGCAATTGCAAAATAGTTCGAAAATAATTATTAACGAAATTTATTAAGTCGAATATGAGGTTTTTAAATATATTAGAATATCCGGATATAAAACTGCGAATAAAAGCAAAACCTTTAAGCTCGAATGAAGTCCCCGAAAACATTCCTTTAATCAAAGATCTTGCATATACGATGTACAAAGCCGACGGTGTGGGGCTTGCCGCTACGCAGGTTGGCGAGGATAAGCGTATCATAGTTATAGATATAAGCAGAAAAACGGATAAGGATAAAATTTTTTCCTTGGATGAGGGGAATATTCTTAATGCAAATAAAGACCTTATCGTGGCAATTAATCCTGAAATAATTTCTAAAGAAGGAAAGACCGTCTATGAAGAGGGGTGTCTTTCCATTCCTAAATTTAATGCCGATATCGAAAGGGCAAGCGAAATTAAGGTCAGGGCTTTAGACTTATCCGGCAAAGAGATTATTGTAGAGGCGCAAGGTTTGCTGGGAATAGTCTTTCAGCACGAGATAGACCATCTTGACGGAATTTTATTTATCGATAAGGCTTCACCGTTAAAGCGGTCTCTGTACAACGCCGCGCTTAAAAAATCAAAGGTTAAGAAACAGGAAAAGGATGTCAGTTATACTTCTTAAATCCAAATATCGAAATTTGCCGCTATTTTAACTTTGCAGGTATTTATGCCTTCTTTTAATAATCTGAACACGCCCTTGAATGTTGTTTTTATGGGGACGCCGGAGATTGCCTCGGAAGCGCTGCAAAACATTTTAGAACTTTTTAAAACAAATATTCTGGACTTAAAGTGCATTTATACGAAATCACCCGTTTGGGACGGCAAAACAAAGGAAGTTATAAAATCATCCGTAAATATAACTGCAGGTGAGGCAGGTATAAAAGTCAGAACGCCCGAGACCCTAAAAAATAACCAAGATGAAATAGAATTTTTAAAATCGTTAGACCTTGACCTGATAGTTGTCGTAGCATTTGGGCTGATTCTTCCTGACGATATACTGGCTATCCCACAATATGGAGTATTAAATCTTCATCCGTCGCTGCTTCCGGATTTGAGGGGACCAAGCCCTATTCATTATGCAATATTAAAAAGGGTTAAATATAGCGGCGTTTCTATAATGGCTCTCGATAGCGGGATAGATACGGGACCTGTTATAGCTCAAAATAAAGTTTCAATTGGAAAAGACGAATATTATGAAACCCTATATAAAAATCTTTCAAAGGCGGGCGGGGTTCTTTTGGCGGAGGTTATTAAAACTATTTTCAGGGTAAAATTGAATGTTTTTAAGTATGCCTATCCTCAGTCTTCGATAAAAATAAGCAGTATGACCGAGTCAAAACTCATCGATTTAACAGCCCAAAGGTTAGATTTTTTTCGAGGCGGGCCGTTAGAAATTTACTCAAAAATAAGAGCGTTCAGAGAGTCGGGCGGGGCTTTTTTTATGTTTAAGGGTAAAATAGTTAAACTTCTTGAGGCAAAAATCTTGATAAACGGGAAAGAATTTAATAACGAATTTAATGACAATATGAATACGGAAGATATAAATAAGCATGCAGATAAAGATGGGGATATAAATACAAAAGACGGTTTGGATATATATGGCGGATATTCCGGCTATTATGACTATATTGACTATATTGAAAAGGAAAAAAACGGTTTTGAAGAAATTGAGGGACATATTCAAAATTCATTTGAATTAATACAGGCGGCGGTACCCGGCACGGTTATTCTTGCAAATAAGTGCGGTTTTGTTATAAAAACAGTCAAAAAGGGGGTATATTTAAGCCTTCTCAGGCTTAAACCCGAAGGTAAAAGGCTTATGGAATATAAGGATTTCATTAACGGGTACAGGATAAAATCCGGCGATATATTAAAATAATTTAATAATTTCTATGTTTGTAAAATTTATAAAAAAAGAGCATGTTTATTTTTTAAAAATAATATCGGCATCTATTGTAGTATTGCTGATAATATCGGCTTTCCTTTTTTGGGTAATATCCGGCGGAATCGAAAAATTAAGCCCCGATTTACCCCTTTATATATTTTTGTTTTTTGCGGCAATAGTTTTTATTGTTTTAGCCATTTTTTTTATAAGTTTGTCTTTTAAAAAAAATAAAAGCCGATCAGCATTAGTTTATCCTGCAAGATATATTTTAATCAGATTATTATATCCCATGGCCTTTTTTATTACCTCTGTTTTTAGGATTAACAGGGATAAGATGCAAAGTTCTTTTATAGAGATAAATAATTTTTTGCTTTTTTCCTTAAATAAACAAATACTCAAGGATAGAATTCTCATTTTGCTCCCACATTGTTTGCAATTGCATAATTGCAAAGCCAAGATTACCGAGGATGTCCATAATTGCCTTAAATGCGGAAAGTGTAATATAAAAGAACTGGCGTTATTAAGCGATAAAAAAGGTATTTTTATTGCCGTAGCAACGGGCGGAACATTAGCAAGAAGGGTATTGGAGGAAAAAAGGCCGAAGGCCGTGATAGCGGTGGCTTGCGAAAGGGACCTGAGTTCGGGTATTATAGATAGTTTTCCTTTGCCTGTTTACGGGTTGTCCAATATAAGGCCAAACGGGCCATGCAGGGATACGCTCGTAGATGTAAATGCATTATGCGGGTTAATAGAAAAGATAGCGGTATAAAATATATAAATATTATATTTTCTTTCTTAAATCCCTGATTCGTTTGGATTTCCCCTGGCTCCTTTCCAGAGTTTTCGGCGGAACGGCAGTTACTTTAGACCGAATGCCGACCAATTCGTAAATTTTATGTGAAATTTCTTTTGTTAATTCGTCCATTTTGCTTCCACCCATGTTAAAAACCTCCTGTTTCGGCTCGATAATAACATTCATTTTGTCAAGAAGATTGTCGGTGTAAAGTTCGATTAAATAGGCGGGTTCAAGGTAATCGTATCCGAATATTATAGATTCGATTTGGGAAGGGAAAATATTAACCCCTTTTAAGATAATCATATCGTCGGTTCTTCCTTTTATCTTATGCATTCTGACAAAAGACCTTCCGCATCTGCATTTATCTTTATATAAACTCGTTATATCCTTTGTTCTGAATCTTATAAGCGGCATAGCCTGCCTGTTCAGGCTCGTTAAAACTAATTCGCCCTGTTCACCTTCCTTAAGGACTTCGCCAGTTTTTGGATTTATTATTTCGGGAAGAAAGTTATCTTCGTTTATATGGAGACCGTTTTTATATACGCATTCAAAAGCGACTCCGGGACCCAAAAGTTCGCTTAAACCGTATATGTCGTAGGCGTCTATGTTAAGCGAGCTTTCTATATTTTGCCTGAATTCGTTCGACCATGGTTCTGCGCCGAATATCCCCTTTTTTAATTTTATTTTTGATGTATCCTTTATAAATTTATTTATCTCCTCTCCTAAAAAAAGGGCATAAGAAGGGGTACAAAAAAGGGCTGTAGCGCCTATATCTTCCATCATCGTAAACTGTCTCTCCGTAAAACCTGTTGACATTGGAATTATCGTCATTCCAAGCGCTTCGGCCCCGTAATGAAAGCCGAGTCCGCCTGTAAATAATCCGTAACCGTAAGCATTCTGTCCTATATCGTTTTTACCGAGCCCGGCAGCGCATAAAACACGAGCCATAAGATGCGACCATACCCTGATGTCCCGTTTTGTATAACCTGCTATAATGGGTTTTCCCGTAGTTCCGGAGGAAGCATGAATCCTTATCAGGTCTTTTAAAGGGCGGGAAAAAATGCCGAAAGGATAATTGTTTACGAGGTCTATTTTTGCCGTAAACGGCAAGTTTTTAATATCGTCTATATTTTTAATATTATCGATATCGCTTATGTGCTTTATGCCTGCTTCGTTTAATTTGTTTTTGTAAAAATCATTTTTTATGAATACGGTTCTGAGGGTCTCTTTAAGCCTCGCAGTCTGAAGAGTTTTTAACTCAAGGTAATCCATTGTCTCATATTTTTTTTCAAAGTAATTTACCTTGATGTTGTTGTTATTTTTCATTTCTACCCGCTAAAAATGACTTAATATTTATTTCTTCGGTTTTTTTGGGAACATTGTCTTTGATAACTTTAAGCCAGAAATCCTCTTCTATATCGGTAAATTTTGATAAAAGCCCTATTAGTATAATATTGGCAACCTTGATATTTCCTAAAGACATTGCCGTTTCTTTATTATTAACCATAAGCAGTTTATCGAAATTAATTTTTAAAGCCCCGCTAATCTCCGCAATAGAAATCCTGTCATTTTCACGGGCGGATGCCCACAATGGAATCTTACCATAATTTGACGAAATTATTAATGTTTTTTTATCCGCAAAATCTCTGGCATATCTTAAAGTTTCGTAAATATCGAATGAAAGAAGTATATCGGCGCTCTGTCCCGGTATAAGCGGCGAGAATACCTTATCTCCAAATCTTATATGAGTCGAGACGGAACCGCCTCTTTGAGACATGCCGTGAACCTCCGAAGTCTTAACATCGAAGCCTTTCTCGAAAGCGGCGTGGCTGATAATCTTTCCGGCAAGAACCACGCCCTGTCCGCCGATTCCGCATACTAATATATTTTGCGTATCCATAAGTTCAAGGTTCGTTTGTTAAGATTTAATTTCTTCGATAAAGTTAAATATACATATATCTTTGCAAATAGAACAGCCGATGCACGAGCTATCGATAAAAGGAATCGGTTTATTATTATCCAAAAAATTCTCCGAATTAAGGATAGAAGGGCATCCGATTTGCATGCAGAGATCGCATCCGTTGCAACCTTCGAGTATCTTAAATTTTTTACCTAGATCGATTTTGCATGGATATAAAATACACGGCCTTTTTGTGATAATCACATTTAAATTTTTGGAGCTTAGCGCCTTTTTTAAGGTTTTATAAACGGCGTTATAATTATATGGGTCAATGATATATATTTCATCTATTCCAATGCCTTCTACCACTCTTTTTATATCTATTTTGTTAGATACGACTTGACCCGAGGACAGGTTTTTACCGGTTCCGGGATGATCCTGTCCGCCTGTCATTGCGGTTGTCGAATTATCCAAAATAATTGCCGTAAAACAGGCGTTATTGTATTTTGCGTCTATTAGTGAAGTAATACCGGAATGAAAAAATGTAGAATCCCCCATTATGCCTGCAATTTTTTTAGGCGAGGAATTTGATAAAGATAAGCCCTGCGCCGCTCCAAAGGCAAGTCCCATCGATATGCAGCTATCCATTGCATTTAGAGGCGGCAATGCGCCAAGGGTATAACAGCCTATGTCTCCCATAACCGGAACCTTGAGTTTTTTCAGGGCATAAAATACGGAGGTATGCGGGCATCCGCTGCAAAGAGCAGGAAGCCTTTGAGGCAATTTTTCCAAAAGACTGTCAAGTTTGCTCGAGCCGCCTTTTCCCTGCAATTTGTCAGACGATTTATTGTCATATTTTTTAATAAAGCCGGCATTTATAAGCCCTTCTTTTACCATATCAGGCGTGAGTTCTCCAAATCTGTTAAAAATCTCTTTGCCCCTTAAGTTTATGCCTATAGAGGATATTTCGTCTTGTATGAACGGTTCTAATTCCTCGACTATGATGACGCTTTTTACTTTTTTTACAAATTCTTTAATAAGTAAATCGGGTATGGGATAAGAAAAAGAGAGTTTTAAAACGGAGGCGAACGGAGCAATTTCTTTAACATACTGGTATGAAATCCCGCTTGTAATTATTCCAAAATCAAGGCTGTTATATTCGATATTATTAATGCCGGAATTATTTGAAAATTCCTGCAATTTTTTTAGCCTTTCGATCGCGATTTTATGTCTTTTTCTTGCATAAACAGGAGCCATAACAAATTTTTCTATGTCTTTAATGTAGGTTTTTTCTTTTGGTTTCGGATAAGAATTATTTTCGTTTTCTAAATTTGAATTCATGTTCGGCAGGTAAGCCGGCGGGGTACGGACAATACTTTTTGAGTGGGATATTCTTGTAGTCGTTCTGATTATAACGGGCGTATCGAACCTTTCGCTTATTTCAAAAGCCTCACAGGTAAACTCAAAGCATTCATTGCTATCCGAGGGTTCAAACATCGGAACTTTGGCAAATTTTGAATAAAACCTGTTGTCCTGTTCGTTTTGAGAACTGTGCATAGCAGGGTCATCGGCAGTGATAACGGCGATGCCGCCGCGAACTCCCGTTATCGCAAGAGTCATAAGCGGATCCGAAGCTACATTAAGTCCGACATGTTTTGTGGTGAACATAGACCTTTTATAACCGATAGATGCGCCAATCGCTATTTCGAGCGCCGTTTTTTCGTTTATCGACCAGTTAACGATAGCATTGTTAAATCTTGCAAGATAGGGAAGGATTTCGGAACTTGGGGTGCCCGGGTAGCCTGTTGCCACATGAACACCTGCTTTGTAAGCGCCGGCGGCTATTGCTTCGTTGCCTGTGAGAAGGGCGGCGTTAACATTTGCAATTTTGCTTGCTCCGTTTATCGTATCCACCTGAATCCTAATTTCAAAATTCAAAATCGGATATACTTTATGTTATTTTTATGGTATTATAAAAGCCGGATGATGGCAGGGCAATCCGAGAAAACACGCACATTCTAAATCAATACCGTTGCTTTCTCTCGAACCTGGCGGGGTTTTCGATCTTCCTGCCGTATTGTCGGATTACCCATATTTAATATAACATATATTAAAACTTTTTGAAAAGCATTATTTTGATTAATATATTAATCAAAAAATAATAATTTTTTATTGAAAGATCCAAAAAACGACCTGTATGCGTTAAGGCTTGCGAAGGCTAAAAAGAAAGGGGAATATCCAGCGAAGCAGCCGAGACTGGCATATTATTCTTTATATTATTTGATAGACGAAGATAAAGCCGTGGTTGCATCGGAGCCTTACGATTCCGATAGAGGGTGGAGGTGCGTCAACAATTATACATTGTTAAAAATAGATAAAGACCTTAACATTAGAACGGCGGAGATTAATTAAGCCGTGATTAATCGTGATGAAGAAATTTGTCATCCTGAACGGGGTCATTCTTTCTAATGTATTCCATAAGCATTGCCGCATGTTCTTTTTCTTCGTCCCTGTTGTGGGCTAAAATTTTTTTTAATTCCTCGTCCCCGGTAAGTTCGAATCTTTCTTGATACCAGTTAATTGCTTGAAATTCTTCGATTAAAGATTGTCTTGCCATTTCAAGGTTTATTGTTTCTTTCGTTAAATTCGAGTCATGGTAATCTTCGCACATATACATCCCCCATATGCAAATATTGCTGTTATTATTCGGCTTCCGCTCTAACAAGCGGCTCAATTATGTAAAATTGTACCCGATTTTTTCTTAAAAATCAAGTCGGTTAATATTTATGTCGGTTAATATTTAAATAGTTTATTAATATTTTACAATCCTTGAAAAAATTGTTTGAATTAGATAATATTAAAATATGGAAATAGAAAAAAAGGTTCTTGTCGCAATTGATTTAAATTTTGAAACATCTTTTATATTAACGCAAGCCGCTTCATTTTTTAGGGAAAATGCGGCAAAATTTTACATTTTGCATGTAATCTCTTCCGCTCCGTTTTCTATAATAAACAGGAAGGCCAATCTTCAGCTTAAAATGAAAGAAGCGCATGAAGCCGTGGAAGATGGATTAAAAAAGTCGGGTTTATATTATTTAAATTATGAGATTTTTATATCTTACGGTTTCCCCGCATCCGAAATTCTTAATTTTTCGAGGAAAAAAGGGTCGGATTTAATTGCCATTGGAACTCATCAAAAAATAGGCGTTAAGGAATTTATATCGGGTTCGATTTCTTTTTCAGTTGCAAAAAATTCCCTGTGCCCTGTGCTTTTAATCCCGCTTAAAAATTCAATCAAATTAAGCAAAGAAGAGTTGGCTAAAGAACCTGCGGTATCTTTGGTAAATCCCTCATAAACTTTTGCATCGAATAAAATCACGGATATATTTTGGTATTTTATGTTAATTATATACGATTTTAAGACAGGGGTAATCGGCGGCGGCGACCATTTCCGTCTGTATCAAAGACATGCTTTGATAAACACAGACGGAAATATCGAAAAGGCATACGAGGACTTTTTTTCCAAGAGCTTGGAAAATATATTCGAAAACTTTAAATTTAGTTCTAAAAAAAGGGATTTAGATTTAGATAAAAAAGATTTATTAATTTCTTCTAAGATTATTAAAAAATCTTTAGATTTAAGGCAAAAAGAGCCTAAAACTGTCTTTAAAGCCATTGTAAGCGTAAAAGTTAAAAAACTTGAAGCCGGCGCCGGCACGGAGGCGCTTAATATAAATGCCGAAATCGAAGATTTCGTTTTAAATTATTTACTCGAAAATAAGGTAAAAGCAAGGAAGGCAGGTAAAGAGGAAGAAGACTTTTTTTACGGCAAAAAGAATAATATTTTGGAAAACGCAAAATATGCGGATAATATTGCCGGCAAAAATAAGCCCGATGTTTTAATTGCAGGGATGGGTCCTGCCGGAATTTTTGCGGCCGTCTCGTTGGTAAATAACGGAATAAAACCTATTATTATAGAAAAAGGGAAAAGAGTGGAAGATAGAATAAAAGATGTAAACGATTTATGGAGCAATGCAAAGTTCGACGAAAGGAGCAATGCCGTGTTTGGCGAGGGAGGAGCGGGGACATTTTCGGACGGCAAGCTTACGACAAGGAAAAATGATCCGCTGGTGTCCTATATTTTAGATTTTTTAGTAAAAATGGGCGCGAAAAGCGATATTTTGACCGAACATAAGCCTCATCTCGGAAGCGACGAATTAATGCATATTCTTAAAAATATCAGAACCTACCTCATAAAAAACGGGGCAGAGGTCTTTTACGAAGAGGAATTGACGGATATAATTACCAATGCGCCGAAAGGGGATGCAAAACCGTTCGTACTGCATTCGGCTATAACGGATAAACGGGTTTTGAAAGTCGATTTCTTAATTATCGCCTCAGGTTCGAACAGTTACGACACCTATGAGCTGTTAAAAAAAAGCGGGGTCTATATGGAAAAGAAACCGTTTGCTGTCGGGTTCAGAATAGAACATAAAAGGGATTTTATTAATCATTTGTTTTTTAGAGGGAGCAAGGAAGGCAAGGGCGGCAAAAAAGGAAACGGCTTAAACCGCGAAGGGCATAAAAATAAGGAGCTTGAGAGCGTGTATTACAATATAAGTTCAAAAGGTTTCGGCGGATACTCGTTTTGCATGTGCCCGGGTGGACTCGTTATAAACTCGAGTTCCAAGAAAAATCATCTTTGCGTTAACGGGATGAGTTATTCGGGAAGGGATCTCGAAAATTCAAACAGCGCTATCGTAGCAACGGTTAGACCCGAGATGCTGAATTACATGGGTAATTATATGGATAGCGGTCTTCTTTCTTCCGATATGGGCGGGCTGATATTTAGACAAAGCGTGGAAAGCAGGGCTTTCAATGCCGGCGGGGGCAATTTTACGGCGCCGTTTCAACCGACGGCGGATTATATAGGCGGCGTTATCGGTAAGGCTGCGGTCGTTAAAAATAAAGCTGCGGGCGCCGTTTCAACCGGCGGCTTGCTAAATGAAAGCAAAGATTACGGTAACGCGGACGCGGATTTAAATTTTTATAGCGGAGCCGATATTGCAGGTTCGGATTTATTAAATAAATTTAAATTTTTTATTAAAAATTTACCAAAAAATACTTTATCGTTGACTTTGCCGCCAGATAAATTTGCCGGTTTGCCAAAACCGTCTTATCGTCCCGCCGTCAAATATTACGACCTTTTTGATATAATCCCGGATTTTTTAAATATTTTTATAGCAGCTTCTTTAATTGAATTCGAGACGAGATTTAAGGGGTTTATTTCAAACTCCGTTTTAACCGCCGTCGAAGCGGGAACATCGTCCGCCGTCCGCATAAAAAGAGGGGATGATTTCGAGTCGGTCTCCGTAAAGGGTTTATATCCTTGCGGCGAAGGTTCCGGTTATTCCGGAGGGATTATAACAAGCGCGATGGACGGAATAAAATGCTCCATGGCGATAATCGAAAAATGCAAAAATATATAAAAATATATATTGAATTAAAAATAAATATAAATATAATGAATATGTATTAAATTTAGATGGATATAATAATTCTTCAAATTATTTGAAACAAGGAAGCGCTATGAAACTTATATCGGGTAAAGAATATCAAAAATTACTTAGCGAAATTGCCGAACTTAAAAAAAAGAATAATGAACTTAACCTGTCTTTGAGCAAAAAGAACAGTGAAACCGCAGGGGTTATCGATGGTTATAAAAAAGAAATAGAGGCGTTAAAGCTAAAAATTTCTTCGCAGGAAGACGATATAGCGAACAAAGACAACCTTCTTAGCTCATGCGCAAAGGATTCTGAAGAACTTCCTATACTTAATGAAAAATTTAACCGGTTCGTTAAAAATTGCAGGGAGTCTAAAGACAATATGAAAAATTTCGTAGATTCATTAGCCCATATGTATTCAAGCTCATTTTCAACACTTGAAAAGACATATAACGATTCGATCGAACTTTATAAGCTGACGCTTTTTACGGATGAAATACTTAGCACCATTGTTTCGATAACCGACCAAATCAATTTACTGGCACTAAATGCCGCAATCGAAGCCGCGAGGGCAGGGGAAGCGGGCAGGGGGTTTGCGGTTGTTGCGGATGAGGTAAGAAAACTTTCGGAAAAGTCTTCAAGTTCGACAAAGGAAATATCTAATGTTCTATTCGGTATTAGAAAGGTCAGTGCGAAACTTAACGATACTCTCAGGATAGACAGTAAATTAAACGAAGGGCTTACGAAAACTATTAGGAATATAGACAGCAAAGTTTCAGAGATTTGCGTGTGATTTAAGGTAATTTAACTTGAAATAGGTGAGTATATATATGATTTCCGAAATTCTATTTGAATCGCCCAATCATAAGTTTATTTATTTTGGCAAGGACGGCGAAAGACCCGATTACATAATAGATACGAATCAATATTTGCTCATACACGACAAGGTGGCGACAATAATGGATCCCGGCGGCATAGAAATGTTTTCCTCCGTTTCATCCGCTTTTGCCGGCGAAGTCAGAATGTCTGAAGTTAAATACATCTTTTCCTCCCATCAGGACCCCGATGTAATCTCGGCATTGGCTTTATGGCTTTCCATCACTGACTCTAAGGTTATAATAGACAGGATTTGGTCCACATTTATATCGCATTATGGAGCAAGGCCCGAAAATATGATAATGGTCGAAGATACGGGTATGAAGCTGAATATGACAAAGGATTACGCCTTCGAGATAATTCCTGCGCATTACCTGCATTCACCGGGACACTTAAACCTATACGACCCTGTTTCAAAAATACTTTTTACGGGCGACATTGGGGCGGCGCTTGTTCCCAAGGAAGATTTAAAAGGGAAAAGAAAACCGAACATATTTGTTCAGGATTTTGACAATCACACTAAATATATGGAATACTTTCATAAGAGATGGATGCCGTCGAACGAGCCGAAAAAGGTCTGGATAGATAGGATTTCTAAGCTCGATATCGAAATGATAGCGCCGCAGCACGGTCTCATTTTTAAAGGAAAGGAGATGGTTAGCAGATTTTTGACATGGTTCGATTCCCTGAAAGTCGGGCTTTATTCCAAATAACGGAATAGTTTCTTTATGACCCGCAGCCGTTTTTGCCCCGTTAAATTTTATTTACCAGTACTTAGCGAAATTATTATATGATTTTGTTAAATCCTTTAAACGATTATTTTGAAGATATAAATATCCTTGCCTCGGCAGTGGAAGCTATAATATTTACATCCGGCGAATCAATCTCTTTGGAAAGGCTTTACGAAATTTTTGATATAAGTTCTAAAAATAAAAATAAAGGGAAAGAGGAAATCGATAAAAAAAAGAAGGAAATGATTTTAAAAGCAATAGAATTTATAAAAGGCGAATTTAACGAAGGCGGCAGGCACGGGATATATTTATCCGTCAATAACGATAATTACAGTTTTAAGACAAAGCCGGAATATTACGGGATAATTTCCGAATTTTTAAAGGTAAAGCCGCAAAAGTTTACGAAACCGCAATTAGAAACATTATCCATCATAGCGTATAAGCAGCCGATCATTAAAAGCGAAGTTGATACGATAAGAGGGGTAGATTCCGGAAGCATAATAAAATTTTTATTGGAAAAAAATCTTATTAAAGTTGCAGGCAGGAAGGACATTATCGGAAAACCTTTAATTTATAAGACGACCGACCATTTTTTGGAGGTTTTTAGCCTTAAGGATTTGGGCGATTTGCCGTCCGCCTCCGAGATTGAAGATGTTATCGAAAAAAGGGAAAGCATAAATAAAAGGGCGGAAGAAGATGCGGAAGGCGGGGAAGGAGGCGGGCTTTTATTTAAAGATTAATTTAAGTTAGAGATAATTATTTTTTAACAAATCCATAAAATTTTGAGGTATAATGAATTTATAAGGCAAGAATAAACGAGAAATACGGAAAAACGGGTGAGAGCAACACGATTTCAAGCTTAAATCCCCCTGTTTCCGATTTTAGTAATCTGCCAATCGTATAGAGAGAAAATGAGGATTTAATTGTATGAATTATTTTAAAACTTTTGTATTAATGACATTGCTTACCGTTATTCTTATTGCCGCCGGCGGGGTGCTTGGAGGAACACAGGGCATGGTAATAGCTCTAGTTTTTGCGGCTATAATGAATATCGGGACATATTGGTTCAGCGATAAAATGGTTTTATCCATGTACCACGCCACCCCCGTTACGGAGGCGGAACAGCCGGAGCTTTATTCGATAGTCAGAAATCTTGCGGTAAGGGGGAATATCCCGATGCCGAAGGTTTACATAGTCGATGAAGATACCCCGAACGCGTTTGCCACCGGTAGAAACCCACAGCATGCCGCCGTCTGCGTTACGACAGGCATTATGAGAATTTTAAACAATAACGAATTATCGGGCGTTATCGGACACGAATTAACCCATGTAAAAAACAGGGATATACTGATAAGCTCTATTGCGGCTACCGTTGCCGGCGCGATTAGCATGCTTGCATGGATGGCCGAATGGGGGGCGATGTTTACCGGTTTTGGGGGAAGGAGCAACGACAGGGAAGGCAATATTGTCGGTTTAATCGTAATGGCAATACTTGCCCCTTTAATTGCCACATTGATTCAACTTGCAATCTCGAGACAGAGGGAATACGCGGCCGATAAAGGCGGGGCAGCGTTAAGCGGCAATCCGCTTTACTTAGCAAGCGCATTAAACAAATTAGAAGCAGGAAATGAGGAAGAGCCTATGCCCGCAAATCAGATGACTCACGCTACAGCGCATATGTTTATAATAAATCCGCTTAGAAGCGGCGCCTTTAAAAGCCTGTTCAGCACACATCCCGCAACGGAAGACAGGATTGAAAAGCTGAAGGAAATGGCAAGAGGGGTTTAATAAAAAATAATGAAAAAAATAGCGCCATCTATTCTTTCGGGTAATTTATTAAATTTGGCAGCCGAACTTGAATTAATAAAAGAAGCGGGCGCCGATTTAATACACATCGATATTATGGACGGTATATTTGTTCCAAATATAACCGCCGGATGGGATCTTGTCGGCGCAATAAAATCGGAAACCGATATTCCCTTAGATGTTCATTTGATGATTGATAAACCTGAAAGATATATAGACGAGTTTGTTAAGAGCGGTGCGGATATTTTGACGATACATCAGGAAGGTTGTATTCATTTGCACAGGGCTGTCGAAAAAATCAGGGAATTGGGCGCAAGCCCAGGGGTTGCGATAAATCCGTCCACGCCTATTGCGGCTTTGGACGAGATATTGGATTATATAGATTTGGTTTTAATTATGTCCGTAAATCCGGGTTTTAGCGGACAGGAATTTATATACTCGTCTTTATTTAAGATAGAAAATATGCGTAAAATCATATCGCGGCGCGAATTAGAAACACAGGTAGAGGTTGACGGCGGCATAAAGGTTATTAATATTGCCGATGTTTCTAATTCGGGAGCAAATATCATCGTCAGCGGTTCAGGTATATTTAAAACCGATGATTACAAAAGGACAATTATGGAAATGAAGGAAAAAATTTAGTTTTTATTTTCGGGACGTAGCGCAGCTCGGTAGCGCACTTGCTTCGGGAGCAAGGGGTCGCTGGTTCAAATCCAGTCGTCCCGACCATTAAAAACCGCAGTAAATAAGCCTTTTCTATAAATTTCCTCTTGACTAAAATATGAATTAAGATGTAAAATTATGTATGAAAATGAGGCAAAATGCAAAAGTTTTCCTACTTATTTACTACCATTACTACCTTTAAGAGGAGTAGAAAATGGCTTCTATTTACCGAAAGAAAGGCAATGATATCTGGTATTACTGTATAACCTACGGCGGCAAAAAATACCAGGGAACAACTAAAACTACCGATAAGCAATCAGCAAAACTAATTGCAGAGGCAAAGCAAACCGATATAGCACGGGAAAAGAACGATTTACCTGTTTTAAAAAAGACGGTAGTAAATTTTACTACCGCATGGGATAGGTATATAAAGGCTGATTCGTCGAGCAGCAGCAATATAAAGAACAAAAAATATTTATCTATTCATTTCCTTTCTGTTTTTAAGAATAAGGACATTAAAGATATAACCGTTAGCGATATCGAAAATTACCGCCTTCAGCGAAAAGTCGAAACGGAAAACTTACCCAAAAACACTGATAAAAAAGAATCCCAAATTAGTTTCAGGACCGTCAACCGAGAAATATCCATACTTCACCATTTCTTTGAATACTGTATAAAAAATGGAATGGTTGATAAGAACCCCGCTGCTGGTCATAAAAAACTTAGGGAAGGGAAACGAGATATATATCTGTCTAAAGAGGAACAGGAGCGGTTGATAGCGGTTGCTTCTCCTCATGTGAAATTGTTTATCGGATTTTCAACTTTAACCGGTTTTAGAAAATCTGACGTCCTTGGCCTGAAATGGGATGACGTAAACCTGGAAGACAAGGTTATCCGGGTATGGATAAATAAGACGAGGGAATGGAAGATATATCCCCTTTCAACTGCGGCAACAAACGTCCTCAAGAACATAAAGAAGGACTGCGAATATGTTTTCAGTTATAAGGGCAAACGTCTTAATGATATAAAGCGCTCTTTTAAAACGTCCGTCCGCAGGGCGGGTTTATCAGGAAAGGAAGGGCTTACTCCTCATGCCTGCCGCCACATCTTCGTAACCCGCCTAACAGAGGCAGGGGTAGAGTCCAAATTTATCAGGGACGCCGCCGGGCATATGTCCGAGAAAATGTCGGAAAGATATAAGCATTTAAGCCCTAATGCTCTCAGGGCAAAGTTGGATGAAGCATTTAGCGGGGATAAAAAGGTATGATAAAAACGCAAAGCAAGTCCATCGGACTCGCCTCCGGTTTCCGTCGCCTGTCCCTCTAAGGCGGGACGAACTTGTCTTTCAGTGGCTTTGGATTAAATTTATTTTAAAACTTTTTAAAATTTTTGTCAAAATTATGTCAACCAATTCATTTTCTAAAGATTTTTTCAATATAAAGGGAAAAAATGCGGAGGAACTGATTCATGAATTAGCGACAAAATCCTTTTTTATAGACTGGTGCTTTCCTAATCCAAAATTACCTGACAACAAAGAATTATGTGATTTATTGGTAATTTTCGACGATATTGCAATAATTTTTCAAATTAAAAACCTAAAACTTAAAAACGGTAAATATAATAAGTCTGAAGTAAAAAAGAATATAAAGCAACTTTCAGAAGACAGTTGTTTGATTTAAAAACATCCGTAAATTTAGCGAATTCCCGCAGAAGACCAGAGTTATTTGATCCTTCAGCGATTAAAAAAATATTTCTCATATCTGTTCTCGTGGGGGAAGGAGAGGATTTTTCTAATTTTATGGATGAAGTCAAAAACAATTCGGTTCATGTTTTTACTAGTGATTTTGCGAAAATTGTTTTTAAAGAATTAGATACTATCAAAGATTTTGCCGATTATTTGCAGGAAAAAGAAAACTTAATAAATAACAAACAATATATGATTATCCAAGGAGGGGAAGAAGAGTTACTTGCCTACTACCTTGCAAACGAAAGAACGTTTCAGGGAATTGAAAAATCAGACTTTGTTCATTTTACCGGCGGTTCATGGGAAAGTTTTAAGAGTGAAGAGAGATATAAAGCCAAAAAAGAGGCCGACAAAATAAGTTATGGATGGGATAGCCTTATAGAAAAGGCCCATGAAGGTTCAGAAAAATACGAACTCGTCGCGCGGGAGCTGGCTAGACCCAGCAGATTGCAAAGGCGCTCCCTTTCTAAAATGTTTTACGATGCACAGGTTTTTGCTCATAACAAAATTAACGATAAAATAAATATAATACGCAGGGTAGTCTCCCCTGATAATTCCGACACCACTTATTGTTTCGTCTTCATTGATAACTTTGAATCGATAGGCAAGGAAGCTATAGAAAACCTATTATTCAGCACGTGTCATGTTGCAAGGGGAATTTACAAAAAACCAAAGGTTTTAGGAATCGCTACGGAAGGTAAATTCAATCGTATGGTTTCTTACGACTTTTGCTATACATATCAAGCTGATTGGAATGAACAAGACCAGAAAATCATGGAGCAACTACAACAGAAATACGGTATCCTTACAAATATAAAAACTGGGAATCTTATCGAATGCGAATATCCTATATAAATATCATCATATTTTATCCTGCCTATTTTTATATTTATAGAAAATTCCTAATCCTAATATACCCTATTTTCCTGCAATCGCTACAAAAAGAAGGATTGCCCCAGCTACCCCGAGAATTATTTTAATATTTTCTTCTTGCTGTTCTTTTTGTTTAACATAAATAGCTATCGTGGAATAAATCTCATTTGTAGCCGCTACAGGATCTTTATAAACATCAATATATTTAAGATCCTTGATGAAGCCGGGCAAATAAATACCCTGGTGTAAAACTAATGGGATAATGGTTTTATTATTCCCTACGGCTATTCCTATTTCCTGAGAAACCCATTCAGAATTTTTTGCATTTTCCGACCAAAGGAGTAAAAAAATATCGCAGTTCTTTATTTTGTTTATAATAGTTGGTGAAAGCGGCGTTCCCGGCATTAATGAATATTGTGAAATAAAAGGCTGTGCCCCTGCCTGAGAAACCCAACCGGCAAGATTTTTCGCATTTTGAATATCATATGTCGAATAGCTTATAAATACATTAAGAGCCATAAGTGATTATTAGAAATAATTTTAAACTGAAATAATATAATTGTTTTCTAAAGTTTTTTCTTCCAAAAATTCATATTCAAAATTATCCGCAAATAGTTCTTGCGGAATTTTAGACAGGTTCTTTTTAGTAATTTTTATTGCATGCTCTGAACTGTCAATTCCTATCCAGTTTCGCCCTAATTCCTGAGCTGCAACCAGAGTTGTTCCGGAACCACAAAAAGAATCAAGAATCAAATCTCCTTTATTTGAGGAAGTCTGAATAATAAATTTCAATAAGTCTAAGTTTTTTCCTGTTGGGTATTGAGGATGTTGCGGATCTTTAAATTCCCAAATGTCCTGCATTCTTTTCCCATCTTTTTCGTCAGCATATATTTTTTTTCTTGGAACCCCTGTTTTAGACCACTCAATTAAACCTTGCTTGTCCAGTTCCTCTAAAACGGAAGGTTCGCTCCTCCAGTGTCTACCTTCAGGAGGATTCATATCGCGCCATGGTTTGCCGGTTTTTCCGTTAACGGTTTCGCCAGGTGCATGAAGAGGAATTGTGGTATATCGCCTACCGTTTTCATCTATTTTCTTAAATAATTTTTCAATATCTTGCCTGCTAAAAGAAGTTTTTGGTTCATTCCATGTATTATTTCCGGATTTTGAATAGAAAAGAATCATATCTTTTATATTTCCGTACGCTTTTCTCATAAAATTTTTAGGATTACATTTAATTCTTGTGATATCATTTCTGAAATTATTTTTTCCGAATATTTCATCCATTATGATTTTCACGTAATGTCCTATTTTATAATCTATATGAAGGTAAATGGATGCCTTCTCAGACATCATTTCCCTCATAAGAACCAATCTCTCCCTTAAAAATTCAAGAAAATATTCGTTTACAATTGTATCGGTATATGCTATATCGTCGCTATTATTCATACTTATAGTATTAGACCTTGATGATCCTATTTTATAGCAGTTATTTGTAGAAAACGGAGGATCTATATAAATCAAATCTATCTTGCCCTTAAGTTGGTAATCATCAAGCAATGTTTTGAGTATGCTTAAATTATTTCCGTGAATAAGCTTATTACGCAAATGATTCCCGTAAACTAATTTAAGTTGAACCTTTGGCGTATTGTTTAAGATTTCTTGTTCAGTTTTTTTATTTTTGTATGTTATGAACATAATTTTTAAATTTGATATAAAAATTCTCTTAGAACTAATGCACTCATAATATTATATTCCTTAAGTCCCGTTGTTAGACTTTTATGCATTTTATTGCCACCACTTATATATAAAACGCCGTCTAATATTGCAATAATAATGGCATTAACATTCTTTAGCGTTAATGTAGAAATTGCATCGTTAAACTGTGCATTTTGATGTCCGCCAAAATCTGTCAAAAATTTTGCTTCTCCAATAATATATTTACCATTAAACCGGCTTATAAAATCAAGACCTTTATTATGGTTGTAATTTAGAAAAACTTTTGCGAAAGCTGATAATTCGGCATCGCTTCCATCTAAAATTGCGTTTCCTTTTGTCTTTTTAAATTCATTAATATCTACCGGTTGGATGCCTAAGGATTTTTTATTTAACCATCTTCTAAATAAGGGACCGATTTGCCTATTAGTTTCTTTGGGCTCAGAGCATTTATTGTAAATTGCATCAAGCCCCATTTCGTACAATCTCCCGCAAAGTCGGTCTACTGTTGCAGGATTCCTTTCAATTGAGGATTTATCCCTTTTTAAATAAGCAACATAAGAATCTTTTATCGGAAAGAGTTCGGCCTTCAAAAGATTTTTTAATAGTTCTATGTTATTTCTTTTATTAAAAGACTTCTCAATTTTACCCCAGAGATAGTTATCTATTTCTCTTAACCCTTCAGGAATTGTGGGGTATACCTGAAATAAATCATCTAAATAATTTCTCTGATTCGCGTATTCTATGCTTAATTCAATCCAAGGATTCATGAGTATAAAAACTTTTATTTTATATTTAATTTTATTATAATACATTTTATGCATTTATATAAAGCATATTAATTTTTTTAAAGCATTTTTTTTATAATAATGTACAATAAAAAGGAATTGTGATGGCATTTTACGCTTTATATTACCCAACAATAGAGTTTCACGATATTGATTTTCTGAAAAAATCTATCCTAGTCTGGGATAGAATTTTTAGAATTGTTCCTGCGAGCTACGACCCTTATGATAATAAAGAGGTGAAAGAGGCAATAGATGCAGGAATTGTAATAGATTTATACTTAAAGAATGATGAAAAAAATATTGCCGGAACCAATTTTTTAAATTTTTACGAACAACTTAAACGCTCCAAAGAAGGGTTGGCAATGCCATCAGGATTTTCTTCTCATAGCTTCGATGATTTTGCCCGTATACATCCTGAAAAAACAGATGTTAGGCTACAATCTCTCTTTCAAGAAATGTCTTCCAAATTAGATAAATTAGCGGATGGCGGTTTTATTAAAATTCCGCGGTATATAGCTGGTATTTACATGTTTTATCTTTCCAAGGTTGTTGCAGAAAAACGTGATCTTAATCTTTTAACCGATTCCAATGACTCATGGATTGCCGGAACCTATTTTTCACAAGAAGGCAATTTCAATAAAGATATTCGTTTCTCAATGGATGATGTATATTTATGTAATCTTGCCATAGATGGTTTGCTTCCTAGTAATCTTAGTGGAATCCCAATGAAAAATTTAATAAAATTTAAAGAAAAACATAAAGATGAACGTATAGAATTTCAAAAAAGTCTTGATGGTTTAAAAAAAGAAATATCAAAATGCGAAAATAAAGAACACGCTAAAGATATTATTGTTGGTGATTTTATAAAGAATTTTGAAGTAGCTAAATCTGAATATAAGAAAACAATAGCGTTTTTCAACAAAATAGATATGTATAGCCTTATTTTCACAGGGATACCCGTTGCAGGCGCATTGCTTTCCTCGAATCCGTTTTACGATCCAATGAAATTTAGCAAGGAATTATTGCTATGGGGCGTTTCGGCATTGGCGTATAGCAAATTAATACCAAAAACAAAAGGGGTTCCATCTTATCTTATTGACGCCGAAAAACTTGCTATTAATGGTAAATATCCTAATTATAAAACTATAAAAGATAAGTCTCTCCATGAAAGATTTAATGACCTAATGAACGACTAAAACAAATTCAATAATATTGAAATATTAATCCCCATCTTTTCCCAGATAAACCTTCGTTACATAATCCCTGTTATGCCCAAGTTCATTGGAAACGGCTATTTTAGATTCTTTTTCGGAATATCCGTTTAAAATAAGTTCCGCATACCTTTCCTGTGCAACGGAATGCCTTACGGCGTGTATATTGAAGCCGGCATTTTTAATTGAATTTCCCAGATGGTTCATTTCCTGCTTTAAGTTCCTGCCGGTATCGTAATTGCAGTTCATTGCAAATTTACGAAGTTCCGCAAGTTCTTTAAGTTTCTCAGAAGAAAGTTTTATTTCTCTGGGTCTGCCGTTTTTGCACCATGAGCCTTTTAATTCAAGACTGCCGTTTTTTACGACTTCATAACCTTTGGCAAGCGCGAGTCCGGCGTGAACGCTTTCTTCTTTTCTTAAGGCCGCTACACTTGCTATTTTCAACTGAACGTAAACATTGGCGTCTTTTTCTTTAAAATACAGAAGTTTTTCTTTTATATCCACTCCTTTGACATTTAGACTTTTATCCTTATATTCAATTTCTCTTTTAAGTCCAAGTTCTCCGTTGGAAATGTTAATATTGGTTCTGCCTGTTTCATGTAAAAAAGACCTTAAGGAAGAAACGTAGTTGATAATAGTGGCGTCCTTTAGTCCCTGAGCCTTATAATAATTTACCATTTTTTCGATATCGGCGTTACTCCATTTGCCGATATCGGCTTTCCTGTTGGCGGTTACGCCTATATCGTAATGCCTGGCATCATGAGCTATGCGGCACATGTCCTGCCTGATGTCATGGTCTGTTTTATTCGAAACGATAGATAACGGCGCGTCCATTTTATGAAAATGTTCTATCTCTTTTAATTCCCGATTTATCTTATATTCTATTTTCGTCATTTTAATATCCTCCGTAAAAATATTTATTTTTATTTAGACAAACTTTTGCCATTGGCATTTAACCCTGCCTATATTCTATAATGCCATGAAACACCCATGCAGGATTTAAGGTCGAAAATGTCTTTTCGTATGGCTTTTTCACTGGAAAGACAATACCAGCTCTAAGGAGAAAATCTTTTGAGGATAAGCCAATAATCCCTATATATTTTTAAAAGTTATTTTCCGGATTTAAAGACCCGGCAAGTCTTGGAAGGTTTTTTTAGAGTTAAACCATAAGCGGTTAGCAAAATAACTGTGCAGGATTTCGGCCTGCGTTAGAAAGGATATTTACTTTTAGAATTGACCCGGATTTTTTTCCGAGCAGAAGTAGTTCCTTTTTAAAATCTTTAATCGCGCCGGTATTTTCATCGTTTATAAATAAACTTAAAAATCACCGTGGAAATAAAAATCTTAAAAAATCCAAAGTAAATATTTGCGAATTTAATAATCCGTTCGTTTCGGATTGGAAAGTTTTTGATCTTCTTTCGAAGATAGGTAAGTTTTAATCTCTTGCGAAGATAATAGGTTCCTTAAAAAGCGCCGCCAATTAAAGCGAGAAACCTAAAAAGAATTGACTAAACAATATATGTTTTAATTATACCATAATTTATAAAAATAGTAATCACTTTTCGTCAAATTAGGTTTTTCAAGCATTTTCCACGCTTTCTTCAGTTTGTAAAAAACACAAACTGAAGAAAGCTTATAGAGGTTTGTTTCTTGCTCCGTTTGATTTTGCTTTCCAAACCGGCAAGCGGTTTAGAAAGCAAGCCTTTCGGCAAAATCAAACTCCGGCGAAACAAACATAAAAAGCATCGTATCGGGCTTCCGCCCGAACCTGACAAGCGTATGCACGCTTGACCGCAGGGGGTGGATAAAAACTTTAATTTTACATCCTGCCGCATAAACGGCATACTTTTATGATGAAAAAGATATACTTTTTCAATACATACAGAAAAATATATGTTTATATCGTTGGACGCATAGTGCGCTTTATTTTGCGGGTTTTATATATATTTTTTCATGCATTTCTTCGGCTAAAGCTTTTAATGCTATTTTATTTACTTCCTGTTCCAATAAATGGGGCAGATTTACTTATTTTATAATATTTTAAATTAGACTACAAAAAAATCCAGACGTGAAAATAAATAAATCTTGTATCCTTCTTCTAATTTCTAAATGCTTAAGGCCTTAAAAATTATACGCTTATGGTCCGCATGCCACCCGCCGTTTTTATAAAGCGTTTCCCTCGCGATATCTTCCGCTATTTCTATGACGTCTTCATGAAGATTTTCGGGAACAGAATTAAGCAGGCCAAAGCCCTTTACAAACCTTACCCATTCCGCAAAACCATCTTCTCCTCCGCTTAACGGGGTAAGCCTTTCGTAAAGCTTGATACTCGTTACGTTAAAACCGTTATTTTCTAAAAGCCATTTATATTCCAACACAGATGGATGATACCAGAGATTTTTAGCCGAAATATTTATGTCTCCACATATCGTATTTCTTTCTTTTAAAATACCGGCTGCCTTATCTAAGGAGGAAATTATACAAGAAACATTGCTTTTTGCATCGAACTCGGCAACGAACCTTCCTTGAGGCTTAAGCAAGGCATGAACCGATTTAAGTAAACTGACGTGGTCTTTCAAGGGAATCCAGTGAAGCACGGCATTTGAAAAAACACCGTCATATGTTTCGTTTTCCGCGTAAGATATTATGTTCCCTATTTCAAAATCAATATAGGGATATGAATTCCTTGCTTTTTCTATCATTTCTTCTGAAATGTCGATACCCTTAACGTGAGCGCCGGAACTTTTTATTTCATCTGTCAGACGACCCGTCCCGCATCCGAAGTCTAATATCTTTTCTCCTCTTTTAGGAGAGAGTAAATCTATAACTCTAAGGCCGCTTTTCCACACGTAATCAAAGTTATCGTCGTAGGACTTTACGTTCCAGCGCTTTAACATATTTATAAGCCTCCTTTAAATTTAGATTAATTAAAATTTATCATATATTCAGCCTTTTAAGCCTAAGAGCCATTCATCCGTTCCCATTACCCTGGCGAACCGCACCTGAGTTACTAATATAAAATAAATAAATCAGGTACTCTTCTCTGATTTATTTATTCTGATTTTGCGATAGAAAAAAATTGCTTTATTTCATCGCCGACGTAACCGCAAAATTAAAAAGCCTGTAATGACAACCTATTTTTATAAACCCTGCATCTTTTAGCCATGCAAAATGTTCGCTAATGATAACGGGATAGTCTTTTTGCATATGCTTTGAATACCAAAATTCCGGGTCTTCTCCGTTTGATTCGATAAATCTTTTCCAGAGTTCGTATTGTTGCGTTCTTACGCCTTCGTCTTCGTCGATTATGATATCGCGGGATATAAACGTCCCTCCCGCGTTTAATGCGGAATAAATCGTTTTATAGAAATTTCTTCTTTGCTCAAGGTCAAGATGATGCAGACTAAGACCTGCAAGGATAATATCGTAGCTATTCCCGATTGATTCGGTTTTAAAATCACCTTTCTTTAATTCAAACCTGTTGGAATATTTATAAAGTTTGTTTTTATATGCTTTAAGCATCTCTTCCGTTAAATCGAATCCGACTATACGGGCATGGGGATATTTTTTTAATACCTGTTCCGATAAAACTCCGTTGCCGCATCCCAAATCAAGCACTCTATAAGCTTTTTCTCCTTCGGGAAGCAAATCGTAGATAATTGCGTGCTGCTCTAAATATCCAGGGATAAGTTTGACCATTAATTCTTCGTAACTGCCCGCCTGTTTTTCGAAATGTTCTTCCACTTCATTTTTATTCATAATATAAAAAACCCGTTAAAGACGTAAATATAAATTATAATGCGCTGTTTTTAACAAATAGAACCGTTTCTTTTATGCCTTCTCCGTAAGGCATAGGCTTATATTTAAAATATTCATTAAACTTAGACGAATCAAAATAATAATCAAATTCATATTGATACAGCATTTCGTATAACTCGGATGCTTTTTTATCAAAAACTCCCGCCGATTTTACCATCCATTTTTTCAAAACAGAATATTTGGGATTAATCCCTAACTCGCCTGCAACTAATTCAATAAAAGTTTTTAAATTAATTGCTGGATTAAATGTCGGCAAATGCCATACCTGATTGAAAGTATCCTCTTTGCTTGTTAATAAATAAAGTCCTTTTGCGCAATCGACGGTATATGTGAATGAATGAGGTTTAGTAATATCGAGCATCCATTGGGCGCTTTTACCCTGCATAAGTTTTTCTATAACCAAAACGTAAACCATACTTGTTTTAGTTATGTGCGGTCCGTATAAATCGGCGGCCCTTGCTATAATTGCCTGAATATTGCCTTTTTTTATTTCAGTTTCCAGCATGTTTGCGATTTTAGCGCGCACTTCGCCTTTTCTGCTAACAGGATTATACGGGGTGGATTCCGTCATTTTGCCGTCAACCTTTCCGTACATATAGACGTTATCGAAGAATACTAATTTTGTTTTGGCTTTTATGCATGCGTCTATCGCATTCTTCATAATCTTCGGCCATAACTCTACCCATATCCTATAATCATAGGGCAACCCTGCGCATAAATATACAATATCGGAGCCTTTTACGCTTTCAAAGGTTTCATTGAACGATGTTATATCTGCCTTAAAAGAATCCGCTCCATTTATCTGATATTTACTTCTTGAGACTAATCTTACGCTTTGTTTGTTTTTGAGTAATTCATAAGTTAAAACGTTTCCGATAGAACCGCCCGCTCCGAGAATCGTATGTTTCATGATTTTATGGCCATTAAATATAAATTAATTTAACCTTCTTATGCGTCAGGAAGATTTTCATAAACCTGTTCGGTTGTTTTATTTTTAGTTAAGACTTTTATAACGGAGGGCAAAGGTTCTGCCAAAATTCCGTCTAAATTCCTTTCGCCGGCGTAAAGAATATCGAACGCCAATTTTTCTGCCGGAGGACAAAAATGTGCATCTACCCCCGGCTTATTACCCCTGGCGTCAATACGATACCACCCATATTTTTTTAAATAAACCGCATTGAAACCGTGCAGGGTAAAACGCGAACTTGAAACATCAATATCTAAAACAAGTCTTTGATAGCATAAACCTGACGGAATACCGTTAGCCCTCAAAAGAGCAGCCAAAAGATGACTTTTAGCAAAGCAATAACCATGCCCATGTATTAAAACATCGGAAGCTTTGCATGTTACTGGATTTAGCCTGTAATCCCAGCTGTGTTTTATAGAATCCCTTACAAACTTGAAACAGGCTTCGACAATTTTTTCTTCGCTTTTAAGTCCGATAGTCAAATCCGCCGCTTTTTCTAAAACCGCAGGATTGCTGAAATCGATATATTTGCTAGTTCGTAAATACGCTTCCATGCCTGCACAGCCGGCAATTAGACTACGGTCTTTCTTTCCCGCTGATTTCATTTATCTTTATTTTAATAATAGCCGTTCTTCTATTTAGTTTGGATTTATAATTTTCGACCATTTCTTCCGTTAATCCAATATATCCGCCTTCGGGAACACATTTTTTAAGAATAGCTTCCAGCGCATTTCTTTTTTCGCTTATATCATCAACGATAGCGGCTTCGCCCGTTATCATAACGCTTTTAAAAGACTGGCCTATTTTGCACGGAATTTTATTTGGAATAATGCCCCTGTCTATAAAAACCAAAAAGCTGACGATTGGATTTTGTTTTAAAATGTCTATCTTGGTCCCGGATTCCGCGGAATGTAAATAGATATGCTTTTCATGATATACAAAGTTAACCGGAACGGTATACGGCGACGTTCCGTCAAACAGTCCAAGCACTCCTATGCTTGAACGGTTGAGGATTTCTTCAATTGTTTTATAGTCGTTAATAATCATATTTATAGTTTATAAAAAAACAAATTTAAGATAAGGATATTTTTTACGGTTTAGGCTCTATTACCGTTATCTCTTTTACTTCGTCCGTAGCTCCGGTGCATATTACGAGAGCCGTAGTTTCGATATTGACCAAAGCGGCATGAGGATGACCTTCGGGATTTAATACGTAATCTCCGGGGAAAAATCTCCGCTCTCCGTTCCTATAACAATGTCCGCCTTCAAGTATATAAACGTGTTCGTCGGAACGGGCAACCGCTACCGTTCTTATCATCTTGCCTTTGGGAGGAACGAATTTAATTAAATATGCTACCCCTTTTCCGTTTTCAAGCCTGTTGGTTAACTGCTTAACTAATACTATTTCTTTGCCTTCATGCAATACGCTTTCGCCGTAAATAGAGCTTGCGGGTATCCAGTCTATTTCCGGCGTCCTGATAAATATAGCGTCTGTTTCCAATTTTAGTCCTCCAAAATTATTTATTTAATTCAACCGCTGTATGAGTAATTATAGCATGACATAAATCAACAAGCAAACCTGCAACTTTGCCCGCTTATCTCGTTTATCATTTTATCTATAAAGTCTGTGGTAATGGCTTACGGCAAAATCAAACTCCGGCGAAACAAACATTTAAAACATCGTATCGGGCTTCCGCCCGAACCTGACAAGCGTATGCACGCTTGACCGCAGGGGGTGGATAAAAACTTTAATTTTACATCCTGCCGCATAAACGGCATATTTTTCTGATGAAAAAGATATGGAGTTAAGCGTTTATAAAGCTAAAGGCTTTATGCTAAACATATATATTTTTTTGCATGTTTTGAAAAAGAATGCCTTTTCCTGCAAAAAATATGACTTTTTCATACATACAGAAAAATATATGTTTATATCGTTGGTAGTATAAAGGCGCTTTATTTTGTAACGAATAAAGCAATACTTTTCTAAAGACACGGTCGTCTCGCCTGGATGCAAAAAAGGCAAGATGAACCGGAGGTGAGCCCGATGGGGGCTTGCCTTGTTTAGCCCCATTCCTTTCTAATTATTCCCGCAATTATCAAAAAATCATGCGAATTTGTGAAATATTCACCGCAACCCAATATAAACATTAAATCCAATTGTAAAAACCCTTCGTGAAATATTTGTGAATATTTTATTTATTTATCTCGCAATGCCACCATTATAAGGCTTTTTAATATATATCTTTGCGAAAAATTAAGATTGAATAATTAAAAGTTAAAAATATTTAGGCAGCCAAGAAAAAAGACCTTTTTCTTTTTGGCTGCCTTTTTTAAATAATTAACAATAATTAGCAATATTTCACGACTGTCTGCGAATTATGATACTGTCAACTTTTTTGTGTAAATTTTTTATAAAAAGGCAAATTAGGCTGCACCTTCCCGACAATATTATGCGTCCAAGCCGCTTCCATTTTTATGGATATAAATGCAAGCAGATTATATGAACTGTTTTCCCCGGCTAATATCTCCATAGATTTAGTTCTTCTTTTAAATTCTTTATTTAATCTCTCTATGATGTTGGTTGTTCTTAACGATATCCAGTCCTCTTGAGGAAATTTAAAAAATGTTAGGGAAGAATCTATCGAGTTGGATAAAGACTTAACTGCGGACGGAAAATCCTTATCGTATTTATTTTTAAATTCTTTGAAAAATTCCATAGCTTTGTCTTTAGACATGGCATAGAATATTGACCTTAAGCCGTCGGCAACTTCTTTTTTGTGCTTTATCGGCACTTTGGATAATACATTTCTAGCAAGATGAACTTGGCATCTTTGAACCGAAGAATTATAAAATTCTTCTTTAAATACCTTCTCTAAGCCGGCAAGTCCGTCCATTATGCCGAGCTTAACCGATGAGCCGTTTAGGCCCCTGTTTTTAAGGTCTTTAAAGAACTGCCGCCAAGAAGAGGCGGACTCCTTATCGCCGGACTGGAAGCCCAGAACGGAACGGTAACCGTTAATATCTACGCCTATGGCTACGAGTACCGGAACCGTTTCTATTTTCTTAATCCGCATATGAAAATTAACGCCGTCAAGATAGATATATTTTATATTCTCTGGGGATAAGTCCCTCGTTCTCCATTTCTCGATAGCGGAAATAAGCTCTTTATTGGCGTTTGATACTTCCTGCGGAGACAATTTCCTGCCTATTAATTTATTCGACAAAAGGGATAACGAGCGGGTCGATATGCCGGTTAAATACATCAGGGTTAGATCTTCTTTTATCGAGTCTTCGTATCTTTTGAAGCGGGGAAGCACCTTAGGCTTATAAGTTCCCTTTCTATCCCTTGGGACTTTTACAGCGGTATCGCCTATTGATTTAATGCAGAAACGGCGGGCATAGGAACCGTTGCGATAGTTTGGGTCAGTGCAGGTGGAACGCTCGTATCTATTCCTTTTAAGATGGTCTTTAAGTTCTATGTCTAAAAGCTCCGATATGTAATTGCCGACCTGTTCTTTAATATTAGTCCTTATTAGCTCAAACATTTTAGACGGTTCCTTTTGAATCTCTTTGAATAAAGTTACGATTTCTGATACACTGGTTTTACATCTTTGTCGGCATAAAAGCATTGCTTTTATAAGCCGCCGACAAAGATATCATTGGCGTTGCCTCCTTTAATTTAAAGTTATTTTGGTCAATAACTATTTTATAGGAGGTGCGCCTATTTTGCCATTGGAAATTTACACAAGATATTTTACACTATCCGAATTATCCAATAGTCTTTAAATATAGGTATTTATTATATTATAATAATATATTATTAAATAATTCACAAGTTCACAAGATTATGTAAGCCGCCCGTTAATCGCCTATTATTTTATAATAAACGGCGGATTTTGTTTTAGTTTTTTCTACTCTCACAGCGACGGATCTTCTTTCAATTAATGTTTCTATAAAATTGTTGAAGTCTTTTTTAAGCATATGCGTATAACGAAGGAGTTTGCTTCTTTCGATAGTCCCGCCGTTGTCTGCGATAATGTTTAATATTTTATTCAGGGTCTCCTGGTTTTTATCTTTTATTAATTTGTCGTAAACGGAATAAAGATATTTTTCAAGAATTAATTTTAATTGTATAGCGTATTCCATATCTTCTTTTCCGATAACTTTATCTTTTCGCATAACGCAGTAAACCATTGCAATTTTTATGACAAGCGTAAAAAGCCTCGTATGAAAACTGCCGTATATTTCTGACTGCCTTTTTTTAGATTCGTTTTCGCTATAATAAAACTCTTCGTAAATTTGCTTCGCTTCCTCCGATAATTTTATTTCTCCTTTAATGCTTAAAAGTTCTTTTAGCTCCTCGACTAAACTATTAGGCGGATTATTGCTTATAGGAAGAGCGATTTCTTTTTTATCCTGCTGGGCATAAAATATCGTAAACCTCTGCATAAACCCGCTCTGGCGGTCGGCTTCTTTAACGTTTTCAGAAATCCAGGCGATGGTCGAAGCGCTCAAGATATTAATAGCTGGTTCGTCTATCCTATAAAGCTGTCCCGTTCCGTTTGGACCTTTAATTAATTTCTTTTGGGAAAATCCGTCGTAAACGTCAGTCAAAAATTCTTTAAATCCCTTGTTGTAGCTTTTCTCAAGCGATTTAAGCCATCCGCCGAACTCTCCGTGAAAAAACGTTCCGTAAGGCCTACCCTGAGCAACCATGTAAAACGCTTCGGGCGTTACGTCGGAAGGATAAATCAAAGAGCCGTCTTCCGTATCTAAATTTTCAAGTATTTCCGGACAAGTCTTTATTTAATAATTTAATTTGAAGACTTTCTCTTAATCTTAAATTAACAGATTGGATATTAACGGCATGCTTTAGCGACGCATAACGCAAATCATTTGTTTGCGCGTATTTTTGGTCAAGCCAAGTTTTAAATGCGGCGGCGGATTCTCTTGAATTTTCTTTATTGATTCCGTCTTTTTCGGATATATTACGGCTTAATCCGAAGTCAGACGCTTTAATAACGTGTAAATCATCCCTATCTATATACTTCACGATATTATTAATGCTTGAGATATATGAATTTGCGTTAGATAAAGACATATTTCCCGATGAAACGTTATTTTTTAATGCTGTAATCATATTAACAATATGAGGCTGCTCTAAATCTTTTAAGCTTTTAATGCCGGTTTGAGATTTAATTTCTCTTAAAGTAGCGGAAAGTTTTTCGGCAGTGGAAGAACCACGCTTAATAAATTCCGATATTTCTTTTGCCAGAAACGATATTTTAGATTCGTTTTTTATGCTCATAGCTTTACCGCTCACTTTAAAACCTCGATTCCGATATTTATTTTAAAGAACCGCCTATAAATTTCTCTAATTACCAAAAAATATTTCCGGCGGGTTTCGTCTGATTTATTTGACATTTCTTTAGTATCGAAGAAATCTTTTACCACTTCCTTTTTGCGGATTCCGTCCGTATGGAGTAAATTTTGAGATTCGCAAAATGAAAAGAACTTAATAGCCGCCTTATCCCTGAATTTTTGGGTTTTAGACGTGTTCTGGTGCTTTTGCGCCAAAAATAGCCGGCGGTGCTGTTTATAAAAATCCAATAATTTTCCCATAGTTACCTCTAATACTTGTCTTCTTATGCGTTCCGAATACACCGTTGCCGGTTTTAAATACTAAACCTGTTTATGCTTGCGCAACGGAAGGCAAATCCAAACTTCGGAACTATATATATTGTGTACGTGTTCGTTACTACCGCTCTTCGCGCAAATAAAGAAATTATCACGATTGTAGCGATATTTTTCTATGTACAACATAGAGAAATATCGCTTGAAAATCCATGCAAAACCACTAATCTCAATGCGGACTGGCGATTTTAATCTGCGGACTTTCAATAAACTAACTTAAAAAAACCGAATTAATCGGCTTCAATTTTTCATCGGTTTAGAAGAACTGCTTTAGACTGGCTCCTGAAATTGTTTATGCATTATCTGAGTTGAAATAAAATTGCGGTGCATTCCAAGTAAGTGGTCTGTTCTTCCATTGACGCAACGTTCTTCCGGATGACTTTTTTCTACCCTGCTGCATAGCAATAGAATCATCAATATTGAATATTTTCGCTTTTGAATGAGCGAACGGGGTTATCTGCAGTAAAAATATATAAATTTAAATTCACAAAATATTTTTATTTCTAAATTCATCGAAACTTTCAACCTTTTTTGAAGCTAAAAACTTCTCTAAATCGGCTTCTCTAAATAGGATTTTCCTTGAAGTTTGTAGAAAGTTATCTGCCTTGAAGCTATGTAGCGCCTTAAAGTAGTAGCAGAAACCCTTAAAAATGCGGCGGCTTCGTTTATAATTAAAATATCTTTATCCATAATTTAGTCAATTATATAATTACTTTACAATTATTATATATCAAATTTATTTAATGTCAAGTAAAAAAATAATTGACTAATTGACACGCTGAATTTTATTCTATATAATTGACAATTATGGACGATATACAAGAAACATTAGAAGACCAAGGCGTTGATATAGATACCCCGAAATATATAAAACTACCATTAAACTTTTATTTGTTGCCGGAAATAAAAGCTTTAGATAAATATCCCGAAAAAGACAGATTAATTGCGTCATGGATTAAGCTGCTGTTATTTACCGCAAAATTTGAAAATGAGGGAAGACTGCAGATGAAATCCAATAAAGCAAGACATAAAGAACTCAACCCTTTCGATATAGGCAATCATATGTTTCCGACATCCGTTGCATATTTTGTTAAAATAGATGATTCTAAAGACGTGGAAGAAGAACGGAAATTTGCGTTAAATGCCATAGATATTTTTTTAAAAGAAGGACTGCTCGGAAGAAACGACAATCCAAAAGAACCCTACTTATTTGTCAAAAATTGGAACGACATCTATAAGGCTTCAAAACCTGGCAAAAAGACAGAATGGACTAAAGAGCGCGTAGAAGAAATTCTTAAGGAGAACGATTATAATATGACAAAAGCGGCTAAGACTATCGGAAATACGAAACAGTTTATCAGCTTCCTGGCAAAAAAGTTCGGGATTAAGAAACCGAGCAAGGCATAAGGTATTTAGCATATCCTATAGAAAATTTTTTATAGTTTGGAATTTATTTAAAAAGCTGATAAAATAATAATATAATACACATAATTTTTAATATAAGATATAAAAAGAATTAGAGAATTATAAATACAAACAGGAGATTTAAATAATGAAGATAGTACTAGAAATAAAAGATATCGAAAAAGCAAAAACCGTCATAAACTTTTTAAACCAGAATCCTTATATAAAAATTAAAGATATCGAAAATATAGAGAAAAAGAAAAAAACATTCGATATGAACCAAATGTTCGGATTATGGAAAAAAAGGGCTATTACGAAAGAAGAAATCAGGGAAAAGGCGTGGGGTTTTTAAAGTGGTATTATGCGATACCGATGTAATGATAGAATTCTTCAAAGGAAACGTTTCTACAAAAAACATATTGGAAAACGATATCCTGCCCAAAAATATTGCCTTAAGCGCCATCACTTTGATGGAACTCTATTTCGGGGCTAAAAGCAAAAAAGAGCTTATTCTTATTAAAAAATTCCTTTCAGCCTTTGAGATTTTAAAACTAAATGAAGAAATTACTGATATATCCTTAAATTTAATAGAAATTTATTCCAAAAGCCACAGCCTTAAAATACCCGATGCCTTAATCGGCGCCACATCCCTTTATTATAAAATACCTTTATTTACTTACAACAAAAAAGATTTTAATTTTATAAAGGAATTAAAATTATACTAACATGGCAAATGCCCGTATCAAGGAAAATATATTAAACCAGGCGGATAAACTACCGCACGAAAAGTATAATTTATATGTGATACAAAAAATTGAACGCGGTTTGAAGGATGAAGAAGCAAAAAGGGGACAGATTTATTTATTTTCTTATACCAGGAAACTGTGAATAATACTTTTAATGAAAGTTTGATATTTTAGTCCCTTTTTTGAAGCAATAACTTTTATTTTCTCCAAATCTTCCGAAGAAATTCTAAGAGTTATAGTCTTATCTTGTTTTTTATATAATCTTTTGCGGCATTCTTAAGCTTGTTTATATTTTTCGTGTCATTTTTTATGGATTTTAAATCTAAATCCTTTAAGGATTCTATAATTTCTTTTTCTTCCTCGTCTATATAATTACTACTTATTGTTTTTCTTGTTTTTTTGTCTCCCATTATTTTTTTAAATCTTTTGTCGGGATATATGATTTTTAGAAAAATTTCATTTTAGTATATACTATAGAAAATTTTCTATAGTTTGGAATTTATTTAAAAAGCTGATAAAATAATAATAAAATACATAGCATTATATATAATTTTTTAATGCAAAATATAAAAGGCGATCTGATATGGCAAATGCTCATATAAAGGAAAATATATTAATCCAGGTGGATAAACTACCGTACGATATGCAGCTTCGCGTTCTAGACTTTGCAAACTCGTTATCTCCCAAAGGCGTGAAGGGAGATAGTCTATCAAAATTCAGAGGGTCAATTTCTTCCGATGATTTAAAACTGATAGAAAGCGCTATAATGGAAGGATGCGAAAAGGTTGACATGAATGAGTGGTAGGATAATTTTAATTTTGCATAGAAATATTCAGATTTATATTAAATTCACATTTCATATTAATTAAATATACGGAGAATAAAAATGGACTTATCAGATATAATAGAATCAAGAAGAGCTTACAGGTCGTTGGAAAAAACCGAAATAAGCGAAGACCTTATAAAGACGCTAGCCCAGTCGGCTTCGCTTTCGGCATCCTGTTATAATCATCAGCCATGGAAGTTTGTGTTCGTTTATGAAGATACGGTTCTTAAAGAATTGAAAACAGCTCTTGCGAAAGGCAACGCTTGGGCGCAGAACGCTTCTATGATAATAGCAGTTTTATCTA
>SGBD01000003.1 GCA_004195035.1 Candidatus Acidulodesulfobacterium ferriphilum | reverse complement strand
TTCCTGCATAGTTATACCCATGTTTTGAGCTTTGCTCCTGTCGATAGAAACATTCAAGAGGGGTTCGTCGTATTTAAGCTCGGATGCAAGCTCGGGTATTACCCTCGGGGCAAGTCCCGCTTCTTTGGCATATTCGTCTATGGTATGCTTGACGAGCTCCGCCCATAACATCTGCATGCCCGTCATGCAGTTAACCCCGTTTACGTTTACGGGCTTAAGCGATAAAAATCCGGCGGGCCACAGCTCGCCTTTTGCGGAAGCGGAAGCCAGGACGGGCTTTCTGCTAAATTTGTCTATGGCGTAAAAGGAGCTTCCGCTCTTTAAGAACCTGGCAAAATCCTTATCGGATTCATCCGCAACTATTAAGTAGGACGCATTGGAAAAGTTGGGCTCTCCGTTGCTATTGGCTGAGCCGTGGTTTAAGTTGCTAAGGAAATTTTCGTCGTATCGTTTGTTTTCTATTATCCACCTGAGCATCCCCATGGCTAAAGCCCCGTCTCCCCCGGGGGCTATCGGAATATACTTATCGGCATGGGCTACCTGATTGCCCGCCCTTACATCTATCACGACTATTTTTAATTTGCCCGACGAGGTGGCGGCAACGGACCTTCTCGCCAAGGTCTGCATAGGGAAATTGGCTTCCAGATAGTTTGCCCCGAATACTAATAAATACTCCGAATTGGGCAGATCAGGCTTCAGCATGTTGGTTCCGGGAAATGTCCTGAATGTCGAAACATGGTGGGAGAGTTCGCAGATAGAGACATGGGGCAGGGCGTTTACCGAACCCAGGGCATTGGCGAATCTGGTCATTAAGTTGGCTATGCCTCCCTCGCCCCTGCCCCAGTAAGAAACATACTGGTTGGTTTTAGGTCCGAAGTCGGGGTATCTGGGATTTGCGGGGACGAACCTGCCCTCGCCTCCGTTCCACAGGTGCTTAAACCCCTCGACAAACCGCTTTTCTTCACCGGGGATGTCCTTAAAGAGATAGCCTCCGTTCACCACCTCGCTTATAAGCTGTTCGTAGGAAATCGTTTTAAACTTCTTGGAGCCCCTTTCCCCCACTCTTTTTAGGGGCATATAGATTCTGTAGGGGTCGTAAGCATCCTGCCTTCCCGCCTGACCTCTGGGACACAGGGAATGAGCGCCGTCAACGAAAGGCTTAGCTGTGTCAAAATTTGTTCCGACATACGCTATTGCCTCGTTCACGGGCGTAGAATAAGGAATGCTCGGCTGTGTCGTCTGTATATCGTAAGGACTGCCGTCCAATTTAATGAGCGTTCCGTTAAACACCCTCGACATAGCCGCACAGTCGCTATGGCACTGCTTGCAGGTGGTAAATTTTACATCCACCTTGGGCCAGTTTTCGGTCCTGCCGGGAAAAACATATTCGCCCTCATAATGAAACATCCCGCCTGCCCACTGGGTCAAACCAGCTCCGGTAAAAACCGCCGCCGCGCCGAATGTCGTATATTTTAAAAAATCTCTTCTATTCATTGACATTACAAATCCTCCTTATTTTAATTATTACCGGTTAATTCGGGTTTATCTTCCCACCCCAATAAATAGCCGAAAACGAATATTAAAAAGATGCCTAATGCAAATAATCCGATTCCGGTTATATATCCGTCGTAACCTAACCACGGAATATCGAAAAGAACCGTCCCCTGCCCGATTTTTGTCTGGAGCTGCGCGCCTACGACGGTGTTAAACCTCATTGCCCAAACACCCGCTAAAACCAGCAAGCCTATTATTACCGTCCATACCTTTGAATTCCTTACTTTTTTTGAAATAAGCAGCAGTCCAGGTATAATAAGCCCAAGCGTTATTTGCATAAAATGGTAATTAAAAGCTAAAACGCCCCCTGCACCCGTGCTGAAAACAGCGTGCCATCCTTCGTATAAATCTTTAGGAGCGTAAGAACGAACCGAATAAAGCCATTCGGTTAAGTCGAAAAACAGGTCGAATCCTATCATTAACAACAAAATTTTATTAAGTTCATACACGGTTTCAGGTTTTACCTTATTTTTATCGGAATAAAACGAAAAGCCTATCACGTATAGTACGCCCATAAGCGCAATACCAGAAACGATAGCCGATGTTATAAATAAAACCGGTATAAGAGGATCCGACCACAACGGCCTTGCTTTTATGGCGCCGAATAAAAATCCGACATATCCGTGAAACAAAAACGCCAGTCCTATGCCCAGTGCGGCTATAACCATAAGGGCTTTATGGTCTTTTTTTACAGCTTTTTCCGATAAATCTTTATTTCCGAGCGTAAAGAAATTTGCCAATTTTCCTCTGAATCCGCTATCTTCTTCCGCCCTTTTTATATTAGAAACCCTGAACAGATAAAACATTTCAAAAAGCATAAGGATTATATAAAGCGTCCATATAATAATGAACATGCCCAAAGGCGAGTATGGAAAATGGTCCCTGAAATATAATTCCCATATAGCCCTCGAAGGCTGGAGCGCGTCTGCCAGAGGCGCCTGCGCCGCAAGTATAAGCATCGCAAAACTGACTATCGCCGCAAGTTTAGCTAACGGCCTGAATTTTTCCATTCCAAAAAGGTGCGATAGCGATGCAACGACAAACGACCCTGCGACAAGACCCGACAGAAACGGATAAATCACTATCGGCAAACCCCACACCGGATTTTCTAAAAAACCGTTTAATAAAGTCATAATATTTACTCCTTGCTTTAAAATTTTAAAATTGAACTTGGTTAATCTTTATAAGGGTCTTCCATTTCCTCCACGATGGGCAGCACGGCTGTCCCGCCTAATTTTTGATATGCGGTGGTATTAAAAGACATTGCGTAAGTATAAACCATTTTAACCTCTTCGGGGTTAGTCGGATCGACTAACATCCCGTTTAAATCTATATAGAAAACCTGAGGATCGTTTCCAGTGGAAATTTTAAGTTTCGAAGTCGGATATCCGGCTATCAGCCTCGAAACCTCGGTCTTGGGGTCGTTTAAATCCCCGAACTTTCTCGCTCTTCCGACGCATGAAGTTACGCACGCAGGCATAAGCCCCCTGTCTATTCTGTGAACGCAAAATGTGCATTTATCCGCCGTATGCTGAACCGGATTAAAAAAACGCATATCGTAAGGACAGGCTTGAAGACAGGTTCCGCACCCTATGCAAACATTATAGTCTATTAAAACTATACCGTCCTGCCTCTTGAAAGTTGCTTTTACCGGACACACCTCCACACACGAGGGGTGATCGCAGTGATTGCACATCCTAGGCAAATTGAATCTTTTAGTATCGGGAGTAAAATTTCCCTCGTCCGTAACAACTATCCCGTCTTTATCGGGAACCATATGTCCCGTCTCCATTACCTGAACCACGGTTCTAAAAACCGTAAGAGGGACATTGTTTTCGCTTTTACACGCTATAACGCAAGCCTGACATCCGACGCATTTTCTTAAATCCATAACCATTGCCCAGTGATGTTTCGGTTTTGAATCTTTAATGGTGTAAAAATTATCGTGCCAGATAGGAAGGTTATGAGGGTTTTCTATCGTCCTCATCCACTCGTTCCATCCGTCGTTTACATCCTGCGACGGATTCATCCACCCCATCCATCTCTTATTTTTCAAAGCGCCCGTCGGAACTCCCGTTCCTTTTTCCGGCGTATTTAATCCGCTTTTTTTCCCTTTTTCCTTTTTCAAAGGGGCGGCTAATGCCTCTTTGGATTTTGATAAACCGGCAAACCCGAAGGCGGCTGCGGCCAATCCTCCTAACCCGAGCATTTTAAGAAATTTTCTCCTTTTTGATTTTTCGCTCTTTCCCCTTTCGCTTACTTTTTCCTCCCCTTTCACCCTTTTGTTTTCCCTGTCATTTTCTTTTTTCATTCATTTGCCCCCTAATAATATTAAAATTATCCTGAATTTACTTTAAGTATAGTAATACTAATATTAAGTGTAATACTAATATAATGGAAGTCAATCCATCGCCGCATTAAAATCATCTCGACTATTATTACTTTTATCACGAGACAGACTTATTTTAAATAATACAAAATATGATTTTTGTAAGAAAAAATCGGAAATATAGTGAAGAAAAAATATTACGAAAGAAACTTAAATTGCGGATTTATTTGAATTTATGCCGGTTTATAAGGCTTTTATTACTTTTTCGGAAGTTTAAGCTTAAAGAAAATTAAATCGACAAGGTCGGATTTGTTTAAAAGATCCAATTTCTCCATCCCCCTTAAACGGTGGGTAGCTGCCGTTTTTTCATTAATGAATAGTTTTTCGCCAATCTCTTTGTTTGAAAAACCCTCTGCAACAAATATCAAAACATCCTGTTCTCTCGGGCTTAAACTATCCCATAATGATCTTTCCCTGTTTGACGAGCCGTTATCGTTATAACGATATTCGTTGTCCTCTTTATTAATTAAGCTTTTGACTAAAGACGGATGAATATATAATTCTCCTCCTGCCACCGTTCTTATAGAGTAAATCAAATCATGTTCTGCCGCTTTTTTGGGTATATAACCCAGAGCGCCATTTTCAAGCGCTTTATAAACATACTGCCTGTCTTCGTACATGGTTAAAATTAGTATTTTTGATTCTGGAGAAACACTTTTAAGCCGGGATATCATATCGAGCCCGTTGGCTTTAGGCAAAGAAATGTCAAGAACTATGACATCCGGCTTGTTTGTTTTAACGGCCTCTATAGCAGATATTGTATCGCTTGCCGTTCCTACTACCTGTAAATCCTCCTGTCCGCTTATTATCATTTTCAGGCCGGAAAGCATCAGATGATGATCATCCACCAAAACTATTGTTATCATTATATTATTTACCTTTAAGTTATTTGCGCCGCAGGCACCCAAAACTTAACCTCGGTTCCTTTGCCCGGGATAGATTCTATTTCCAAATCGCCGCCTAAAAGTTTTGCCCTTTCTATCATTCCGAATATTCCAAAACTATCTTTTTTAATAATATCATATTTAAAACCGATTCCGTAATCTTCGATAGCGCCCCTTATCTTTCCGTCACTCTCTTCAAGGCTTATTTTCGCATAATTAGTTTGCGAATGAAGTATGACATTCGATAATGCTTCTTGAATTATCCTGTAAACATTAATTTCGGTATTAGGATGAAATCTTTTATCCTTAAGACTGCCCGTGTAAAAATCTACCCTAAAATCCGCGCTTTTTTTATTAATATCGTCTATATAACTGGAGGCGGCACAGACTAAGCCCATCTCGTCCAATATTCCGGGCATTAAACTTTTCGCTATATCGCGGACAAGGTCAAGCGCCTTTGCCAAATCTTCGCTAATTTGAATAATGCTGCTTCTGGCCTCTTTAAAGTCATTTAAATCCTTAAGCAGCCCAAATCTTATTTTTATGTAAGCAAGCATCTGCGCAAACTGGTCATGCAGGTCTCTTGCTATCCTTTTCCTTTCTTCTTCTTGAGCCTTTATCACATTTGTAATGAAGTTTTTTCTTAAGTTATCATTTTCGATTTGTTCCAAATTTGCCTTTTTTAAACTATTTACCATTTCATTAAAGCCGTTTGTAAGTTTTCCTATTTCATCATCCCTTTTAACATCCAATTTTACATCATAACTGCCGTTTTTTACCATATTAACAGCCTCCGATAATTTAACTATCGGGGCCATAACCCACCAGGCGATTGCGCCCGAAAGTATGATGGCTAAAGCGGCCGCAAATATCATGGAAAAAAATATGGATCTTATCAGCGAATAAAGGGTCAGATTTGACCTTACGGATGAAATTCCGACACGCACCACACCAAGCCTTCCCTCTAAAATAGGTGCGGATGTATCATATATCATCCCTTTGGTAGTTTTAATTTTAACGGTGGATAAACTTTTCGGTTTAAAATCGTTAACTTTTAGCAAGCCTGCAGGAAATCCGCCGTTAAAAGTAGATGCGATAACCTCGCCTCTTTTATTTTGAATAAAAGCATAAACCGCATCGGGATCGCTTTTAAGCGAGTTTTTCAATAATCTCGTCAGGGCATATATATTATCCTCAAGAATATAATTCACGGACTGGGACGATAACTGTTCGGAGGTAGTCTTGCTCATTAGCCTTAATTGTATATTATTTTGTTGCGAAAAGTCTTTATTTACAAAGTATATAACAGGCAACCCAAGTATTAAAGCGGCAAATATAACAAGTCCTATAACTTTAATCCTTAAAGAAATATTATAAAATTTTTTAAGGATTAATATAATTGAAAAAAATAAAGAAAATCTCATAAAAAAATATTTAACGGTTTTTCATTTAAATTTATTAATTTACTTATATCTATTTAAATCCGGCACGGCAAAACCGTCTATGCCAAGTTTTTTTAAAATTAATTTTCCCTTCGGATTTTTTGACATATCTAAAAGAATTTTTTTTACTTCATCCCTTAATCTTTTATCCGCCCCATCGGACATAACTATGGGCGGGATAGGAAATAAAGGGGATTTCAAAATAATCTTAGTGTGAAGCCTCACGCTTTTATATTTATTGTATGTGTAAAAATAAACTATGGAATCGACCGAAGCGCCGTCGGCAATACCTGCCGCAACCGCTTTAATCGAATCGGTATGATTATAAGTAAACATTACCCGTTTAAAATATATTTCCGGATTTATGCCGTTATTCTTAAAAAAACGCATTGGATACTCATAGCCGGTGTTGGATAACGGCTCGGTAAACGCAAACACTCCGCCTTTTAAATCCTTGACGAATTTAATTTTTGAGGGTTTATGCGCTATTATATAAGCCCTATATGTTTTTTTTCCGTTTATAACCGGCACCGCTATTATTTTTACCCTGTTTTTTAATCCGCCGTACACATAAGCCCCGGTGCAAATAAAGGCTAAATCAATCTTATTATTTATCAGCAGATTATTTACGGCTAAATATGTGCGCTTTTGAATAATCTTCACCGGCATATGAAGGGCAAGGCGAAGATATTTTGCAAAAGGCTCGTAAGCATTTATATTTGCAACGGGCGACATCATGGAAGCTATGGCAAGCTTAAAAGTTTTTTGCGGATTAAGCGGGTTTCGCGGGTTTAGTTGTTTTCGCGGATAAGTTAAAGCGGGGCTTTTGACTATCGAGGGCAGCGGATATAACTTATCGAGATTTATTACATTTTTCGCCGTCTTGTCATAGTTTATCTTATAAATTGCTAATAATGAACCTCCTATTATTGCGCCTGCCAATAAAATAAACAATATTAATTTATTTTTCATGATGCTTTTTTTCTTTCTTTTTTCCCACTTATTCTAATTCTAACTCTTTTAACGGACAATTATCGCACAACGGGGTCCTTTTACAAAACATTTTGCCTGCCGTTACAATCAAGGCATGGTATTCGTTATATATTTTAATGTTTGCTTCGCTGGGAACAATATTCGCCGTAAATAATCTTTGCAGGTTTTCATATTTTTCTTTTGAAGCGCCTTTAATTATACCGTGTCTTTCAAGTATTCTTCTGGTATATGCATCTATAACAAATACCGGCTTTTTAAGTGCGTATAAAAGAATGCTGTCCGCCGTCTCCTCGCCTATGCCGAAAATCTTTAAAAGTTTTCCCCTCATTGTCGGCACATCTTCTTTTTTCATAAGTTCAAGGGAAAAATTATATTCTCTTTTGGCAAAATTTATAAACTCCTTAATTTTTCTTGCCTTTTGATTGTAATATCCCGAGGGCTTAATATACCCTTTTAACAAATTCAAATCGATTTCGTAAAGGGCTTCAAAAGATAAAAGCCCGTGGGCGTCCAGATTATTTATAGCCTTTTCGACATTTGTCCATGCGGTATTTTGCGTTAATATCGCCCCGATTATAACCTCAAAATCCGACCTGGCCGGCCACCAATTCATTGTTCCGAATTTATCAAGCAAGATATCGTAAATCGATAACAAAATACCGCTTTTATTTTTATTCCGGCACCCTGCTTCCATCGTTTATTTATTAATTTGTTTCGAATTTAATTTCATTATTTCTATTTATTTTTATTTGCAAGACCGATTATAGCATAAATATCGTTAAACCCGTTATCCGCTAAATATCCCTTAAGTCCTTCGACTATTTGCGGAATTATTTTAGGATTTATAAACGAATAGGTTCCTACCGCAACCGCCGTAGCGCCGGCCAAAAAAAATTCCGCCGCATCTTCCCACGAGCTTATTCCGCCCATTCCTATAACGGGAATCCTTACGCTGTTATAAACATCGTTTACAAGTTTTAAGGCGACGGGCTTAACGGCGGGACCCGAAAGACCCCCGAAGCCCCTGCTTAATTTAAAACTTTTGGTTTTTATATCTATTGAAGCGGAAGGGATTGTATTTATTAAGGATATAATATCCGCCCCCGCTTTCTCGCAAATCTCTGCAATCAAAGAGATGTCGCTTACCATAGGGGGTAATTTTACTATCAAAGGCAATTTGCCGCCCATAACTTCCTTTACGGATGAAACCAGCTCATAAACAATCTCAGGATCGGATCCGAAAGACCTTCCGCCCTCTTTTATATTGGGACATGAAATATTTGCCTCCAGAGCGCTAATTCCTTGAAGCCCCGATAACTTTTCCGCAAGCAGAACGTACTCCTCCACACTTTTTCCAAAAAAATTTACAATTACAGGTTTGCTAAAATGCCTTAAAAATGATAGTTTTTCATCCCTGAATCTTTCGAAGCCCACATTTTGAAGCCCGATAGAATTAATTAAACCGCAGGATGACTCGCAAATTCTCGGCATTTCGTTTCCTTTAGACGGATTTAACGAAATTCCTTTCGTAACAAGCGCTCCGAAATATGTATAATCTACAACATTTATAAACTCCTCGCCATACCCGAATGTCCCTGATGCCGGCATAACAGGGTAATCGAGTTTTAAATTTCCAAGTTTAACCGAAAGGTCTATACTTTGATTTTCATTTAAATTTTGCCCATGATTTTTTTCTCGGAAAGCTGTTTGTAAAACATCCTTGCTGCCGGTAAAGCCGTATAATTGGCCGGCATGAAAAACAGGGCCGTCCTGGCAAGCCCTTTTATAAGCAAAATTTGAACCATCGCCGCCGGCATCCTTGCACTTTACCGCGCATCCAAGACAAACGCCTATGCCGCATCCGAAACTTTCCTCCAAAGATAACTGTAATTTTTCTAAAAGTTTGGCTTCCCCAAACTTATCGGCTAATGCCGAAAGCATCGGTTTGGGACCGCATGCATAAAACGAAACATTAAAATCTTCCGCTTTATCTTCGCCTAAATATTCGCCGATATTTTGAAACAGTAATTCAACTGCGCTTCCCTTAAATCCAAACGATCCGTCGTCCGTTGCAAAGTAAACCTCGTCAAACCTCGAATGGATGCTATACCTGAAATAAAGCTCCTCCGCCTTCCTTGCGCCGTAATATAAAACTATCTTATCCTTCTTATTCTTGCCGTTCTTATTGTTGTTATATTCATTGTTTAAGCCGCCGTCCGCTTTTATTTCGTCAAACCGGTAATTATTAAGTATATGCCCCGGAATGGGATATAAAGGAGCAATGCCTATGCCGCCTGCAATTAAAACATGAATTTTATTTTTCTCCGAATCTGTATTAAAATCAAATCCGTTTCCCAGCGGACCAACTACATTTAAAAAATTCCCCTTCGGGATTTTGCTTAAAATACCGGTTCCTCTTCCGCAAACCCTGTATAATACCTCAAATTCATTCTCGTTAAATTTGTTAAAAATCGAAAACGGCCTGCTTAATAACGGATCAAAGCCGTTGTCGCCGTTGTTGATTTTAATCATAACAAACTGGCCTGGCCCATAATTTGACGCTATGAACCTGTTTTTAAGCCTCAAAATATAGGTTCCTTCGGTATCTTTTATCTTTTGGTTAACCGTTATTTCGCACTTTTCGCTTATAATGAGCGTATCACGAACGGCGTTGCTTTTTGAATTATTAATGTCCGAATTATCCAAATCTCTTAAACGGCCTCCTTTACCATACATAAAGCGTCCTCTTTGTTGTCGTCATAATAACCTTTTCTTAACATAAATATTTTAAAGCCGAATTTTTTATAAAGATTTATCGCTCTGGCATTCGACACCCTTACTTCCAGATAAAAATATTTTATACCCAAATCTATATATTTTTTAAGGATATAATTCAGCATAAATGTTCCGATTCCTTTCGATTGCTCATTTTTAGCAACCGTAATATCGAGGATATGCATTTCATCCAAAACGGTATAAAAAATAAAGAACGCGATAATTTTGGATTTTAGGCTAAGATTTATATTATCATCCGTATTTCCGGCGTGGATAAAAGCTTTGCTGACGGTTTTATCCGATTTTTTATATTCGTCGTTTGTGTAACAGACGATAAAGCCGGACCCTTGCCTTTTAAACTCGTCATCAAACATCTTTTTGTCCCATATTGTTTGAGAAGCCTGCATATGTATATTAAACATCTCTTTAATAGTGTAATCCAGTATAGGCTGTGAATCCGGCGTTGTTTCGGCAGTCCGGTTTAAACCGGCTTTATTTTGTTCTTCGTTTTTGTCAAGACCTTCGCTTAACGGCGGGGCAGGGTTAATAATATCTTTAAGATTTACGCAGTTTAATTGCATATCTTCCAACATTATAGAAAATTATATAATATCTTTATATGCTTCGTTGAAACGGTTCTTAATAAAAGGCCAATTCTTTCTGGCTCTTTCTACCTCTTTTGTTTCGATATTGTAAATAACGGCGCATTCATTAAGTCCGGCAAAATCATCAAGAATAGTTCCGTCGGGAGAAACGCAAAACGATTTTCCATAAAAATCGAGTGCTTTATCTCTGCCCACCCTGTTGACTCTTAATATATAAACCCCGTTAACAAAAGCGTTTGCAGAAATGGATAAAAACCATTTGTTGTTAGTGTTAAAAGCAGAGGCGGTAGGGGCAAAAATAATCTCTGCTCCTTTAATGGCTAAAATTCGCGAAACTTCGGGATAAAAATTATCCCAGCACATCTGAACGCCGATTGTTCCAAACTTGGTATTAAAAACAGGAATATCTTTCCCGTTGGAAAAATATGACTTTTCATAATAATATTCGACATTGGGGAGATGAATCTTGCTGTAAACCCCCAAAACCTCGCCATTTTCACTTATGACGGCTGTGCTGTTATAATAATTGTCACCCCTTTTTTCAAAAAATGGGGCAATAATAATCATACCAAAACTTTTTGCCTGTTTTTTTAATAACTCTAAAGTCGTTCCGCCGATATCCTCCGCTAATTTAAAATTTTCATCTATTTTATTTATTTCCATATCCTGCGGAAACCAATTGGTCGCAAAAAGCTCCGGAAAACAGACGATATTAGCTTTATTTTTTGAAGCCATAGATAAAAAATCTATTGCCTTTTTAAGCGATGTATTCTTATCTGCCGAGGAAGACATCTGCACCGCGCAAATTTTAACTCTCATTTTAAAAGCACCTTCTCTTCTTTTTACGCTTTATACCTTAAGGAGTCCCCTCGATCCTTTTTTACGGTCGCTTTCGGACAGTAGTTTTTTTCGTAAGCGGATAGATTTCGGGGTAAATTCGACAAGCTCATCATCTTCGATAAATTCAAGCGCATATTCTATAGTAAGTTTTATAGGCGGGGTTAATGTAATCATTTCATCGGAAGCCTTTGACCTCATGTTGGTAAGCTGCTTTCTTTTGCAAGGATTGACCGTTATATCCCCCGGCTTCGAATGAATTCCTATTACCATCCCTTCATAAACCTCATCCTGAGGGCTCGCAAAAAGACTGCCTCTATCCTGTAGATTAAATAAACCGTATGAATTAGCCTCGCCGTTTTCCATGGATATCATTACGCCGTTTTTTCTTGGGGAAATATCGAAGGCATATTCGTCAAATTTATAAAAGTTATGGTTCATTGTCCCCGTACCCTTGGTAAGCGTCAAGAATTCATTATGAAACCCCATTATGCTCCTTGAAGGTATAACGAACTCAAGATAGGTATTTCCTTTATCGTCTTTAGTCATATCTATAAGGTTGCCCTTCATAGACGAAAGTCTTTCTAAAATCGCTCCTGTGAATTCGTCTTTAACAGTTATATATAAAAGTTCGTAAGGCTCCATCTTTTTGCCGTCAATCTCCTTTATAACACCCCTTGGCTTGGACAGCGCAAATTCAAATCCTTCCCGCCTCATCTTTTCGATTAAAATGGATAAATGTAAAAGTCCTCTGCCGTAAACATCGAATACTGTTTCGTCGCCTGTGTCTGAAACCTTAAGCCCGACATTATTCAGCGCCTCTTTATAAAGCCTTTCCCTTAACTGCCTTGTTGTTACAAGTTTCCCCTCCCTTCCGGAAAAAGGGCTTTTATTAACTATAAAATTAACAAGAATAACGGGCTCGTCTATTTTTATTCTTTGCAGCGGGGATACAGGCTTATCTTTTACTATATAATCCCCAGCGCCGACGCCTGTAAGGCCTGTTACTAAGGCAATATCGCCTTCGTTTATTTCGCTTGTTTCTTGTTTTTTGAGACCGTCAAATAAAAATATCTTTGTCGGCCTCGCTTTAACCAGCTCGTCCTTAATATTATATAAATATACCTGATCCATAACCTTAAGTTTCCCTGATTTAACAATACCGATGGCGGTTGCGCCAAGAAAATCGTCATGGCCTATGCTTGTAACCAAAAATTCGAGATTAGGGTTGTTCAGAATAGGGGGGTGCGGTATAAAATCCACAATTGCCTCAAAAAGCGGATTAAGTCTGTCTTTGTACCTATCTTCAGGAAGGATGTCCAGGTCTTTTATTGCATAGCCTTCTTTTGCCGAGGAATATATAACCGGGAAATTCAAATTGATGTTTTCGCCGCCCAACTCAAGAAATAAATCGTAAACCATTTCGAGAACCTCTTTGGGTCTTGCCCCAGGTCTGTCTATTTTATTTATTACAAGAACAACTTTCAGATTATACTCTAAACATTTTTTTAAAATAAATCTGGTCTGCGGCATAGGTCCGTCAAAGGCGTCAACCAAAAGTAAAACACCGTCAACCATGGCAAGCACCCTTTCTACCTCGCTTCCAAAATCCCCGTGCCCCGGCGTATCGACAATATTAATTCTATAATCCTTAAATTTTATACCTGTGCATTTTGACAAAATGGTTATTCCGCGTTCTTTTTCGAGATCATCGCTATCCATTGCCCTTTCGGGCAAAGCCTCGAAGTCTCTTTTACTTACGCTTTCTTTAAGCATTTTGTCTATTAATGTGGTTTTGCCGTGGTCAACATGGGCAACAACCGCAATGTTTCTAATTTTTTCCTGGTAATTCAATTATTCTGCCTCCAAACAAATATTATCCATCGCTAAAATGAATAATGTATATATTAATCGTATTATTATAACACACTTATTTTTATTGTTATAAACAATAAAAAACCCCAATAAATTAAATTTATTTACTGGGGTAAATGATTTTAAACTGGCCGAACCTTAAAACGGTATATTTTTATTGCTTGCTATTACTTTATTCTTTATTTCTTAGCACCACTTTTCCATACAGGATAGTGAACGAATCAAATTATGAATGCAAGTAGAACATACACCGCTTAATTCATATGCAAAGATTAAGCCTTTGTTACATTGATAGCTTGTGGACCCTTTGCGCCATTGGTGATTTCAAACTCTACTTTTTGTCCCTCTGTTAAGGTTTTAAAGCCGTCCTGCGTAATCGCAGAATAATGAACGAAAACATCCTGTCCGTTTTCTTGTTCAATAAATCCAAAACCTTTGCTGTCGTTAAACCATTTCACTTTCCCTTGGTACCTCATACTCTACTTCTCCTTACTCCTTTAACGACTAATAAGAATAGTCGTTAAATGTTAAAATTAGACCTTCATCCAAACAAATAGATAAACAAGTCAATATAAAGAATATAACACTAAATAAATAATGTCAAGTTTATTTTTTAATCCGTTTTTTTATTATATGTCCTCTGCCTTAGCACTTCGTACGCCATAACGGCAAAACTAATCCCTGCATTTAAAGAGTTTACATTTCCGACCATAGGTATCTTTAAAATACTTTCGCATTTTGAAATTGTAAGCCTTCTTAAACCCTTACCCTCGGAACCGATAACAACAGCCAGAGGAATATTATAATCCATTGAATAAATGTCGCCTTCGGAATCTGCAGACAGCCCTATAACCCAAACGCCCCGCTTTTTTAAGTCGTCTATAACCCTGGCAATATTGGTAACCCTGACGATATCGACATAAAATAGCGCACCTTGCGAAACATTCGCAACGGAAGAAGTTATAAAAATAGAGTTTGACTTCGGCACTATAATCCCCGAGATGCCTGAACAATTAGCCGTTCTGATAATAGAACCTAAATTTTGCGGATCCGTTATTTCATCTAAAATCAAATAGAATGGCGGCCGCCTGTCTTTACTCTCGAATAACTCTTCGTACTGCTTTTCATTATATTCTACGGTTGCCGCTATACCTTTTATAAAGGCCTCTTTGCCAAACTCTTTTATAAAAATATTGTCATTTTTTATTTCGATTTTAACGCTTTTTGCTTTAATTAATTTTAAAAGATCCTTATCGATAAGGCCGTTTTTCCACTTTTTCTCGCTTGCATAAACAGTTTTTCGCAGTTTGCCTGAAAGAACCGCTTCTTTAATGGTATTCGTCCCGTATATAGTCAATTGCACAGGTTTACATCCCTCCCTCCCCGCCCTAACCATCTTTGCTTGCATAAAGACATTGTCTTTATAAGCGCAGGCAAAGATATCCCATAGAGGGGGAATTTATGTTCTTTCGGCAAATCTTTCGATATCGTTATAAATTGCCTTTAAAGCCGTTAACGGGTCATTGGAGGCTGTAATCTCCCTTCCTGCGACAATATAGTCCGCTTTAGAATTAAATGCCATGGAAGGGGTTATCACTCTTTTCTGGTCGTCTCTCCGTGTGCCGCCTTTAATATTTTCTCCTTCCGTGGCAATGGCGGCTCCGGCGTCCCGATGAACTTCCGCTGCATAACCGCTCCCTGCCAGCCTTATTCCCGGGACAATCGTCTTAAAGTTATCGCCTAAAACCTTTTTTATTTCAAGGGATTCGTATCCCGAACACACAACCCCGTCAAGACCGGAAATTTTGGCTAATCCTGCCAGATGTAAAACTAAACTTCCGACATTACCCGCATCACCTGATTTTGGATTTTCGGAATTAACGCCATGCCCCTGATAGTAAAAAATATCCCGTAAATCCTCCTGCGCTAAACTGGTAAGTACCGTCACACCGATAACATCGATATTTTTACCCGTTTTCTTTGCCGCCTCTATCCCCCCTTTTTTTGCCGATTTCATCATGTTCACGCCTCCGGAGGCGTGAACATTTATTATATCGACGCCTAACTCCCCTGCAGATTTAACGGCATTATAAACGGTATTCGGGATATCGTGAAATTTAAGATCTAAAAATATCTTACACCCGTAATCTCTTATCAGCTTAACACTTTGAATGCCGCAGGATGTAAAAAGAACAGGTCCTATTTTATAAAAACAGGCTTCCCCTTTAAGTCTTTCCAGTATGCCCCTTACCGCGTCCAGATTATTATAATCTAATGCGATTATGACCTTTTCTTTAAAATTTTTCATATAAAGACTATTTATTCATTTTATCTTAAAAATTCGCATAGCGGAACAAAAACATACCCTTCTTTCTTAAGCTCCGGAATCTCTTTCATCAAAGCCGCTACCGTATCCTGCCTCGGATGGCCTATAACTATAACCCTCTTGAATGTATTGGCTAAAGCCGCGGCAGCCTTAATTTGATTTTTTATATACCTAACCGACGGCTTATCGTCGATAAATACATCCCTCTGCGCGGAAGGAAGTCCCTTCTTTAACGCGCACCTGTATGCAAAACTATTGGAATCGGTCAGGCTGTCCATAAAAAATAAACCCCGTTTTTTGAAAACGGATATCGAATCGCAGATTTTTTCCTTATCGGATGTAAACAAAGAACCCTCATGATTATTTGCTCCATCGATAAACGGGAGCCTGCTTATATCGGTTAAAATTTTATTTCTTATCTCTTTTTTACTCATCGAAATAAACAGCGCCCCGTCTCCCGGGAAAAGCGCTGTATTAACCGGCTCCATAGGAGTATGCATTATGGTTTCGTATCCCGCTTTATGAAGCATTAAATCTATTTGTTTGGAAAAAGGAGCGTAAGGAAAAATTGCGAAAGTTATCGGGGTGCGCAACGAAATTAAACTGTTTATAAAAGACTTATCATAACCCACATCATCTATATCCAGAGCTATTTTAGGAGAGTCCACATACTGCTTGATAGAATTAAACCCGCTGTTACCCTGCCCTTTTACTATAAAAACCGCTTTAAGGAAAAGATGTGATTTATAATAAAAATAAAGACACACGCTGTTATGTTTTACGGCGTATAAATAATAGCTGAGAGGTCTTTTGGACGGTATTATATATTTTTTAAACTCGCTTTTAAAAATATTTTTAATTAGATTAAAATCAAGGCCTTTTGATATTAAAATATTATATTTAGAAAAGTCTATGCTTATATCTTTCAAATCATTTTGCCGGTTTACCGGCGCCTTAACGCTTAAAGCGATATGCTGGACTATAATGTTGCGGCGCGGGATATCCAGATCTTTTAATGTCTTTTTGAAGAAACCGGTTAAACTCTTTACGGGATGCTTTTTATAAAGGGCTGTCTTTAAAGCCGCCCTGCTTAACCTTTCAGGGCTGATATATTGTTTTGCAGGCCTGCCGTATTGCGCTAAAAAGAAAAATTTATAAATAAAAACGGAAAAAAGGATAATTATAAAAAAACCGGCCAATATAAAAAATAATTTATATTTTAACCCGCCATTTTTGCCTTTTTTATTTTTAGCCAAGTCTAATATACTCCGATACTTTTAATAGAATTCCAGCTTTTAAGAAGTTCATAAGCAAACCTGAACTGATCGTCTTTTTTATAATATACCTTAAATGCCTTATAGTTATATCTTTCTTTTATTTTCTTGCTTTCAGGATTTTTAAAGTGATGTCTTAAATCGACCTCCCTTAACTTAGGAAGGGGTTTTACAAATATAAAATCCTTTGAACTGTGAATGACAAAATTAGGTATCACGCCCGTATCTTGAACCGAGACGCCGTTCGGCAAAAAATAAAAGGCCGTCGTCAGACCGATGCCCGTGCCATCCGGAAGGGTGTAAACCGTCTGAACGGAACCCTTGCCAAATGTTTGCGTTCCAACCACGATAGCCCTTTTATGCGCCTGAAGACTTCCGGCGGTAATTTCGGCGGCGCTGGCGGTTCCGGAATTGACAAGGACAACCACCGGATATTTAAAAGGCGGCCTCTTTCCTAAAGCAAAATATTTTTCATCCTGAGATTTTATCCTTCCCTTCGTATAGACTATTACCCCGCTTTTTATAAAATCGCTGCAAACCTTAACCGCTTGATTTAAAAGACCTCCTGGATTATTTCTTAAATCGATAATTAACCCCTTAATCCCGTTCTCCTTTAGGGTTATAATTTTTAATGCTTTTAAAAGCTGGCTGTTTGTATGATCCTGAAAACTCGAAATCCTGACATAACCTATATGATGAGGCAGTATCATATATTTCACGCTTTTTAATATTATATTCTCCCTGACAAGTTTAAATACCTTGGGCTTTTTAAAACCTTTGCGTTCTATCCAAAGGTTGACGGCGGTTCCCGCCCTGCCGTGCAGAAGGCCTACCGCCCTCATAATATTCATATTATATGTCGAGATATTATTAATTTTTTCGATAATATCGCCGGCTTTAATGCCCGCTCTGGCGGCGGGCGAACCGTCGATAGGCGATATTACGACGATATAATGGTTTTTAGTGGAAATCTTAATGCCGATTCCGACGAACTCTCCCGATGTTTCCGATTTCATTTGCCTGAATTCGCTCGGGGTAAGAAAATAAGTATGCGGATCCAGCGTGGATACCATGCCTTCTATCGCTCCAAAGATAAGTTTCTTAGAGCTTTCTTTTTTTATATAATTATTTTTTATTAAAGTGTAAACCCTCGAAAAAAGCCTCAGGCTTTTAACGGTATTTGCGTTCAATGCCTCTTTATTGTCTTTTGCAAAGCAATAATTGCTATTTGCAAGGGCTAAAATCAGAACGACAAAAATAAAAAACAACACAGGCTTGACTGACCGCCCGCTCAAAAACTTACCCATAAGTTTTACCTCATTTCATTATAATAAATTCTACATCGCCTTTTTTAGAACCGCTATTTATTTTGTGCATTAATTTTATAACCTTATTCTTTAAAAGTCTATTCTTTTTATTTTTCTCTTCATTTATATATTTTATCTTTATTGTTTTTATATAGCTTTTAATTCCTTTTATTAAACTGCTTAATTTTTGACGCGATACCCCAAGGCTTTTTAATGCCTTTTTTAAACTGGTTTTTTCTTTATTAAGATAATCTTTTATTTTTAAGAATCTATTCCTGCGGGCTATTAACGCGGCCAATTGAAGCTTTTCCTTATTCAAAACCGTTTTTAACTGATAAAAAGTTATGAAAGAATTAGTGCTGTCCTTTATGGTAGTTAATCTTATAGCATCTTTATCTCTTTGAATAATAAATATCTTGCTTATCAATTTCCTTAAAATTAAATTATCTTTATTAATCTTTCCTTTCAGCCGTTTTATTTTAAGCAAGGCAATATCGATTTTATTCTTTAAGTCACTTATATCTTTTCTTTTTTTAATAATTTTTAACGACAAAAAATTAAATTTCTTTTTATATAAAGCAAGTTTTTTTATTATAGCAGGATATTTTTGATAAATAATTTTATCTGAACGGCTTATGGCGTAAGCGGGGTGCGGAAGGGTAAAAAAAATGACTAAAAATAAAAAAATAGTTTCTTTCATCGAAGCAATAAATTAAAAACCCGCCTTTCCATTTTATATAGTAAACAAACAGGAAGGCGGGATAAAAATTTTAAGTTCTAAACCTTAACTCTTTGTTTTCGGTGCTGCAGGAGCCGCCGGAGCTTTTTTAGCCGGTGCCGCTTTTCCAGCCGGTGCCGCTTTCTTAGCCGGAGCTGCTGGGGCTGCAGGAGCCGCAGGTGCCGCAGGTGCTTTAGGGGCTGGTTTTTTTGCGCAACCGGAAAATGCTAAGGTTGACACAACTAAAAACATTCCTAAAACTAATACTGTAAGCTTTTTCAAAATTTATCACCTCCTTTAACAATTTTTATTCTATTTTTAGCTATACCTTTTGTCAAGAAAAATTTATAATCATATTTAAATTTAAATATTTTTTTTAAAATGAAATTAATATTAATAAAAAATTTTATAATATAATATGAATAGATTTAATTTTCAAATAATAACTAAGGACTTCGATATAACCGAGTATAAAACATATTTGGGTGAATTGTCAAGAATAGCCGTAAAAAGCCATGCCGATGTATTGCAGCTGAGAAATAAACAATTGACTGCCAGAGATATTTACTATGCGGCTCTGTACATAAAAAACCTTTTAAATAAATTTAGCTCTGACAGAAAACCGCTGTTAATCGTGAACGATAGGCCGGATATTGCGGCCTGCGCAGGGGCGGACGGCGTCCACATCGGACAGGATGATTTTCCTTTAGCAATGATAAAAAAAAATTATCCAAACTTAATTGTCGGCGTGAGCGCGGACAATCTAAAACAGGCGCTGGATGCTCAAAATAACGGGGCGGATTACATCGGAGCGGGGCCGGTTTACGGCACTTCTTCCAAAATAGATGCCGGAAACATTATGAGTCCCGAAATTCTAAAAACAATTTGCCGCAATGTAAAAATACCGGTTATTGCTATCGGCGGCATAAACACTTATAATATTGAAGAGTTGGCCGCGTACGGCGTAAAAGGCGCCGCGGTCATAAGCGCCGTTTCGGATTCTATAAATCCGTTAGAAACGGCCGTTGCCTTCAGGCGGAACATCGATAAAATGACGGGGGTAAAAAATATTGATCGAATTTAATCATGTATATAAATCTTACGACAAGAATTATATATTAAGAGATTTGAATTTTAATGTTAATAAGGGCGAATTTATTTTTATAACCGGACCGTCCGGCGCGGGCAAAACTACAACTTTAAAAATGCTGATAGCCCTTGAAAAACCCACCCACGGGGCTATAAAATTTATGGATACGGAGCTTCAAAATATAAAGCCGAAAGACATACCGTTCTTAAGAAGAAAAATCGGTTTTGTGTTTCAGGATTTTAAACTCCTTCCGAACAGAACCGTTTTTCAGAATGTAGCTCTGGGGCTTGAGGTTTCGGGCATTTTTGGGGATGTAATCGTTAAAAATGTTACGGAAATATTAAAGGCCGTCGAATTATTTATAAAAAAAGATGAATATCCGTTAAGTTTATCGGGCGGGGAGCAGCAAAGGGTCGCCATAGCGAGAGCTCTGGTTCAAAATCCTCAAGTATTGCTTGCCGACGAACCTACGGGTAATTTAGATGAGGATACATCCAAAATTATCATAGATATAATAAAATCATTTAACAATAAAGGGACTACCGTAATATTAGCCACGCACGATAAAAATCTTATAAGAATGGGAAGGGCTCGCACAATTGATATCACAAAGAGTTAGCTACCTGATAAATTATTTTAAGATAGCGTTTTTAAACATTAAATCCAATATCGCGGGAAACCTGTTTGCCTTTGCGATAATGTCTTTTTCATACTTCATAATGCTGTTTTTTCTTCTTTGTTATGCAAATATTTATAATTATATGAGGCTTTTTCAAAAAAACAACATAATGATAGTATTTCTAAAAAATGGGACAAAAAAAGACAGCGTTGTAAAGTATATTAAAACTATTAAGGGGATAAAAAACATTCATTATTACAGCCATAAATCCTCGCTAAAATTTCTGGAACGCGAAGTAAGCCATATACACTCCGTTTTAAAGGATATAAATCCCGATTTTTTACCTTCCTTTATAAAAATAAGATTTAAAAAAGATACTATCAGCAAAATATTTCTATCAAATATTTATTTGCGGATAAAAACATTTAAAGGCGTCAGTATTGTTTATTATAATAAATTACTGGAAGATAAAATTATTCAATTTATGTTTTTTACAAAGGTTATAGGGCTAATTATATTTTTATTCTTATTTATATTATCGATATTTATATCTTACAGCGCCATTAAACTCGTCATATTAAGGAAACAAAGCGAAATAGAGATATTGAAGCTGATAGGCGCTACTAATAATTATATTAGAATTCCGATGTTTATAGAAGGAGAAATTGGAACGATCCTGTCTTTTTGCTTGTCTATCCTGCTGCTTTTCGTGATATTTAAAATATTCCTATATTATCATTTTAGCGATTTCTTAGCCTATTTTCATATAGGCATAGTATTCTTAAGCGGCCTGCAGATCTTTTTAATTTTTACAATAGCTTTAGTATCGGGGTTTTTTGGGACATATCTTTCTTCTAAAAAATTCTTTTACGAATCAAAAATATAAATTACCTTAACTCACCGTTAGAGACTATTGAAACTATTTCAACATATAATAAATACTGGATTCCCGCCTACGCGGGAATGACACTATTAAGGTGAAAAGTTAAATCCCCGCATTGTCATTCCCGCGAAAGCGGGAATCCAGAAAAATAGATTTCTAACGGTGATTTAAGGAAATTAATTAAATTCCGGCAAAATCTTTTATTAAATCTATGTTAATGTATTTGCTTATGTTTTCGGATAATAAATTATAATTGCGATTTTTGACCGCGTCGTAAGAACAGGAGTCCGTTTCTATATTACAATTGTAAGCCTCGCCTTTATTTTCTTTGACAATATCCACTACAAAATTTGTAAATATCCCATTTCCAAATAATCCGTGAATATATGTGCCTATTTTTTTCTTATCTTTCGATAAAATACCGTTTTCTGCGGAAGATGGATTATCTAAAGTTTCGACAGGCTCAAACAAGCCTGTGTAAATATTTTCACCCGAATATCCTTCGACAAAAAAGGTTCTCCCGTTATGTATTTCATATCCGCCCAAAACCTCCCCATGCGGACCGTTTTTTAAATTAAGCAGGTATCTTTGGTTTAAGACCTTTTTTTCGTTTTTCATTACGGTCTCTATGTCGAAAAAACCAAACCCGTCCATTGCATCTATTTCAGACTCGATATGAAACGGGTCTTTAATCCGTTTCCCCATTATTTGAAAACCACCGCATATCCCCATGATAACGCCGCCATATTTTTCGAAATCTTTGATATAGTCGAAAATTCCGGTTTTCTTCATGCTTAAGATATCGCTAATAGTGGATTTTGTGCCTGGAATAATTATCATATCTAATTCATTCAGCCTATCCGGCGCCTCTTTAAAAAATCGCGCATCTATCCTGTCGTCAAAAAAAAGCGGGTCAAATTCATTAAAATTAGATATATGGTCCAAATGAACAATTCCTATCCTTAATTTACAAGATTTAGTCAAATTATTTGAACTCCCATTCCCTGAATGGTTTATTAAATTAAGGCTGTCTTCGGCTTCCAGGCGAAGATTTTTAATGTATGGGAGAACCCCCAGACAAGGAATTTTAAGCATTGATTCAATGGATTTTATCCCCGGGTCCAGAATCTTTAAATTGCCTCTAAATTTATTTATAATGAAACCTTTAATTAATTTTCTCCATTTTAACGGAAGCAGTTTAACCGTTCCAAAAATAGAGGCAAAAACGCCGCCTCTTTCAATGTCGGCAACCAAAATTACGGGAATGCCGTAAAGTTCGGCAAAACCCATATTTGCAATGTCAAATTTAAACAGATTTATTTCTGCAGGACTTCCTGCGCCTTCAAGTATTATCAGGTCGTTATTCCGGGCTAAAAACTCAAAATTTTCTTTAGCCTTTTTAAGGAAATAATTTTTTTTCTTGTTATAATTATTAAAATCCATATTCCCATGGAACTTTCCCTCCACAATTAAGTGCATATTATAGTCGGATGAGGGTTTTATTAAAATAGGATTTATCTGTCTTATAGGATTTTTAAAAGCCGCTTCAGACTGAACAGCTTGAGAAACCGCAATCTCAAAGCCGTCGTCCGTAACAAAACTGTTTAAAGACATATTTTGAGATTTAAACGGGGATGAATTATAGCCTCCCATCGAAAAATACCTTAAAAAACCGGTTGTCAAAGCGCTTTTTCCTGCGGAACTTGTTGTTCCCTGTATCATAAAACATTTGGCTTTGCCGGAAAAATTAATATTTTTCATTCAGTCTCACGAAGTCCCTGAGGAACTTTCTTTTAGCGGGTTTACCCAAAATTGCCGATAGAAATTATTAAAATACTGTAAGGCCTTGATAACTCTGGATTCCCGCCTTCGCGGGAATGACTTAATAAGAATTTACTAATTCACCCTTGGGGTGTCATTCCTGCGAAAGCAGGAATCCAGTTTATAAATTTCTATCGGCAATTTTGAGGTTTAAATCTTGATTGACGACTTTCAGAAAAGCATTTACCACTTTTGGATCAAATTGAGTTCCTGAATTTTTTTTCAGCTCATCTAACGCAGTCTGAAGAGGAAGAGCTTTTCGATAAGGCCTATCGGTAGTCATAGCGTCAAATGTGTCGATAACGGCAATTATTCTTGAAATAATCGGTATATCTTCGCCTTTTAGTTTATCGGGATAGCCGTTGCCGTCATATCTTTCTTGATGGTGCAATATCTCGTTTGCGATAGGGGTTAAAAATTTTATCTTTTTTAGCATATTATAGCCTATCTCCGGATGTTTTTTCATTTCTGCGTATTCCTCATCGGTTAGCTTTCCCTGTTTATTTAATATTGAGTCTTTTATTCCTATCTTGCCGACATCGTGAAGCGCTGCCGCATATCTTATATTTTTAATCTCGTTTTCGCCTAAATTAAGCTCTCTGGCAACCTCTATTCCGTAATTAATCAATCTGTCGCCATGCGTTCTTGTGTATGCGTCTCTCGCCTCAATGGCTTCGGATATCGAGTTTATAGCGCCAAAATGGGTTTCTTCGATATAATCCACCATCTGCGCATTCGAAATCGCAACCGAGATTATGTCTGCAAGGCTGGATATAAAATCCACGGTTTCAACGGAATAATTAATCTCTTTATAGTCAAAAAGAAATATTATCCCCAGGAAATCTTTATCCGTTCTGACAGGTATCGCAAGAAATGTCTGTTTATGAATATTTTTAAATATACAGTCGCACAGGTTATCTTTGCCCTGCTTATAATGAACTATGGCGGGGTAGCCCGTGTTTAAACTTTTTGAGCAGGAATATTCTTTTAATTTAAAAGAGGTCGAAATGCTTTGATGTTCTTCTATTCCGTAACTTTTGAATAATTTAAGGGCTATATCAAGTAAATAAGGACACTCAACGCATTTCTGCAATATTTTGCTTTCAGGCGGACATTTTACAAATGGACATTCGAAATTGGCAAGGGTATAACAATTTATGGAGCCGCCGTAAATTGAACATCCCTTCATATTGCAGTTAAAAAATTCATAACAGGGCAAGATTTGCGCTTCATCCTTAAAATAGACCAGAGACATACTTGTGTTGGTGAAGTTCATCAGGCTTTTAACGGAATGGTCGAGAACGCTGGCAAGGTCTAAAGATGAGGAAACAAGCCTCGAAACCTCAAGCAGATTTTCCACCTTCCTGCTTTCCTCTTTTTGCCTTAAGTATAAGAAATTCGCATTTTCGTATAAGGTGAGACTGTATATAAAAACCCCGCCCATTAAGGCTATAAATTTGGCTATTTCAATCTCTTCTTCGGTAAATTCGTACGGGGTTTCTGTATATACATTTAGAGCGCCTAAAACCAATGAGCCTGCATATATAGGTACGCTTAAAACAGAAGCCATTCCCGAAAACTGCTTTTCCAATTCATAATATATATCCGATAAGTCGAACTTGAGGTCTTTGCTTATTAAGGGTTCTCCGTTTTCCACGACGGAACCTATAATTCCTTCTCCAAGCATTATTTCAAAATCCTTTTGTATAAATTTGCCATCCCGATAAAATTTAATGCATTTTATGGTTTCGGTCTCCTCGCTGAGCATAAATATGGTAACAAGATTGCACTTTATAAAGGTGTCAGCTGTAATGGCTATTTTTTCATAAATCTCCTCAATCGAACTTTTAGAAATAAGGTCTTTTGAAATAAAATAGGCAATATCCGGATATTCTACCATCGTTAAATAAATTGAATTTTTCTAATGTTCCATTTAAATTATATTAAATCTATAATTTTATGTTTGCTTATTTTATAATAATTAGTACAGTACAAGTTTATATCATACATTTAACCGTTTTTCAATTAATATTTAGTCCCTAAATACCTAATTTGAAATATTAATATTCCGTGAATTTCCGTATCCTGTCGTTTCTCAGGGTTTCACCGTCATATTTTTTAAGGTGATCAAGGTTTTCAATAATAGCCTTTCTTATATTATTGGAAGCTAATATCTTATTTTTATGCGCCCCGCCAAGCGGTTCAGGAATAATGCCGTCAATAACCTTTAGGCCGTGAAGATCTTTTGCGGTAAGTTTTAGCGAATTGGATGCCTCCTCGGTTTTAGAAACATCTTTATATAATATCGAGGCGCATCCTTCGGGAGATATTACCGAATAAACCGAATATTCAAGCATCAACACCTTGTTGCCGACTCCAAAAGCAAGCGCTCCGCCGCTTCCGCCCTCGCCTATGATAATGGATAAAACAGGCACTTTGACATTTAACAAAGTATAAATTGTTTTTGCGATGGCTTCCGATTGCCCTCTTTCCTCGGCTCCAAGTCCGGGGTAAGCCCCCGGGGTATCTATTAAGGTTATAATCGGAATAGAATATTTTTCGGCCAATCTAAAGAGTCTTTGCGCTTTCCTGTAACCTTCGGGATGAGGCATGCCAAAATTTCTGCACATCTTGTCCTTGGTATTGCGCCCCTTTTGATGTCCTACTATCAATACTCTTTGCCTGTAACCGCCGTTATTATTGCTTTTAATAAAACAGAAGCCGCCTACGACTGCTTTATCATCCATAAAAAGCCTGTCGCCGTGAAGCTCTGTAAAATTTTCCGTTATCAGCTCAATGTAATCAAGGGTGTACGGCCTTAAAGGGTGTCTAGATAGCTGGGTTATCTGCCAGTTGCCGATATTTTTAAATATATCTTTAATAAGTTTATCCCGCTTGGATTCAAGATTTTTTATCTCATCGTCAACATTTGTAATGCCGCTAAGATTAAAGGTCTTGAGCTCTTCTATTTTTTGATCTAATTCGATTATCGGCTTCTCAAAATCAAGATACTGTAATGCCATAAATGAATTCCGTTTGTTATAAAAATAAAATATTAATATTTTATTTTAGATTTATTATTTATTTTAGCTATGCAATATTCAAATACCTGCATAACGGTTTAGATTTAAGCAATTCCTTATCGACCGAAATATTACCGTTTAAAATAATCTCATAACCCATCGCCTTCAAAATTACCTTATTATTCCCTTTTGAATTATATAGCATATCTTTTAACTCAGCCAAAAAATTCCTTAATGCATCGTTATCATGCGGGATTTCTTTTTCGGTTATTTCGATAACGCATATCGGCGGGCATGGCTGGACTTGCGTCCCGTTAGTTTTTACCACTGGTATATCGATATTGTTCTTTTGTTTAATTTTATAGCTATCCAAAAACTCAATCTTTTCTCCGATAATTTTGATGTTAAGTTCTATATCCCCGTCGCTTATATTGTCTATTTTATCATTTGATGTCCGCCGGCCTTCGGCGCCTTTATAATTTTCTTCGTCAAAATTGCCGTCTATATCGTCCTTTAGCCAAACCCCTGCGGCAATCCCGTTTCTCTCGTTGCTGTTATTTGCCGTTAATCCAGAGAAATCAATCCTTCCCGTCAAAACCACCGGTTCGTTTGTATCAAAAATGTCTTCGTATTTTAAGTAATTTTTGGGGAAAAATACAACCTGAACATTCAAATTTTTATCATTTAATACAAATGAAGCCATTTTTTCATTATTTTTAGTTTTGTGAATCTTTAACTGATTTATAACCCCGCAGATTGCATATGCCTCATCTTTTGTTTTCCCCCCCGAACTTAAATATTTGTTTACAATCTCCGCAACCGAACCTTCGCCGATAAGTTTAATTTTTTCCTCATATCCGTCTAAAGGATGTCCTGAAAGATAAAATCCTAAAGATTCTTTCTCATAAGCAAGCACCGATTTTTTATCATCTTTCTTATCCTCCGTCTTAAAAACCGCGCCTCCGTCCCCATCTCCATTTTCAACATTTTCTCCCGAAAAAAGAGGGAGTTCAAACTGATCGGAGTTTCTTTTTTCCCTCAGAAAATTAGCCTCTCCCATCACGCTTTCGAGATTGTTCAGCATCCATTTTCGGGATTCCCCGCTTATATCGAGAGCTCCGCTTTTTATTAAGTTTTCTATCGTTCTCTTGTTCACCTTTCTTGTATCGACCCTTGAACAAAAATCGAGCAGGTCTTTAAATAAACCCTCTTGCCGTATTTGCAAAACGGATTCAATCGCGGACTTGCCGACATTTTTAACGGCTCCCAGTCCTACCCTGATTGCAAGCCCGTTACCGTTGCTGCTGACGATCGTAAATCTTTCCATCGAATAGTTAACCGAAGGAGGTAATATATCACAGCTATAGAAACCTGATTTTGCTTCATTGATTATCTTTGCCAGTTTATCGGTATTGGACATTTCGCTCGATAAAAGGGCTGCCGTAAAATGCTCTTTATAATTTGCCTTCAAATAGGCAGTCATATATGCGATATATGCGTAAGCCGTCGAATGTGATTTATTAAAGCCGTATTCGCCGAACTTCGTAATTAACGAAAAAATCTTTTCCGCTTTGTTTTTATCTATTCCCTTATTTTCACACCCGCTAATAAATTTGTCTTTCATCTGGCTTATAAGTTCGGCCTGTTTCTTGCCGACGCCCTTTCTTAGGACATCCGCCTCTCCCATAGAAAATCCGGCAAGGGATGTCGCTATTCTCATTATTTGCTCCTGATAGAGTATCACGCCGTAAGTATCGCTCAGTATATCCTTTAATAAAGGATGGATATAGCGTATTTTAACCCTTCCGTGCTTTGCATTGATAAAATCGTCAACCATCCCGCTCCCGAGCGGCCCTGGCCTGTATAAAGCAACAAGAGGGATTAAATCCTCAAACGATTCGGGGGCTAATTTTTTAATCAACTCTTTCATGCCGGAACTTTCAAGCTGAAATACCCCAGTGGTGTCTCCCGAAGATAAAAGTTTATATGTTTTTTGATCGTTTAGATCTATATTATATATGTTAAAATCGTTCTCCTCCCTGATTGGGGCAGGGGACGCAAGCGGGGCGGGATGTTCCATGCCTTCATGTTTATTGGACTGCCCTGTTTTTTTACCGTTTATAAGCTTAATAGCCTCATTCATTACCGTAAGAGTTTTTAAACCCAAAAAATCAAATTTGATAAATCCCAATTTTTCCAAATCTTGCCCCGTATATTGAGTCGTTATAACATCGGTTTCCTTTGAACCCTTATATAAAGGCATAAAATTAAGAATAGGTTTATTGGATATTACAACGCCGGCGGCGTGGGTGCTGGCGTGCCTTGCCAGCCCCTCAAGCCTTCTGGCTATCTCTATTAATTTTTTAACTTTAAAATCGGTATTTATTAAATTTTGAAGTTTCGGCTCTTCTTTGACAGCCTCTTCGAGTGTAATGCCAAGCGTGTTCGGAACAAGCTTGGCTATTTTATCGACCTCGGCATAAGGCATATTAAGCGCTCTCCCTGTATCTCTTATGGCGGCTTTTGCCTGCATTGTTCCAAATGTAATTATTTGGGAGACATTTTCCTCTCCATATTTTCTGGAAACATATTTGATTACTTCATCCCTCCCGTTTATACAAAAATCGGAATCTATATCGGGCATACTGATTCGTTCGGGATTAAGAAATCTTTCAAACATTAAATCATATTGAATCGGATCTATGTCCGTAATTTTTAGACAATATGCCGCAAGGCTCCCTGCGGCGGAACCCCTTCCAGGTCCAACGGGAATATCGTTATCCTTTGCATACCTGATAAAATCGGAAACTATTAAGAAATATCCTGCAAAATTAGATTTTTTAATAACTTCTATCTCCATATCTAATCTTTTTTCATAGGCTTCCGCATTGTTTAAGTATGATTCTTTTGCCATTGCGGTTGGATTCTTTATAAATCTTTCATGAAATCCTTCTTTTACTTTTTTTTCAAAAAAATCAAGTATAGATATGCAGGGCTTAAGCGCGTCATCATTGTTTGCTTTGATTATAAACTGCGGAAAATGATGTCCTTCTTTAAGTTTAAAAGAAAAATTGCATTTGCTTTCTATTATTTTTGTGTTAGAAATGGCTTCGGCAGGATACTCGCTAAATATATCTATCATTTCTTCCTGTGATTTAAAATATAAATCCTTTGTAGAAAATCTCATCCTGTCTTTGTCTTCTACCGTTTTTCCGGTTTGAATACATAAAAGAACATCGTGGGCTTCGTAATCGTCTTTCAAAAGATAATGGCAGTCATTGGTAGCCACAAGCGGAACGCCATATTTTTTGGATAATTCGACTATTCCTGCATTTGCCCTTTTTTGTTCTTCTATACCCTGCATCTGCATTTCTAAATAAAAATCATCACCAAACAGATCCAAATAATATTGAAGGTTCTTTTCTGCCAAATCCATTTTGCCTTGAATTAAATTATAAGGTATTTCCCCCTTTAAACAGGCGGATAACGCAATTAAGCCGCTATGGTTTTCTTTTAAAATATTTTTATCTATTCTCGGTTTATAATAAAAGCCGTCGGTATAAGATTTTGATATAAGCCTCGAAAGATTTTGATACCCTTCTTCATTTTTGGCAAGTAAAATTAAATGATAATATAATTTTTCATTTGAATTTTTAAGCGTCATATCCGATCTTGAAACATACATTTCGCATCCGATCAAGGGTTTAACGGATTTTTTTAATGCCTTTTCATAAAACTCGATAGCGCCGAACATATTCCCGTGGTCGGTAATTGCCGCGGCGGACATATTAAACTCTATGGCCTTGCTTATAATATCGTCGATTTTAATAGCGCCGTCTAAAAGGCTGTAATGCGAATGCAAATGGAGATGAACGAATTTATCCATAAAATTATTACTCCCACTCTATTGTCGAAGGCGGTTTTGATGTAATATCATAAACCACCCTGTTTATTCCCTCTACTTCAGAAATTATCCGCGCCGAAATCGTCCTTAGAATATCGTAATCCAATTTCACAAAATCTGCCGTCATACCGTCCGACGAACTCACCGCCCGAAGCGCTATAAGGGATTCATAGCTTCTTTTGTCCCCCATAACGCCGACTGTTTTAACCGGAATTAACACAGGGAAAGACTGCCAAACCTTACCTTCTAATCCAGATTTTTTTATCTCTTCCGTGACAATGGCATCGGCTTGCCTTAATGTGTTAAGTTTATTTTTATCGACATCCCCGATTATCCTTATGGCAAGTCCCGGACCGGGAAACGGCTGCCTGCTAATGATTTCCGCGGGAATTCTTAGATTCTTTCCTATTATGCGAACCTCGTCTTTAAATAATTCCCTTAGCGGCTCGATTAATTTTAAATTTAATTTTTTTGGAAGGCCGCCGACATTATGATGACTTTTAATAATGCTTGAAGCGCCGAATACCCTGACGGATTCGATAACATCGGGATACAGCGTCCCCTGCACAAGAAAACCCGCATCCGCTATTTTTTTAGCCTCTTTTTCGAATATCTCTATAAAAAGTTTTCCGATAATTTTTCTTTTCTTTTCAGGATCTTTAACCCCTTTTAATGCTTTTAGGAATAAATTAGATGCATTTACAAGTTTTACATTTAATTTTAAATTTTCTTTATAAAACTTTATAACGGCTTTTCCCTCGTTTTCTCTTAAAAGACCGTTGTCAACAAATATACACCTGAGTTTATCCCCTATGGCTTTATTTGCGAGAACGGCGGCAACGGTGGAATCAACTCCTCCCGAAAGGGCGCATATAGCTTTTTTACCGTCTGCAAGATTCTTAATCTCCCTCACTTTATTCTCTATAAAATCTTCGAGCTTCCATGTTTTTTTAACTTTTGCGATATTAAATAGAAAATTATTTAATATTTTCCGTCCGCAAGCGGTATGCGCAACCTCGGGATGAAACTGAAGTCCGTAAAGTTTTCTCTCGCTGTTTTCGAATGAAGCAACGGAACAATTTTCGGTTTGAGAGGTTACAACAAAGTCCGGCGGAGTTTTTACGATAATATCCCCGTGGCTCATCCATACAAGGCTTGATTTTTCACACCCCTTAAATAGCTTGCTTTCTTTTATTATAGCGAGTTTTGAATGTCCATATTCTCTATTTTTTGCGGGCTTAACCTCCCCTGAAAGGAGATACGCCATAATTTGCATACCATAGCAAATCCCCAAAAAAGGAACATCGATATTAAATATTTCCTTTGTTATAAAAGGGGCGCCGCCGTCATAAACGGATGACGGGCCGCCGGAAAGTATAATTGCATCCGGCTTAAAATCCTTTATCTTTTTGTAGGATGAATTAAAAGGATATATTTCGCAATATACTTCGCTTTCCCTTATCTTTCTTGCGATAAGCTGGGTATATTGAGACCCAAAATCGATTATTAGAATTTTAGAAAATACTTTTTCCATATTAAATTAATCGAGCCTGTAATTGGGCGCTTCCCTTGTAATTATGACATCATGAACATGGCTTTCTTTAAGACCCGATGAAGTTATCCTCATAAATCTTGTTCTGGTTCTAAGTTCTTCTATAGAGTGAACGCCGCAATATCCCATTCCAGCCCGCAATCCGCCGATTAACTGATTAACCGCCTCAGAAAGCGTCCCTCTATACGGCACTCTCCCCTCGATTCCTTCGGGGACAAATTTTGATTCTTCTTTTATATGGGATTGAAAATATCTATCTTTTGAGCCGCTTACCATTGCACCCAGAGAACCCATGCCTCTATAAACCTTATAGCTTCTACCCTGGTAAATCACCGTTTCACCGGGACTTTCTTCTGTTCCCGCAAAAAGGTTTCCTATCATCACGCTGCTGGCCCCCGCAGCAATAGCCTTTGGGATATCGCCGGAAAATTTAATGCCCCCGTCCGATATTACGGGAACGCCATATTTATTATAAACCTCTGAGCAATCCATTATTGCGGATAGCTGAGGGACGCCGACCCCCGCAACAACCCTTGTGGTGCAAATGGAACCGGGGCCTATTCCAACCTTCACGGCGTCAACACCTGCCTTAACAAGGGCTTCCGCTGCATCAATCGTGGCTATATTTCCCGCAATAATATCCAGATTATAATGCCTTTTTAAATATTTTACCATTTCTATAACACCTTTGGAATACCCGTGAGCGGTATCTATAACGATTGCATCTACTTCGGTTTTTGTCAGCGCGCTAACCCTTTCTTCCGTGTCTTTGGAAATACCGACGGCTGCGGCAACCCTGAGCCTTCCAAGCGAATCTTTGCACGAATTGGGATATTTTTTAATTTTTTCTATATCTTTAATCGTTATCAAACCCTTTAAATTGTAATCTTTATCCACAACAAGTAATTTTTCTATCTTTTTTTCATGCAGGGTTTTTTTTGCTTCTTCTAATGTAGTTCCCACGGGTACAGTAACAAGGTTTTCTTTTGTCATCACCTTATCTATCTTTTCGCCTAAATTTACGGCAAATCTTAAATCTCTATTCGTAAGTATTCCGACGAGTTTAGTTCCTTTTATTACCGGAACGCCCGAAATCATATATTTTTTCATAAGGTCGAGGGCATGAGATATTTTATCATCGGGATTAACCGTCACAGGGTTGGTAATCATCCCGCTTTCGGATTTTTTTACCTTATCGACCTCGATCTTTTGCTCTTCTACCGTTAAATTTTTATGAATTACACCGATTCCGCCTTCGCGAGCCAGAGAAATTGCGGTTTTTGCTTCTGTAACCGTGTCCATTGCCGCGCTGACCAATGGAATGTTTAAATTTATATTTCTTGAAAATTTGGTTGTTAAATCGACATCTTTTGGAAGAATATCGGAGTAATCGGGAACTATGAGAACATCGTCAAAACTTAACGCTTCTTTAATAATCTCCTTCATTTTACTTCCCCCTTTTTAATAATCCCGGGCATACAGCCGGCTCAACATCCTTAATGATTTAATTTATTTATTATATATCCGCCGCTATAAGCCCTTCCAATAACCCGCATTCCGAAACGGTAAGCTTATCCGCTTCAAAAAAATCCATACTTTTTAGCATTATAGCGGTTCCTGCTAAAACAAGGTCCTCTCTTCCGCTTTCAACTCCCGTTATATTAAGTCTTTCATATGCCTTTTTTTCTATAAATTTTTTGTAAATCTTTAGGACATTTTCTTTTTTTAAAACATAGCCGTGCACTTTAAGCCTGTCATAACCTTTTAATTCCAGATCGACCATAGCAAGGGTCGTCGCTGTTCCGGCTGTTCCGAGCAAATTTAAAGGCTCAAATTTATAACCGCTTTTAAGTATCTTTTGTTTTAATGAATTAAGGCTATTATCTATCTCTTTTTCCATTTTTAACAAATCATGGGCAGATACAGGGTCTGATTTCACTATTTCTTCCGTTAAATGAACAACCCCCATATTCAAGCTATATTTCCAGAAAGGCTGCCCGCTTTTGAAACAGGAATATTCCGTGGAACCGCCGCCGATATCCAGCGCATAAAATTCCTTTAAATCTTTAAAGCATGAAGCGATCCCCGCAAGCGTCACGGACGCCTCTTTGTCTCCGCTAAGAATACGGATATTTAATCCAAATTCTTTATAAATACTTTCTAATATTTCCGCGCTGTTGGGAGCGTCTCTCAAAACGCTTGTGCCTGTAATAGCAACTTTATCCGGTTTAATTCCAAATCTTTTAAGCTTTTCGGCGTAATAATTTAAAGCATCTTTTAATCTTAAAATAGAAGCCTCTGTGATAATTCTCTCTTTTGTAAAGTTTTCACCCAATCTGATTATTTTCATATCCACATATTCAGGGGTTAAAACATCTTTATCCGAAGAAACAATCAGGCATCGTATCGTATTTGTTCCGATATCAATAGAAGCAAGCATTACTTACCTACCTTCCCTCGTTCCAAACCCTGTTTTACGAATATACAAAATGCCTTACCCTCCTCCAAATTAAATTACCCCCCTTCTAAAGTTTTTAACATACTTTATATAATTATTTGCCGATTCCTTAATAGAGCTTATTTCGATTTCGCCAAGACTTTTTTTTACCGACCCGGGAACACCTGCAACTAAAGAGCCATCCTGAATAACGGCATTTTCCTTTACAACCGCCCCTGCGGCGATTATGCAATTTTTCCCGACACGGGCGCCTGTTAAAACTATCGCCCCGATACCGATAAGGCAGTTATCTCCAATCTTGCAGCCGTGGAGATTAGCATTGTGTCCCACCGTGACGCCGTTTCCTATTATAAGCGGACCCGTGTCGTGCTGCACATGAAGAACGCTATTATCCTGAATATTGGTATTTTTGCCGATTCTTATGTAATTCACATCCCCTCTTATAACCGCCCCAAACCATACGCTTGACCCATTTTCTATCTCGACATCTCCTATAATGACCGTGTTGTCACATAAATAAACCGTTTCGTTAATCTTAGGATACTTACCTAAATAAGGCAATATTATCATAAAAGCGCTCCCTGTAATATATTGCATATTTATTTAATTTGCAGATATTTTAGGTATTTAAATTATGTTGTTATCTGTGCTATTATATAACAAATATATTAAAATTGGAAAAAATTTTACGATGGAATTAAATAAAATTAAGGATATTTTAAATAAGGATTTGTCGGAAGAAAATATAGTTTCGGTTTTACCGGAACTTCTTGTAAATATGGAGACGGATCCCTTTATGATTTATACATTAAGGTCGGTGCTCTTAGATATTCTTTCGCTGTATAAAGAGCAGGAAAAATTAGGTCCGTCGCCCTCTATCGGGGAAGAAAAAATACACAATTTATCGGATTTCATGATAAAACAAAAGGTAAACACTTATTTAAAAAAGGGAATTTTAAAATTAATAGATTTAATTATTATAGATGTACCTTTTGATGTTAAATATAATGAGGCTTCAAAACTTATAAAAAGATTAATCAATCTTGAATTCAAAGAGTTTTAGACATCATAAACGCCTGTTTTTTTGCCTCGAGAACATCTTCTATTTCATTAATATCGAAAGGACTGTGCCTTTCCATGACCTTTTGAACATTAGATGCTATATCGGTAAAAGAAATCTCGTTACGCAGAAAGGAATTTACAAAAAATTCATTAGCCTCGCAAAAAACGGCAGGCATGCTTTTTCCAGCCCTTAAAGCCTCTCTTGCAATATTTAAGAGGGGAAATTTCAGCGTATCCGGTTCAAAAAACTCAAGTCTTCCAATTTGGGAAAGGCTGAGCGGCTTCATTAAACCATGAAAACGATCCGGATAAGAAAGAGCGTAGCCTATTGGTCCCTTCATATCGGCTTGCGCCATTTGAGCCATAATTGAACCGTCCATAAACTCCGCCATAGAATGAACTATAGCCTGCGGATGTATTAAGACATCGATGTCTTTTTCGTCAACGCCGAATAAATAATGGGCTTCTATTACCTCAAGGCCTTTATTTGCAAGGGTGGAGGAATCTATCGTTATCTTTTTGCCCATTTTCCATTTTGGATGGTTTAACGCCATATCTTTTGTAACGCCGCATAACGCTTCTTTCGGTAAATCATAAAAAGGACCGCCGGAAGCGGTAAGAATTAATTTCTTTAAATCGGACTTATTACCGCAATTCAAACACTGAAATAAAGCGGAGTGTTCAGAATCAACCGGGATTATATCTGCCTTATTAAATTTTGCAATTCTATTTAAAATATCCCCTGCCATAACCATAGATTCTTTGTTTGCAAGGGCTAAGTTTTTACCCGCTTTCACGCTTCCGTATGAAAGCATAAGCCCGGAAGAACCGCTAATCGCATTTAAAATAACATCAATATCTTCATTAAATACCAATTCTTTAAAACTGTCTTCGCCGTAAAGAAATTTAGTTTTAATATCAGGCAGATTGCTTATTTCCGATTTTGCCTTATCCATTTCGGCCTTTAAGGAAAGAATGCAATATGACGGGTTTAACTTAATAATCTGTCCCTTTAATTCCCCGGTAAAATGCCCTGCAGCTATGGCTTTTACCGACAATTTTTCCGGGTATGAAAGCGCTACTTCAACCGCGCTTTTCCCTATCGACCCTGTGGACCCTGCAATAAATATATTTTTCATTTAATTTTTATGGTTTAAAAAAAACAGCGTGATATAATAAAAAAATGGGGCGGCCAATATCAGGCTGTCAATTCTGTCCAAAATCCCGCCATGGCCGGGAATTAAAAATCCCGAATCTTTTTTTCCGCCAACCCTTTTTATTAAAGATTCCGTTAAGTCGCCGATCATTCCAAAAATTACCGTTAAGGCGGATACGGCAATAAATGAAAAAAGGGTAAACATCCTGTAGTCCGTTACAAAAATTCTGAATACAAGAGCGGTTAATATAGCGAGGAAAAGTCCGATTAAAGCGCCTTCTACCGTTTTTTTAGGACTTAACGAAAAAAACAACCTGTGCCTTCCAAAATGCCTTCCGCCGTAATACGCAAATATATCGGACGCCCAAACTAAAATAAACAGGAGTATTAGCAATAATCTCCCGTTATTCATATCGAATATTTTTAATAAATAGGAAATAAAAAAACCAGTGTAAAAAATAGAAAATACATCTAAGAATATGCTTTTGCCGCCATCATTTTTAAAAAAAAGGACATTTTTAAAAAGAATCAAAAAAATGGACAAAAGTACCGCAAAAGCAAATACGGACGGGCTTAAAAAAACAAAAGCAAAGGCAATTAAAATAGAAATAATTTCGGGGAGAATAAAATATTTATACTCGTTTAAGTCAAATATCAAAAATAACTCGTAAACCGACAATGTTATTAAAATAACGCAGATAAAGAAAAATTCAAGTTTATTAAACAAAAATATAGAAAGGATTATAACGAAGCCGAAAAGAATGCCGAATATAAACCTCTTAAAATCGAACTTAAGTTTTTCCAAATCTTCTGACTCTCTTTTCATAATTTTTTAATGCCCTGATTAATTCTTTCCTGCCAAAATCAGGCCATAAAGTCTTTGTAAAGTAGATTTCGGCATAAGCAATCTGATAAAGCATGAAGTTGGATACCCTTTTTTCTCCGCTTGTTCGAATAAGAAAATCCGGATTTGGCATATCTTTAGAATACAGATAAGATGAAAAAAGATTTTCATCCGCGTCTTCTATTTTAATTTTACCGTTTTTCATATCCTTGGCCATTCTAACCGCGGCCGCCAATATCTCTTCTCTGGAGCCGTAGCTTAACGCAAGGGTTAAATATAAATTGTCGCATTCTTTTGTCTTATCGATAACTCTTAAAAGCGTTTTTTTCGAGCTTTCGGGAATCCTTTCTATATTGCCTATAAAATTAAGCCTGATTTTATTTTTTATAAGAAACGGAAGTTCCATGTTAAGGTATTCGTCCAATAGGAGCATTAAGGAATCTACTTCTGTTTTCGGTCTTTGCCAATTTTCGGAGGAAAAAGCGTAAACGGTAAGATATTTAATTCCGTATTCCATTACGGCTGAAGTAACGGCTCTTAAAGATTTTATTCCTTCTATATGCCCGTTTATCCTGTCTAAGTTTCTTTTTTTTGCCCACCTTCCATTTCCATCCATAATAATGGCAAGATGGTTTGGAATATTTTTAAAATCTATTTTTTTAACCATTTCAAGAAATTTTAAACCGCCATTATTTCCTTTTCTTTGTGCTTTGTTATTTCATCCACCTCTTTAACAAAACCATCGGTTAATTCCTGAATCCTTTTTTGAAATCTGGCAGACATATCCTCCGATATTTCTTTTGACTTTTCAGACGCCTTTATCCTTTCGTTAAAAGTCCGTCTGTGATTTCTTATCTCCTGCTTTATAGACTCGGCAAGTTTATTTAATTGCTTTATTATTTCCTTTCGCCTTTCTTCTGTTAATTGAGGTATTATAATACTTATGCTTTTACCGTCATTTGACGGATTTAGCGATGGGTCGTATTTTTGTATTGCCTTTTCTATGGCTGCAAGCGAATTAATATCCCATGGATTTATCATTATGGTCTTGCTATCAGGAATGGAGATAGAGGCGAGCCTTATAAGCGGTGAAACAGAGCCGTAATATTCGACATTGATGCTATCTATGAGCCCTGTGGATGCCCTGCCCGTTCTAATCCTCGATAATTCGCTTTTATAACTCGAAATGGCATGGGTCATCTTTGTTTTTATTTCATTTACTATCTCTGTTTCATTCATGATTTCACCTTAAATTTAAAGCTAAAAGTTAAGGATTTGTAATTATGGTTCCGATAGGTTCACCCTGAGCAACCTTTAATAAATTGCCAGGAATCAGCAGATTAAAAACTACTATGGGAAGCATATTATCCATGCACATGGAAATGGATGTAGAATCCATTACCTTTAAATTTTTGTTTAATACATCGATATATGAAAGTTTATTATATTTTGTCGCATCTTTGTTTAAAAACGGGTCGTCGCTATAAACCCCGTCTATTCTGGTTGCTTTAAGTATCACATCGGCATGTATTTCCATTGCCCTGAGAGAAGCGGCGGTATCTGTCGTAAAATAAGGGTTTCCGGTTCCTGCGGCAAATATGACGACCCTCTTTTTTTCCAAATGCCTTAATGCTCTTCGCCTGATGTAAGGTTCTGCGACCTGCTGCATAGCGATAGCCGTCTGAACCCTTGATATAACCCCTTTATCTTCTAAACTTGCCTGTAATGCCAGCGCATTTATAACCGTTGCAAGCATGCCCATATAATCGGCGGAGGATCTCTCTATGCCAAGGCCTTTTGACGACGAGCCAAACCCCCTGAATATGTTGCCGCCGCCGATAACGATAGCTACCTCAACGCCCAAATCTACCACCGATTTTATTTCGTTGGAAACAAAATTGATAACGGCGGGGTCGATACCGCACTTATTCCCGCCGGCTAAAGCCTCTCCGCTAACTTTAAGTAATATTCTTTTGTACCGGAATCCGCCCACTTCATTCCCCTAACTGGTATCTTACAAATCTTTTTAAAACTATATTTTCTCCCAATTTTGCCACTTCGTTATCTATTATTTCGGCAATGTTTTTTGAAGGGTCTTTTATAAAGGGCTGTTCCAATAAACAAACATCCTGATAATATTTTTCGAGTTTCCCGTCCACTATCTTTTCTTTAACGGCTTGCGGTTTATCCATTGCGGTAAGCTGCTCTTTGTATATCTCCCTTTCCTTTGATATGAGTTCGGGTGAAACAAGTTCTCTTTTTATATAAAGGGGATTTGAAGCGGCTATGTGCATCGCAATGTTTTTAGCAAGCTCTTGAAACTCGGAAGTCCTTGCGACAAAATCGGTCTCGCAATTAATTTCCAACAGAACGCCGATTCTTCCTCCGGCATGGATATAAGAGTAAATTAACCCCTCTTTAGCCTCCCTGTTAGCCTTTTTTTGCGCCTTTGCAAGCCCCTTTTTTCTCAATATGTCAACCGCTTTATCGATATTTCCGTTAGTTTCTATAAGAGCATTTTTGCAGTCAACAAAACCGGCGCCTGTCATTGAACGCAAGTCTTTAACCAGCCCTGCATCGATGTTTGATGATTTTTCCAATTATCTCCCCCCTTCTTAACTTTTAACTTTAAAAATTAAACCTTTATTAAGCATAATTATGTTTTGATTTAGATGGAAACATCCGCATCTTCGTTGCCGGAATTTGTGCCTTCATCCGCTGCGCCTGGTACCGCAAATGTTTCTTCGCTAATACCCTCTGCCATATTTTCGCTTGTTTTCCCTTTGCTGAATCTTTCTTCGTAAATTTTTCTCCCTTCTATGACCGCATCAGCCATTGTACTCAAAACGAGTTTAATCGCTCTGATAGCATCGTCGTTTCCAGGTATTAAATAGTCGGCAAGCGCTGGATCGGCATTTGTATCCGCAACGCCTATAATTGGAACATTAAGTCTCTTTGCTTCTTTAGCCGCAATTATTTCATGGTGAATATCTACGATAAAAACGGCATCGGGAATTTTCTCAACATCTCTAATTCCGTTAAGAATTTTTTGAAGTTTTAAAATCTCTTTATCCATCTTTGACATTTCTTTTTTTGTAAATTTAGCAAATTCTTCCGATTCTTTAAGTCCTTCAAGTTCTTTTAATCTTTGGATGGAAAGCTTAATGGTGGCAAAATTAGTAAGCATGCCCCCGAGCCACCTCTCATTAACATAAGGCATATTGCACCTTTTTGCTTCTTCTGCAACGATAGGATTTGCCTGCTTTTTTGTGCCGATAAAAAGAATCGTCCCTCCGTCTTGCGCGATTTCCAGCAACTTATTGTATGCCGATTGAAAATAAGAAATAGATTTTTGAAGGTCAACGATATGTATCCCATTTCTTGACCCGTAAATATAAGGTCTCATCTTTGGATTCCATCTTTTCGTTTGATGTCCAAAATGAACCCCTGCTTCTAATAACTGCTTAATTGTAACATTAAATGGCATTTCTTCTCCTTAAGTGCTTTTTTCTCCCCGCCTGTAAGTTAAACAAGCACCATTGACAGACGGGTACGATTTTGGTTAATTTAAAATAAAAAACGCGAACATTACAAATACTAAATTTAACTTTTTATCATTTTTACATTTTTATTGCAAGAAAATTATTTTATAAAGAAAATTAAAAATAGTGTTATACCCATTAACGGCTATCCTTTTTAATTCATAAGAGTTATCCCCGGCGGCGACCTTGCCTTTTGCCGTCGTAAATGCTCCTGAATAACCCGCCTTTTTAATTGCCCTCATGACATTAGCATTATAAGCCCCGAACGGATATGAAAAAAAATTTATGTCTGTTTTTAACAGGTTTTCTAAATAAGCCTTTGAAAAGGTTAATTCGTCTATCAAAACGCCTTCGTCTAATTTATCGAGATAATAATGGTTGATGCCGTGCGAACCAATCGAAAATCCGCCATCATACATCGACTTAATCTCATTTTCATCTAAAAAATCTTCGGGAGCGCTTTCTCTCTCATCCGGTACGGATTTTTTTTTCCCGATAAATCCCGTGCTGATAAAAATTAAAGAGGTAAAGCCTAAATTTTTTAATATGGGATAAGCATTGATAAAGTTATTTTCGTACCCGTCGTCGAAGGTAATCAATACAGGTTTTTTTACGCTAAGTTTATGCCCTTTTATAAAAGATATAAGGTCTTCAGGCTTTATGGCGCTATAACCCAGGATTTTTAATAAAGCCATCTGCCTTTTAAACTGCTTTGGAGTTACATATAATCCTTTATATACCGCATTTTTTTTTGGAAAATCTATTTTATGGTAATATAAAACGGGTATTTTCATAAATTTAAGTTTGAGGGCTAACTTCTATATGAAGCGTTTATGTCTATGTACTCCTTCGTAAGATTGCAGGTCAAAACCGTCCGGGAAGCCTTGCCGCATTTCAGGTCTATTTTGAAATTTATTTCCTTCGGGGATAAAACCGTTTTTTCGATATTTTTGTTTAGTTCTTTAGATGCGGCGGAATTTTCGACTATGATTTTATCGTTTATATAAATATCGACATCGTTCGGCTTTATCTTGACAGAAGACCTTCCTATCGCCGCCATTATCCTCCCCCAATTTAAATCCTCTCCCGTAATCATGGTCTTAAACAGAGGAGAATTTGCAACGGTAAAAGCAACTTTTTTTGCCCCGGTTTCGGTATAAGCGTTCGATACGGTAATCGTTATGAGCTTAGTCGCTCCTTCCCCGTCTTTCACAATCATTTTTGCCAGTTCAAAACATATCCCGCTAAGGGCTTTTTTCACTAACAGGTAATTCGCATCCGATTTTTTAATTAAAAATTTATGGGAACCCTGCTCCGCATCGGGATAAAAAAACGCGGCTGTGTCGTTTGTCGAAGTGTCTCCGTCAACGGTAATGGAATTAAAAGAGGTTTCGACACACTTTTTAAACATAACATCTGCCAATTCCTTCTTAATCGGAATATCGGTAAAAATAAATGCGAGCATCGTTGCCATATTCGGCATTATCATACCCGAGCCTTTTGCCGTTCCGGTTATTTTATACTTTACGCCGTCTAATAAAACATCTTTGGATGCCGTCTTAAAAAAGGTGTCTGTCGTCATTATGGATTTTGCAAAATCCTCAAGTTTATCGGAACTTGCCGATTTAGCCAATTCCGGCACCGCATTTTCTATCAGTGAAGCATTAAGCCTTTCCCCGATCACGCCGGTAGAACACACAAAAATATTATTTTCCATAAACCCGAGTTCTTTAGAAACTGCTTTTGTAACCCTGCGGGCATCCAATATCCCATATTTGCCGTTGCATGCATTTGCGTTTCCGGAATTTACAATCAGCGCATTAATAATATTTTTGGAATGGTTTTTTGAAATAATAACGGGCGCCGCTTTTATTTTGTTTTTTGTAAAAACCGCGCTCACCCTCAAAGGAATTTTAGATACCATTAATCCGACATCCAAACCCCCATTCTTTTTTAACCCGCAGGATTTACCCGAAAATAAAAAATTATTGATTTTTTCCATGGCAATTTTTATATTTTTTCCCGCTTCCGCATGGACATGGTTCATTTCTTCCAATCTTTTTAGGTTTTACAATAGGCTTTTGTCCTGTTTCATTTTCGGGAAGTATTCCGTCATGCGATAAAATCAAGTTGCCGCCGTAAAGCCCTGCTCCGGCAAAAAGATCCCCTGCCGCCAAATTTTCTTCCAGTTGGACGGTCATAATAGAATTTATAGCTTCTTCCTTCATTCTGAATTGCATATTAATAAATAATCCATATGCCTCTTTTTGATATTCGATTAACGGGTTTACCTGTGCATATCCCCTGAGCCCGATGCCTTCCTTCAAGCTCTCTAAGGATGTTAAGGCATCTTTCCAGAGGCTGTCAACCGTCTGCAAATATAATGCTTTAATTATGTTTACCCTTTCCTCTTCCGGAAATCCGGAAATTTTTAAATCGATTTGCTTTTTAATCAGCTCTGTAATATTATTTAGCAATTCATCCCTGCCGAGCCTTTTAAACCTCTCCGTCAAAGCCGTTTTCGCCGCTTCTTTATCCTTATCTTTAGAATCCCGAATATTTAGTTCTGGAACCCCGGCAAGCAATGAGGGAATATCCACATCTAAATTAACTTTAATAACATCTACGAGCCCGTCTATATCCCAATTTTCACTGTGAGACTTTTCGGGAATATAACTTTCAAAATATGATTCTACTAAGGATTTAATGTCAAATATTATCTCGTCATAAATCTCGTCAAGATTAAAGGTATGGAGTATCCTTTTTCTGTAAGCATAAATTAGCTCCCTTTGCTTATTCATAACATTATCGTAGTCTATAAGATTTTTTCTTATATCGAAGTTATGTCCTTCAACCTTTTTTTGAGCGTTTTCTATAGCCTTTGAAATCATCTTGTGTTCGATTGCCTGTCCATCCTTTAATCCTAACCTTTCAAGAAACGGGGCAAGCCTTTCGGAACCGAATATCCTCATAAGGTCGTCTTCAAGCGAAACATAAAACCTTGAAGAGCCGACATCGCCCTGCCTGCCGGACCTGCCTCTGAGCTGATTATCTATCCGCCTCGCTTCATGTCTTTCCGTTCCTATGACATGCAGGCCGCCTAATTCCACCACCCCGTCGCCCAGGACAATGTCGGTTCCCCTGCCCGCCATATTTGTTGAAATTGTCACAGATTTTTTTTGGCCGGCCTGGGCAATAATGTGCGCCTCTTTTGCATGGTTTTTTGCATTTAGAACGGAATGAGGGATACCCTTTTTCTTTAAAATGGCGCTGAGCCTTTCGGATTTCTCGACGGAAACCGTTCCAACAAGAACCGGCTGACCCTTTTTATAATTTTCTATAATTTCTTCCGAAACGGCGTCAAATTTTTCGGCCTCCGTGGCAAAAACCAGATCGGTATAATCCTGCCTGATCATAGGCTTATTGGTTGGAATAACAACGACATCCAAATTGTATATCTTTTTGAATTCTTCGGCTTCGGTATCCGCCGTTCCCGTCATTCCCGCGAGCTTATTATACATCCTGAAAAAATTTTGAAAGGTGATAGTGGCAAGAGTCTGATTTTCACCCTCGACTTTAAGGCGTTCTTTAGCTTCCAGCGCCTGATGAAGCCCTTCCCCGTAGCGCCTTCCGTTCATAAGGCGGCCAGTAAATTCATCGACTATGACAACCGAGTTATCCTGAACTAAATAATCTACATCCCTAAAGTAACATGCGTGTGCCCGCAAAGCTTGATTTATGGAGTGAAGGGCATCAAGGTGCCTCGGATCGTAAATATTTTTTATATCCAATTCCTTTTCGACGCGCTCTATCCCTTCTTCTGTTAAAATCGCGGTTTTTAACTTTTCATCGACGGTATAATCGGCATCCTTATGTAAATGCAGGACAGCCCTATCGGCTTTATAATATAATTCGGTAGCTTCGTCGGATTCGCCGGAAATTATAAGCGGGGTCCTTGCTTCATCGATTAATACCGAGTCAACCTCATCTATAATCGCATAATTAAGCTCTCTCTGAACATAGTCATCTAAAGAAAACTTCATGTTATCCCTTAAATAATCAAAACCGAATTCGTTATTAGTACCGTAAGTCACATCGCAATTATAAGCTTTTTTTCTACCGTCGTCGTCTAAATCATTCGTTATTACGCCTACGGAAAGACCCAAAAGATTATAAGCCTTGCCCATCCACTCCGAATCCCTCTTGGCAAGATAGTCGTTAACCGTTATGACATGAACACCTCTTCCCGTTAAACTGTTAAGATAAACGGGAAGAACGGCTACGAGCGTTTTACCCTCCCCCGTTGCCATCTCGGCTATTTTACCCGAATGCAGCACCATTCCCCCGATAAGCTGAACATCAAACGGACGCATATTTAACGCCCTTTTAGCACCTTCCCTTGCAACGGCAAAGGTTTCTGGTAAAATTTCTTCTAATGTTTTATCCTGCTTATCTTTTGAAAGCCCCTTAAGTTCCTCTTTAAACTTAAAGCTCATTCCTTTAAGCTCCTCATCTGTAAAACCCGAATATTTGACCTCTAAGGAATTAATCTTTTCTAATACATGTTTTAATTTTGAAATCTCTCTTTGATTGCTTGTTCCAAAAATACTTTTTAATAACTTAATCGCCACTTTATCCTGCTCCGTGAATTTTATAATTTATTTGCCGGAAACCTCAACATTTTCAAATAAAATTGAGGGCGAACCCGTAGAACCGAAAAATCGAATATCGTTTGCAATGCCTGTTATGCTATTAAAGAGATGCAGCAAATTGCCGCTTACGACAATCCCTTTAACCGGAAATTCAATTTTACCGTTTTTTATATAAAAACCGGATGCCCCGAGTGAAAATTCACCCGTATAAGGTTTGGCCATATGAAGCCCCATAAGTTCATTTATGTACATGCCCTCTTTCATCGACAAAATAATATCGACGAGCGGAGTTTCCCCGTTTTCTATAAAAAAATTGGTTGAACCAACCTCGGGCGGAAGCGTATGCGACTGCATAGCGGAATTTCCCGTAGATTTCGTATTAAATCTATTTGCATATTCTATGTCGTAAAGAAAAGAATTTATAACGCCGTTAATACAAAGAGGTTTTCTTTGCATATTTATCCCGTCGTAGTCAAATATGTCCGTCGCCCACCCGCCAGGCAAAAGCCCGTCGTCGATAATATTAAGTTTGCTCGAAAAAACCTTTTGGCCTAGCTTCCCCCTCAAAATAGACTTTTTCTTATAAACATTATTGGCATAGAAGGACTGTTTTAATATCCCCAAAAACTCTGATGCCGTAAAATTATCGAATAGTATATTATAGCTTCCGCTGCTTATAACCCTCGCCCCAAGCTGGTCTACGCCCCTCTTTGCGGCATTCATGGAAACCTTTTTAAATTGCAGTTTATCGAATTCGTGGGAAAAATCAAAATCAAACCCCGAACCGGTGTCGGCGCCTTGCCTTGCGGCAACCGATAAGAAAACTTCGTAAGAGGTTTTTCTGGATGATAAATTTAAACCATTTGAATTGCAAATCCTTTTTGCAGTTAATGACTCGTGATAGGTTGGCTTATCAACTTTGTATATTTTTTTATCATAGGAATATGCAGTTTCTTCCATCTCTATCAGGCATCCTTTTTTTTTATCCATATCTATTTTATCTGATTTTGAAGAATAAATTCCCAATTTTTCTTCAAAATCAGGTGCCTGAACGGCGGCTGATTCATGTAAGGAAGGGGCTAAATCAGCATACTCGTTTTCTTCCATAAAGCTTAATAAGGATAGTCCGTTATCAAAAGTATCCCTTATCTTTTGCTCTTCAAGCCCCAGACAATACGAAAAGCTCATCCTCTTATTATTCAATAATCTTAAATTAAATCCATTTATTTCGGCATTAATAAAATTTGATATCGAACTATTTTCCGACTCCATCTTTAAAACCTTTGAATTGAAAAGATAAACCACGTATTTTATACCCTTTTTCCTAGAATAATCGTCTATTAATGAAATTACATCGTCAAAATTCATTTAAAATTCATTCCTTTTATTAAATTTATTTTATTTTATTACTTAACAAAATTTTTAACAAGCATTCGGCGAGTCTTTATTTATTATTTATGTGGGAGATGATATCGGCGGCGGCTTCCTCGATAGATTTATCGGTAATATCTATAACAAAAGCATTTAGTTTGGCATATAAATCTTTTGAATGAGCCAGTTCTTTTTCTATAGATTCTTTCGAGATATAATCCGTCGAAAAGGGAAGCCCCATTCTTTTTAATCTTTCTTTTCTCAGATTAGAGATTCTGCCGGCATCCGAAACTAAGCCGAATATCTTTCCTCTGGGAATTTTATAGATAACATCGCTGATACTCTGTTCGTCTATTATGGGAATATTGGCGGCCTTAAATCCTCTTTGGGCAAGAAATAAGCAAAGAGGAGTCTTGGATGTTCTAGAAACCCCCAAAACAAGCGCGTCGGCTTCGTTGATCTCGTCTATTCTCTGTCCGTCATCATGTTTTACGGCATACTCGAGCGCGTCTATTCTTCTAAAATATTCGTCGTTTACACGGTGTATCAATCCCGGTTTCCGTTCAGGAGAGAGGTTTAGGATATATGAAATGGAGTTTAACACGGGACCGATAATATCGATGCTTGTAATACCCTTTTCATTTGACTCCTGAAGCATAATATTTCTAAGGCCGTCTTTAACTAAAGTAAAAATAATCAGGGCCTTTTTTTCCGAAGCTTCGGTAATAATTTCTCTTAGCTTTAACTCCGAATCTACTAATAGAAATCTTTTTAAGTGGACATCCGGAATAGAAAATTGTGAAATTGCGGCCCTTGCGACCTTTTCTGCGGTTTCACCCGTAGAATCGGATACCACAAAAACATAAAAATCCCCGCTTTTAGAATCTATTTTATGATTCATGCCTATTATGTATGCTGCGCTACTAAATTAATTAGATATGGGACTTTAACCCGTTTTTTTTCCACAAAAGCATGCCGCCCTTTAAATTGTGGACTTTATTAAAGCCGTGCCTTTTAAGCATCGTGCAGGCCGAATAACTTCTGGCGCCGCTATGGCAAACAGCAATAATCTCTTTATCTTTGGAATGTTCCAGTTCTTTTATTTTTAACGGTAAAAGTCTTAGGGGTATCAGTTTTGCATTTTCTATATGTCCCAAATTACCGTTAAATTCATGCGGTTCTCTGACATCTATTATTAAAGCCTTCCCGCCTGTATGCTCTTCCGATATTTTTTTAAGCGCCTCTTCGGGAGTAATCTGTTCTATTTCTTCGGACAGTCCTTCCCTTCTAAAAATATTAAACAATTTGTAATGCCTCCATTTTTATAGAATGTATATTATGATATTATAATATATAGTTTTTATTTTGTCTATTAAATTACACCGTTAAATTTATCAAACTCGAGCATCACGGCAGTCTCGTCGCAATCGGGAAATTTAACGCAATTTATGCAATCGCTCCATATCTTATGCGGGAGTTCCGATTTGTCTATTATTTTAAAACCTGATTTCTGAAAAAATTGCGGTTTATAAGTAAGGGCAAATATTCTCGTTATCTTAAAAAATCTTGCTTCCTCGATACATTTTGTTATTAATTCTGTCCCGATAAGCTTTCTTGTGTAAGGCTTTTTAACGGCTAACGACCTTATTTCGGCAAGGTTTTCCCATACTATGGTTAAGGCGCAGGCCCCGATGATTTCGCTCGAATCTTCTTCGTCAAAATGTTCTATTTCCGCAATATAGAAATCCCTTAAATGTTCGTATATATCGCTCATTGAACGGGGGAGCATCTCTCCCGCTTTCGAATATTCCGAGAAAAGATTATAAAGAGCTTTGACATCGCACATTAGCGCCCTTCGCAGAACTATCTCGAAAATCTCCCCATCTACTTCGATTTTTACTTTAGATGGATAATATATAACATTTCCACTCTTTTCATACCTCTGCCTGCCTGTTGTTTTATACAATAAAACCTCTCCTCTTTAATATTTCCTTCGCATGAGCGGTTGCAGCTTCGCTTTTTGCATAGCCCGAAAGCATTCTTGCAATTTCATTAACCCTTTCTTCAGGCGAAAGCTCTCTTATTTTAGTATATGTTTTTCCGTTTATTACTTCTTTGTAAACAAAAAGATGCCTCCCTGCGAAAGAGGCTACCTGCGCAAGATGCGTAACAAGAATAACCTGATTAACATTAGATATGTTTTTAAGCGCCCCTCCGACAAAATTGGCGACATCTCCCCCGATTCCGGAATCTATCTCGTCAAATATAAAAGAAGATGAGCCCCTTTTTACATTTACAATCTTTAGCATACAAAGGCTGAGTCTGGAGAGTTCCCCGCCCGAAGCGACCATAGAAAGCGGTTTCGGGTCTTCACCAGGGTTAGCCGAAAACATAAATTTACATTCATCGAGTCCCGTCTCGGAAAAACCTTCCTTAAAATCCAGTTTATTTAATTCTATCTTAAAGACAGGTTTAATCCCTAAAGATGAAAGCTCCGCTTCTATTTTTTTTTCGAGAACGGAAGCGGAATCTGCTCTTCTTTTATGCAAAACATCTGCCGCGCCAAGAAACCTGTCCTTTAAACCATTGATGTTGTTTTCAAGCTCCTCTACCCTTTCTTCGAGATTTGCAACGCTTTCTAACTCGATTTTAGCTTTGTTATATAAGTCTATAAGTTCCTTCAGGCCGGAAACGGAGTACTTATTTTCCGCGCTTATTATTCTGTCTATTTTCAATCTGATTTCGCTCAATCTCTGTTCATCAAATTCAAAATCCGCATATTTTTCTAAAAACAAAAGTATATCTTCTATTAAAATTTTAGCGCTTTCGGCATTTTTAAATTCTTCCGTTTTCTTAAAATTGGAATCGACATCTGCCAGCTTTAAAAGATTTGATACTAACGGGGTTAAATTTTTTAGTATGCCGTATTCTTCATTATCAATTAAATTTATCGATGCGGAGATATATTCTTTTATGCTATTGATGTTTTCAAGTCTTTTAAGCTCTTCCTGCAATATTATATCATCATTTTCCGATTTAATTTCAAGTTTTTCCACATCGTCTATAATATACGCATTAAGGGTCTTAATCCTTGATATGTCGCCTATTTTTTTCTTAACTTTTTCCTTTTCGCTTTCAAGTCTGCTAATATCGTTATATATGCCTTTAATATCCGATAATAGCTTGATATTTTCGGCAAATTCGTCCAAAAAAGCCAGCTGGCTGTCATTTGATATTAAAAACCTTTTATCGTTTTGCCCGAAGATATTGACAAGGCTCCCCTCTAACCTTTCGGCGGCAGTTTTATTTACAGGTTCATTATTTATAAAATATTTGCTCTTGCCGTTTATAGAGATTGCTCTCTTTACTATTATATCTTCGTCCTCTTCAAAGTTTATCCCATTTTCCTCAAAAATCTGCGCCAAATTGGCTTTAACTTTCCCGCTAAGGGCATCGAATACTGCGCTGACATATCCTTCTTTTTCACCTGTCCTTATGACGCCCTCTCCTTTTGTTTTTCCAAATAAAAAATTGAGAGATTCTATTATAATGCTCTTGCCGGCGCCGGTTTCACCGCTTAAGACATTTAAATTTTCGCAAAAATCAACCTCTAAAAAATCTATCGTAGCAAAATTTTTTATATATATCTTTTTTATCATCGCATATGGGAATTAAATAAATAAATTGTTTTACCAATTTAGTTTCGATCTCAGTATATCCCAATAATTAAGACTTAAAGATGCGGAAAGATAGACCTTGGAAGGATGTTTTTTGATGATTATTTCATCATTATCGCAAAGTTTTATACCGTCTCTTCCGTCAGCCGATATAAAAATATTCCGCTCCTGCGGCGCAATTTTTATCTTTAATTCACACGGGTTTATTATTACAGGCCTATTTGTAAGGGTATGCGGGCAGATAGGCGTGAGAATAAACGCCTCGACATCGGGCTGAACAATAGGCCCCCCGGCTGATAACGAATAAGCGGTAGAACCTGCTGGAGTTGCAATAATGAGACCGTCCGCCCTAAAATCATTCAACCATACATCGTTGACATGAACGCTTAAATCGATAATCCTTGCATGAATACTTTTTTCCCTTGCGATAGTCGCTTCATTTAACGAAACGAATTTGGAAATTGATCTGCCGCTCCTTATCACATTAATGTCTAAAGCCATTCTTGGGTGAAATTCCAAAGAACCGTCGAAAATCTTTTTAAGCGCCTCATCCCTTAAAGACTCCGAAACCTCGACAAGAAACCCGAGTTTTCCAAAATTTATTCCTATAATGGGAACTTCTAAAGGAAAAATCTTTCCAAAGGTAATCAAAAGGGTTCCGTCTCCGCCGCAAACCACAACAAGCCCGACATTTTCGGTATCTGCGGCGGTTATGTTCATACTTGGCTTCACCGCCGCATCGATACCCTTTGTTTTTATAAATTCACGAACATAGTTCGCAGATTTAAAGGCTTCTTCGGCGTCTTTTTTATAGGAGATAAGAACTCTTTTAATATTTTTATTGAATTCGGATGCAAACATTAAAATTGTTAATGCCGTCAAATACCGCAGTTCGTCATTCCCACTTTAGCTGGAATGACGGTTAAATTAATTTGAATTTTTCGTCTCGTTTAGCAATCCGCCCTCTTTAATAATTTTAACCTGTCTGCCTGTTAAATTATACTTAAATTTATACTCTTCGTTATTCTTCGTCTTATTAATAAATGTAACAGGTTTATGCTCGCCAAGCTCTTTTAGAATATTCGGCGCGTAAAGCTCGTCTCCCTGTCCTATTTTATCATAATCCGAAGGATTTTCAAATATCAAAGGCAAAATTCCAAAATTAATAAGGTTTGCAAAATGAATCCTTGCAAACGATTTTGCAATAACAGCCTTCACCCCCAGATACATCGGAGCAAGCGCGGCATGTTCCCTGCTCGAACCCTGACCGTAGTTTTCCCCGCCTATTACAAAACCCCCTTTTTCTTTTAAAGCCCTTTCGGAGAAAGCGGCATCGACAGACTCAAAGACATATTTCGATATTGCGGGTATGTTTGACCTTAACGGAAGTATTTTAGAACCGGCAGGCATTATATGGTCGGTCGTAATATTATCCCCCACTTTAAGAAGAACCTTTCCCGTTAAAGATTCGGGAAGTTTCTGCTGAACCGGAAGCGGTTTAATATTTGGCCCCCGATAAACCTCGACCTCGTCCGGATTTGTCGATGGAGGCAATATCATAGAATCGTCTATGTCAAATTTTTCGGGCATTTTAATATCGGGAGCCTTGCCCATCGTCCTTGGATCAGTAATATACCCCGTTAATGCGGAAGCCGCGGCGGTTTGAACGGAAACAAGGTAAATTTTCGCATCTTTAGTTCCGCTTCTCCCTTCAAAATTACGATTAAATGTCCTCAATGAAACAGCCCCGGATCTTGGAGCCTGCCCCATGCCGATGCAGGGGCCGCAGGTAGATTCAAGTATTCTGGCGCCGGATGCTATAAGGTCGGCCAGCGCCCCGTTTTTGGCTATCATTTCATAAACCTGCTTTGAACCGGGGGATATTACAAGGCTCACATCGGGATGAACCTTTTTTCCTTTTAATACGCTTGCAACAGTCATTAAATCGACATAAGAAGAATTGGTGCAGCTTCCGATAGCAACCTGGTCAACCTTTATGTCTTTTAGCTCGCTAACCTTGGCCACCTGATCCGGCATATGCGGTTTGGCAGTCAAGGGAATCAAAGAGCTTAAATCTATTTCTATAACTTCATCGTAGGCAGCGCCTTCATCGGCGGCGAGCGGCGCATAATCGTCAATCCTGCCCTCGGCTTTTAAGAATTCAAGGGTTTTTTCATCGCTTGGAAAAATAGATGTAGTAGCCCCAAGTTCCGCGCCCATATTCGTGATAACGGCTCTCTCAGGAACGGTTAAGGTTTTAACGCCCTCTCCGCCGTACTCAAAAATCTTTCCGACGCCACCCTTTACCGTCAATCTCTTTAAAAGCTCAAGAATCACATCCTTAGCGGAAACCCACTCCGAAAGTTTTCCCGAAAGTTTTACTAAAACGACCTTTGGAGCAGTCATATAAAATGCCCCGCCGCCCATAGCAACGGCAACATCGAGTCCGCCTGCGCCGATGGCAATCATGCCCACGCCGCCTGCCGTAGGGGTATGGCTGTCGGAGCCTAAAAGCGTCTTTCCTGGAACGCCGAATCTTTCAAGATTAACCTGATGGCAAATCCCGTTTCCTGCCTTCGAATAATATATACCGTACTTTGCGGCAACGGTTTGTAAAAACTTATGGTCATCCGCATTTTCAAAGCCTGTTTGAAGGGTATTATGATCGATAAAGCTTACAGATAAATCGGTTCTAACGCTTGGAACGCCAATCGCTTCAAACTGGAGATAGGCCATAGTGCCTGTGGCATCCTGGGTCAATGTTCTGTCGATTTTGATTGCTATCTCCTCTCCAGGCTTCAATTCGCCTTTTGCGAGATGCGCTTTTAAAATTTTGTCCGTTAAGCTAAGTCCCATAAATTAATTTCCTCCTGATTAAATATTAATATTATTGCAAAAAGTTATCAATATTTTTTTAATAAATAAATTTATTTAAAAAAGTTAAACAGGTGTTTTATTTTTAAGTATCGCTTTAATTATACGCAAATTTAATGTTTAAGGTATTTTTTCGGGTTAAAACTAAAAAGGTTTAAAAAAATTTCAGTTATTATAATATTATTTTTTAAAAAAGTAAACAGATTTTATGGTTTCCGGCAGCGGATAAAACTTCTTGCGGTTGGCTAATATATCGCCCTGTAATATATATCTTCTATCGCATTAAGGATGGAGCCGCCTATTATTCTTTGAAAAAACGGTTTTTTTATGCTCATATAAACGGTTCTAGATGGATCGACATTAACCTCTTTACAAAGGTCTTCAAGGGCTTTATCGAAGTCCGATATTTCATCGATTAATTTGTTTGCAAGGGATTTTTTGGATGAAAATAGCTCACCCGTTGCAAGTTTTAAAATATCCTCCTGAGGAATTTTTCTCCCGCCCGACACTATTTCAATGAAGCGCGTATAAATATCCTCCTGAAGTTCGTCAATGCTCGCTCTTTCCTCGTCCGAATATTTTCTTGTAAAAAGCCACATATCCTTGTGTTTTCCCTTTTTTATCACTTCATAACCAATACCTAACTTTTCCAGTATATCTTTTAACACAGGCTTCATACTTATAACGCCGATGGAACCTATAATAGCCGAGGAAGGGGCGTACAGTCTTTCTAAAGCGCAGGCAATCATATAACCGCCCGAAGCAGAAACTTCAAGATAGCCGTAAAGCTTTTTGCCCTTTTCTTGAAGCCTTTTAATTGCGAAATATAAAAGCTCCGAATGTATGGCGCTGCCGCCGGGGCTGTCTATTATAAATATTATTCCTTTTATGGATTTAATCTTTTCTATCTTTTTAAAAATATTAATATAAGGCGATACGCTTTGCGATGTAATAGCGCCTGAATAGCGGATTACCGCCACCTTATTCCGTTTAAATATAGACATAATTCTAAACCTCGTTAAAGATTTTTGATGCAAAGTGCATTATATTATATCATAATTTTTCCGAACCATGACACTTTACCTGACGCTTTTCAAAAACAAGCCGATAAGCGCAATAAGTATGCCCACAATGGAACCTACTAATGCTCCGTTTATCCTTATATATTGCAAATCATTTCCGATTTTGGATTCTATTTGACCGACCAATTTTTTATGGTCCAAACTTTCTAAATACCTTTTTACTAGTTTTCCGATTATGGAATGGTTAAGCTTCATTGCATAGACGGTATTTCTCCTAAAAAAACTATTTATCTCGCCGCTTTTCTCTGAAATCTCATCCCGAATTAAGCTTATTCCGTAATCAAATTTTTCTTTAAATAAATTTTTATTAAGTATGTATGACTTATTATTTTCTATTATTGCCTTAACTGTGTTCAAGCCTGCCGTCATAAGCCCATTTTTGATTGGTTCGTTAAATTGGCTCATAATATTATTTCCATCGGACTTTATAAAACTTAACAGCCGGTTTTTAATAAATCTCTTTCCTGATGCCTTATCTAAATAACTTAAGAGATAATCTCTTAAGTTATCGGAATTTTTATGAATAATCGTTTCAATATTATTTAATACTTGATGCTTAACCTCTTCATCCAGGTTGTCCAAAATACTTAAGGCATAATCCTTTATATTCAATCTTATATCATTTAAGGGATCATTTCTTATTTCATTAATAAAATTCTTTATTTTTGCTATAATTTCATTCGATAAAAGTTCCACATCCAAAACATTCGTCTCCCGTGCAACAAATATAAAAATCTTTTTTATAACCGAATCGTCTTTATATTTTTCAATCACTTCCCTTATCTGCTTTTTCAAAGAGGATTCGTTTTTGTCTATGGTTATATTTGCAAAATCACACAAATTTATTATGGCGTTATCAAAATTATCATTTATTAATCTTTTTCCTGAAATTTTTATCGAATTCATTATTTCCAAAGATGACAATTCTATAATCTTTTTTGTGATGTCCTTCGTTTCATATTTGGCTGCATAATTTTTAATATAACCCGCTAATATGCCGTAAGTTTTATCGAAATCACCGCCTTTCACAAATAATGTTATACCGTTCACAATCCTTTCCGATAAATTTTCATCTAAAGCCTCACCGATTTTGCCGTTTACAAATTTATTAAATTTATCGGTTTTCACATATTTTAAAAATTTAATAAGATATTTCCGTGAATAAAATCTTATTTTTTTGTTATATTTATCTTTTTCTATGATTTTTATAATAATGCCATAAAAATCTATTTTATTTATCTCCGCGCCAAGAAAATTTTTTCCGAGCCATGTATCGTTAACCATATTGCTTACCGTATTTATAAGCCTTTCCTTGTTGTTTTCGATAATATTGGTATGAGGAATGCGAAGATTAAACGGATGCTTAAAAAGGGCGGTAACCGCAAACCAGTCCGCAATCCCGCCAATCAACGCAGCCTCCGATGCCCTTTGAAGTATATATATCCAGATACTTGATATATTGATTAAAAAAGTGCCGATAAAAAGAAAAAACGCAATTAAAAGAAAAAGATTTGCAAAAGCTTTATTGCCGTATTTCATAATGCCCCTTTAGCAAACAAAACGGCGGGAACCGTTTTCAAAAGAATTATAAAATCAAGTTTCAACGACCAGTTATCGATGTATTTTAAGTCCAGCTCAACCCTGTCGTTAAAACTTAGCTCGCTTCTTCCGCTAATCTGCCAGAGACAGGTGATTCCGGGCTTCATAGAAATTCTCCGCCTCTGCTTTATCGAATATTTTTTAACCTCGTCGGGCATCGGCGGGCGGGGACCGACAAGGCTCATATCGCCCCGTAATACATTATAAAATTGGGGGAGTTCATCAAGGCTGGTTTTTCGTAAAAACCAGCCTATCTTTGTAAGCCTCGGGTCATTTTTAATCTTAATCTCTATTCCGTCCCTGCTATACTTTTTTATAAGCTCTTCCCTCAGTTCATCGCTTCCCGCATACATCGTTCTAAACTTATAAAATGTAAACAGCCTTCCGTTTTTACCGACCCTTTTGCTCTTATATAACACCTTGCCGTCAGATGTTAGTTTAATTAAAACTGCTATAATGACGGCTGGTATAAAAAATATTGTTACGGCAATAATCGAACCGGCGATATCTAATACCCTTTTTGCAAAAAGCCGTATATCGTCCTCCGGAGACGTGTAAAAGGAAATAATGGGAAAGCCGCCTAATTTTTCAAAGGAAACCTTAGAATTTTTAAATGGAATAAAATTGGTTAATATTTTAACCGTTATCCCCTTTTCCTCTAAGAAAAGTATCGTATCCTTAATACCGCTTAATTCATTGCCCTTAATGTCAAATATAACCTCATCTATCGGATTATTTAAAACAAAATCCCCCAGCTCATTTAAATCCCCCTTGTTTATTTCTTTGACCAATTTTATCCCGAGGTACTCCTGCGATGCAATCGTTTCTTTAACATCGGCATTAAAATTACTGCCATCGCCGCTTACAAGAAGAATATTTCTAATGGAATAACCGCGCCTTTTTAGGCCTTTTGCAAGTTTCCTTCCTATGTAATCCGCCAAAACAAGCGATAAAAATGAATAAACCGCAAAATATCCTATAAAAAGCCTTGAAATATATGTTATCTTAAACATAAATAAAATTGCGTAAATTAAAAATATCGCTATAACCGTTATCTCTAAAAGCTTTACGGCATCGGATTTAAAATTCTTAATATTTAAGTTCAAATACATTCCAAAGGCAAAAAGGAGTAGATATAAAATAATACAGGTAGGGATCAAAAGCCAGATATAATCCGTTATACCATATAACTTATAACCGATAATTAAAGGACTTATCGTATCATAAGTTATAAATGCAAGGAAAAAACTTCCGCACACAAAGATAACGGATAAAACATAAAGATATTGCGCAAGGATTTTACTTCTATGAGATAACATCGTTTTGGTTTTGAAAATCTTTTGATTTTGGTATTACCCCAGGCATTAAATTTACTGCCGCAAATAAAGCTAAGAAAAAAAGCCAGAGGTTGGCAAGCTGGTCGTTAGACATATTGGAAACCCCCGCAAAAGAACCGTAAAAAACAATACTTACTCCCAGGGTCAATGCGGCTATTTTTCGTTTAAATTCGTCATCCGTACTCCTGAAAAGTTTAACCGGCTGCTTTAATGCAAGAAAAAAAAGCCACATCAATGCCAGAAAGCTAAACAACCCTGTTTCGGCTAAGGTTTGCATATAGCCGTTTTCGGGCCAGTTATCATACAGGTCGTAAATTTTTTCTCCCGTCTCAGGGTTATAATACCATGGGAAATGAACCCCTTTATGCTCGTCAAAATATTTTGAGAACGCCCCGACTCCTACACCTGTTAAAGGAAATCTTTTAAAAACAGCCCATGCGGATTTTATTAGAGCAAGATGGCTTTCTATATCTCCGTGATTTTTTAATTCCATTTTATAAATTTTTGGATTAAACATCGCCAGCATTCTGCTTTTAAATGTTTTTGAAACGGAAAACATTCCGATATTTAACACTAAAAGCAAAACCAAAGCTGCCCAAAAAAGTCTTTTCGACCTTAAATACATCAGAACAAAAACGGCCGGTATAATCCCTATCCATGCGGATCTTGCCTTAGAAAATACTATATCGAAAAATCCTGCCGCCGATATTAATATCCAGAACAAAAAAGCACATGTCCTTTTGTTTTGTTTTTTAAAATTTATCAAATAATATGCCATTATAACAACTAAACCATAGGAAACCTGAACCGGAAAGCCTGTCCAGTTGCCTATAAGCCCCGTTAATCTGTTTGGCGAATGAATAGCGTTTATAAAAATTCCCTGAAAAAAACCGTAAATTATAGCAATGCTTATTGAAAATGTAAATGTATAAACCATAAAATTTATTCTTTTTTTTGCGTTCAATAAAGTTGCCGCCGCAAAAAAGAACAGGACAAAATAAATTATTTCGCCGCCTTCGTTAATGCTGTCTTTCATGCTGTATGTCCATAAAAAAGAAGCCGCGCAGATACCCGTATAAACCAGAATAGGTATATTAAAACCTGTTTTAGGAATAGAAGCATCCCGCTTTGCAATTTTATATGCGATGAAGAAAACAATAGCTGTAACCATGCCGAACAGGGCAAATCCGTCTTTAATAGGTATGAAAAGGGCAAATAAAAATATTCCGAAAAGCGCCGCCTTTTCAAAGAAGCCGGCTAAATCCGGTCGTTTTACGGCTATTGCGATTAAAATAATGCATGATACGGCTATTACGGCTATTTTAATAAATAACAGGATGTTCAAGCCAAAAACCTCAATTTAATTTCCTCCCAAATCCCGATTTAGAAACTATTTTATGATATTATAATATAAATTTTCATAAATTTTGGCTGAATTATCCCATCCAAAATGCTTATTTGCAGAATTAATAACCAGATTACCCCATATTTCGTCATTATTACTCATGTAAATATTATACAACTCATTAAGCGCCCATGAAACACCGTTTGCGTCCAAATGTTTAATGAAAATGCCGGACGGTTTCCCTGCATTTGTATCCATTATATCCGAAACCGTATCGTGAAGCCCGCCGGTATCTCCCGCTGCAATGACGCCGCCATATCTCATAGCTATCATTTGGGACAATCCGCACGGCTCGAATTTTGACGGCATAACAAAAATATCCGATGCGGCGTATATTTTATGGGATAAGGCTTCATCATATTTGCCTATATGGGAATAAACCTTATCTCTGTATATTTCCGACAGATATAATGCCTTCCCCTCGATGTAATCTTTGCCGCTCCCCAATATGATAACCTGAAACGGAAAATTATCCCAATTAAAAAGCGAATCTAAAAATATATCTATCCCTTTTTCCTCGGTAAACCTGCTTACAATACCCAAAAGAGGCAAGGGCTTGCCGTTCCTGCCTATTTTTAGCGGCAGCGAAACTTCCGAAAATAATGCCTTTTTATTTTTAAGTTTAAACTCTTTCCACTCCTTGTAATCTTTCGGCTTATAATTATTTTCCTGTAAATTCAAATTGTGCGGTATAAGATTATCGGTTTTCGGATTCCAGTAATCTAAGTCTATTCCGTTAAGTATTCCCTTTAATTTACCGTCGTTATAAAGATTTTTCAACTCTCCGTCAAGCCCGAAACCGAAAACAGGGGTCGTGATCTCGTTTGCGTATGTGGGGCTGACGGTTGTGACAAAATCGCTAAGAAGCATCCCTCCTTTCAAACTGTTTAAGGTTCCAAAATGTTCATAAGCGGAAGAAGAATTATATCTAAAATCTATTCCAATATCGTAAAAATCGTCGATGCCGTAAACCCCCTGATACCCGAGGTTATGGATGGTAAAAATTACGGCAGGCCTCAAACCGTCCGCGCTTATATGTTTGCTTAACTTTGCATTTAATATGCCTGCGCCCGCAAACCGGACTTTTTTATCGCCGAATGTCTGTCTTATAACGGCGGGAACAAAACCGCCGGACCAATCATGCGTGTGAATTATAAGCGGAATCCCAAAAATCCTCATTGCATAAGCCGCACCATGGGCAAGCATGGCAAACCGCCACAAATTGTCCTTATAACCCTGAATTCCGCCATGGGAACCGTAAACTTCTTCGCGATTAAAAAAATGATTCTGCTCTATCAATATCAAGGGTATCCCCCCGTTTGTAATTCCGGTTTTAATTCCAAATTCAAAAGGAATTTCTCCAAAATTAACCCTGCCGGCAGGATAGCTTTCTTTAATTTCTATAAGATTTTGCGGGATTAAATTTTTATAATACGGGATAACGACCCTTACATTTATATCCGCTTTTAACAGCACGCCCGGAAGACTGCCCATTACATCGCCTAAACCGCCGGCCTTAACCAAGGGCGCCATTTCCGCTCCCACAAACCATATTTCGTTATTAAATTGTCCCATGTTTCCCGCCTTATCCTTCTTATGCCCGCCATTCCCGCGAAGGCGGGAAAGTTCCAAAGGAACTTCACGAGTGCCGTAAGGCACGAGAGCGAAGCGATAATCCAGCATTTATAATATGTTCAAACAATTACAATAGTTTCTGACAGTGATTTGAAATTATATAATTGTTATTGCCGTTCGTCTTTTGTCTGCAAAAGACGAGCGGCAATTAGGTATTGTTCTTTTTAATCTTTTCTATATCTAATATTATTATACTCCGAAAAACCTCTTCCATAACTAAATTAAAACTATATTTAATCTCTATGCCCTGAAAAATCCTTTCAAATCCGCTTTCCGACAAAGAAATTGTGGTTATAGGGCTGAAAACAAAATCATATTTTTTAGAGAATTTGCCGCCTGCCTGCTGTTTGATAATAATATTCCCGCCCCAAAAAGAATCGCTGATATAAACAGCGCTGTCAACGCCTGCGCTTAATTCTTTTTTGAAATAATCGCTTAAACCTTTTATATCCCCGAAGGTTGTAATATTCACTGCAGGTCCGTTTCCGCCGGGAAGCGTAAGCCTTATAATTATATCTAAATTTCCGCTTGCCATGGATTTAGAATCAATGAAAAAGCCGATAGATTTACCTATTTCTATCTTTAAACTTGTGAAAATCTCATCATCATTTTTATAATTATCATCGTTAAGATTATTATTAAGAAAGCCTGAAGTTTTAATTGTAATGGATTTTTTATCTTTATTCTTTTTAACCGACCCGCCCTTAAAGTAAATCTGCCTGTCGTTAAATTTAATTTCAAATGCCGGCAATAAATCTGGGTATATTATTAAATCCTTTTCCGACAAATCCGAAGGGTATTTTACATCTTTGTGGATTGTTTGCGGAGGATTTTCATTATTTTCTTTATTATTATCTAAGTTCTTGCCGTCTTTTTTAAAATTATTTTCTTTTAATTTCATAATATCATACTCGTTATGAAGACAAAAAACATCGCTTAGAGAATGAATTAAGCCCTTACCTAAATAATCTAACGCCAAAAAAGAGCCTGCAGACGGCTTATATATGATAAGCCAGCAATTATTGGAAAGCTGGATTTCTTTTTCCCCGTCCATATCAAAATCATACATTTCTATTTCCATACCTTCTTTAACCTTCTCCTTATACAGCAAATAAGATGTGATAAGGGCTTTATGAACAGCCCTTCTAAGGTGGGGAAGATAAATCCCGCCAAAAACGCCGTGCCAGTACGCATCGTTAGCCTGAGACTTTAGAAGCTCGTTTAAAGCCTCTTTAAGGTTTTTACGGTATGTTTTAATTGCATAATTGATTTTATAGCTTAAATTCAGCATTCTTTTGTGAAGTAAATTTGCTTCGGGATACCTTGTTAAAAAATTATGCCATATACCTCCGCCTAACGGCGCCAAAGGATTTTCCGACTTTATAATTTCATAATTATGCCTCTTTTCTACGGGCAGTGTCCACTCCCCCATTTCCCTGTAACTCGAAATAGGCAAATATACAGGGACCCTTTTGGATGTATTATTTAAAATACTTGAAGGAAGCTCAAATTTTAGCGGCAAATGACTATTATTTGCCAGTTTTATAAAATTATCGAGCCATCCCTCTTTGCCGTCTTTGCCGTAAACCCATTCATGAGTATCGGGCCATCCCCCCATTTTTTCGCCGTCGTCAAACATCACGGAAAGGTTTGAAATCCTGCCGTTTAAATATAAAACCTCGTTTAATGACTCGTCCGGGTTTGCGAAGGGGAGTTTGTATCTCAGTCTTTCATGTATAGGAAATATATCCAGATATGCCCCGTCATATTCCGTCCTGAAAATACTATCTATATCGTTAGGAGATATACCTGCCTGAAAAAATTGAAAATCATCCAAAAAGGCATAACTTAAACCAACTTCTTTTAAATCCTTAATTATGTCAGGCTGCCATATTCTTTCCGTAATCCACGCCCCTTGCGGATATTTCCCGAAAAGCCTGAATAGGCTTTCGCTCAACATTTCAAGCTGGGCTATCCTGTCCTTTTGCGGCACCATTGCAAGTATCGGTTCATAATAGCCGCCGCCCATTAATTCGATTTGATCGGATTTGACCGCTTTTGCAATTAGGCTTAATAATTCAGGGTCATTTTCCCCCAACCACTCAAGTAATACCCCCGAGGCATGAAAACAAAACTTTACATTATATTTTAAAAGGGTTCTGATAAGCGGACTGTACGATTTTTTGTGAATCTCTTGAAAAACGAAATCAAAATTTCCTTCGGGTTGATGGCAGTGAAAACCTAAAATAAAATTAACCATGGCGAATTTTCACTTATGCCCCCTTTGCATTGCTCCGCCCATTTCCGCAATAGTTTTTTCTGTGGAAGCTAAAGAACGGAAAAGGTTGTTTGGCACGGGCTTGTCCATTGTTATATAAAGATTTTTTAAAAAATTCCTGAAAATTTTCTCCATAGAGTATTGAGAAAAAAGAGGGCTATCCTTCCCAAGCCACCAAAACCAATCCGACCCTTCTGCCGCCATAAGCAGTCTTAATGCCGAATTAATCCTTTTTTTGATTATTTTGTTGTTGCTATTTTCCTCGTTATCCATTAAGCCATTAACCCAGTTTAAGAATTCTTCCTTTGCATTGCAGAGCAAAACCCATGCCTTATTTTTCTGCTCTTCCCCGACCCACATACCCAGATTGCCATTTACCCATGAGCCTGGATATATATAGTCAAGTCTAATGCAGTTATCCGCATCGTAATTTTTATAAATATCGTCTATAAATAACGGATTTATTTTAATTGACGAGGAAATTAACGAATATAAATCATTTAAGAAATAAAACCCGTTTTCGTGATAATATTCCCAAGCGTTTTCGCCGTCTAATATAATAGCGACAACAGCCTCTTTATCAAAATCATCTATAGAATTCAGTTTACCCACAAGATTGTTTGCCGCATCGTCCCCCCTCCAGTTAGCATAAGTAAATCCTATTAAATCGGAAAGTCCGGAGTCTCTAAAAATTATTTTAAGATTCGTATTTTTCCATTTGTAAACCTTATAGAGGGGTATAACATTTCTGCCGTGGGTTGAAGCCGGCTTGCGTACATCTATTCCCATGGACATGGAAAGAAGTTCTTCTCCGCTTGCGCAAATATCTATGCCGTACTCATTAAAAAGGTCAAGCGATTGCGAAGACAGCGCCCCTTCGGACGGCCATAACGCCTTGATATCCTTGCCAGACTCGGCCCAGTAATCATTTAGTATATCGAGGTGTTTTTTGGCGCTGTCAAGGCCTTCGGGATATTCAGGAATGTTGACGGGTTCATAGTTTATATCGGTCATTTGAGCGGAAATGGCTCCTCCATGAATATCGATAAGGAGGGGAATAATCGGATGATAATTTGGGGAAAGCGTCACGAAATACTCGCCCGCCCTTTTTTTATTTAATTCGTTCAGTTTATCTTTTTCGATAAAATTTGGATATTTGGGGGGCAGGGTTGGATTTTTTCCACCTTTAACCGCCGGAAATCCATATAAAGATACGCCGTAATTCATCCATTCTGCCAGTCTTTTAAGAAGTAAACGCCTGTCGTCGATAGTAAAATTATGCCCTTTCTTAAAAAAATAATTGATCACGGGGTCATATCTTTTCATCCATTCCCCGCACCAGGCAAGATGAAACCAGACGCACAAATCGAAATAGTAAGAATCGTTGAGATAAAAAACATTGAAAGCTGACGATGTTATATCAAAAAGCGTTTTATAATGTTCAAACCGCTTCACCATTCTTTCATAATTTGCCCATTTATAATGCACTATCATCCATGATTTTGTTTTATCATCCAATTTTTGAAGAAGAAGCGGTCTTAAAAAAGGGTCGGGTATTATTTGAACGGCTTTAACCGCATCTATCTCGTTCAAGGCCTTTTTTAATAAATAATTATAATCCTGCCATTCGTCTATTAAAACCGGGGTAATATTTATATTAGCCTTCATGCCCGGGTTTGCCATTATATTTAAAGGCATATCGATATAATCTTTTATGGCATGGAGGTAAACCCATGGAAGCATAAATTCGCCGTTTAAGTCCCTGTAATCAGGCTGATGCATATGCCACCACAGAACTAAATCCATTTAATTTATATTCTCCCCGTAAAAATGCGTTAACAAATACTTTTGCCGTATAGAGCCTTAGCATTTATCCATGGAAATATATTGTCTTTACCCGCTATATCCTTAAACCATTTTTCATCATACGGTTCTTTGCCGACGGACATTAAAATACACCTTCTGGCTCTTGCCAGGTGCGCCTTAACCCGCCTTTCCGCATAACTTACCGCCTGCCCGGTCGTAAGCAAAAACGGCCAATCGCTGGACTGGGCTAAAAGAAGTTCTCTTGCCGCCTGATTAATTACCTCCTGATATTTTACATCATCATATCTGTTTGCGCAAATATCGATTAATTCCATAACTAAATCCGTCAAAAAAGGCTGTATGATGTCGTTTTTTCCATTAAGCCACACTTCTGCATACCCGCCGCCGCCCCATGAGGATGTCGCAGGCTCCGCGACCCAAATATTATTCCTATCATAAACATTGGCGGCAAACTCCGAAAAACTTTCATTTTCATTGTCTCCGTCCTTTTCACTTTTGCGGATATATTTTACCGTCTCATTGTATCTGCGTAATGAAGTTTCCGCGACCTCCTTTGCCGTAACCCCTTTTATAAAATTATTTTCATGCATTCTTCTAAACACGGATTCAAACCACCACGGTCCTTCAAACCACCAGTGCCCAAAGAGTTCGGCGTCATACATAGAAACGATAAGCGGTTCATCGATAAACTCCTTAAGATAATTTGATTGAAGTTCCCTGTGATAGACAAACTGAGCGCCGTGTTCATAAGCCTTTCTTTTTGCGGCTGAAGGCCTATAAGCCTCTTTATATGTTCCGCTTCCGGTAATGGCATAATATTTAAGCCCCGTAAAAGTCTTAATGCCGCCATGCCTTAAAGGGGTCAGATGCGGCAGGTCTAAATCAAATCCGACATCCCTATAAAACTCGCGATAAACGGGAGTACCCGGGTACCCCTCTTTTGAAGACCACACTTGCCTTGAGCTTTCAGGATCCCTGCCGAACATTACGACATTAAACGGAGAGATAATAGGAGAAAAACAGCCGTTAGGCGGTTCAGGCTCGGCTAATTCGATTCCGTGCTGGTCAAGAAATGTGTATTTTAAACCATGCCGCTCAAGAATCGCATCGAACCCGCCGGTATAGCCGCACTCCGGAAGCCATATGCCCGTCGGGGTTATTCCTAAAATATTTTTATGCGTTTCTATCCCAACCTCGATTTGGGCGGTTATGGCCTCAGGTTCCCCCACCATAGACATAAGAAATCCATGGGTGGCGGCAGAGGTTATAATATCTAAATGCCCTTTTGCATAGTGACTTAAAAACCCATTTATAAGGTATTTCCCGCCGCCGTTTTTTATTCTTTCGTACCAATTTTTATACCTTTGCCTGTAAAAAAGGGTAACAGGGTGAAAATCGGGGTCGCCTTCCGTTCTGAACGCCTCTTCATCCAAAACCTTTAAACGAAGTCTGACATACTCCCCCAGCCGTTCGGAAAGCAAATCGTCATTCATCATACTCAAAAGTGTCGGCGTCAAAGACATTGTGAGACAATAATCCACATTGTCTCTTTCAAGATTTTCAAAAACCTCCAATAAAGGGAGATATGTTTCGGTAACCGCTTCGAAATACCACTCCTCTTCCAAATATTTCGGACTTTCCGGATGCCTGACAAACGGTAAGTGAAAATGCAGGACGGGAATCCATTTTCCTGTTTTATTGTTCATATGTAAAATTATTACCTTACTTATTTTCCTGCGCCCGAAACAAAAAAGCCTGCCCCCGAACCGCCGGATAAATTAACCGGAAGATGCCTGCCTCCGGGGATACTTTCCGTTGCGCCTATTAAGGCGACCCCTTTAGGAATTCTTTTTTTGGAATTTATTTTCGGCAGCCTTTTAAATAAGCAGGCAGGCGGCCAGATAGGACTTCTCGCTATAAATATAAATTCCCCTTTTTCTAATATATATCCGATCTCCACCCATGTCTTAGCTAATTCATAATCATCGGGAAAAATAATGTACCTGCTTCCAAATTGATTATCTAACAGTTCATACCAAAGCATTTTATCATCGACATAAACTCTTAGAATAGGTCTCGCAGAATTTGTTCCCGGTTTATCCCTTAATCTCCAAACAACCTGCCTGACGCTCGGTTTTTGAAAATAAATCCTTACCCAGCTATTTTGCCTTATCTCCTCAGGCTCGCCATTCTCAAGCACAGGAAGGCTTTCTGACGGGCTTAATAAGCTCCAATTCAAAGAGATTAAGCTTACCTGTTCGCGGGTACCGGCGGAAGTATTGGCTTCGCTAACTTCTACCGCTCCGGCTGCCTGTTCTTCGGGGGCTTCAAATGCCCTGAAAGCCTCGGCAGGCTCATTTTCTTTTACTGCTTTACCGCGGATGGCTTTTTTATTAACGATTTTTTTAGGTTTGGCTTTTTCCCCCGGTGTTTTAAGCGCCTTTTCCTCTTTTATCTTAAACGCCTTTTTCAGGGCGGGCTTTGCAGGTTTTTTCTCTCTGACTCTAATTTTTAATTCCGGTTTAACAAAAATGGTTTCCGCAAGTTCGTTAATTTCTTTTGCGCCGCCTGCGACGGTTAACCCCTTTTTTATAGCCCTATGCTCAATAAAATTATAATTAAATATCTCGAAATCAAACAATTTTAATTTGTAATTTTCTTTCAGAGCGCCTTTTTTGGCATCTATCAAACTATAATTTATGACATTTATTCCAAAATTTTCTTCCAATCTCTCAAAAAATATATTTGCAAAATCGATAAGTTTTTTATCGCTTAATTCTATTTTTTCTGAAAAAAGGATATGCCCTTTAAATACGGGATTAAAAGACTGCGGAAGCTTTCTTTTTTGAAACCGGATATTTTCATCTAAGGCCTTTACTTCTAATTTTTTAATTAAATTATTTTTCTTTTTCTCGTCGGGAATTTTAACATAGATTATCTTTTTTATTTCGGCTTTATTTAACAAATCCCGATTAAACACAAGAGTAACCTTCAAGCTATTTTTATTTTCCATTTGCCTGTAAACCCCGCATCCCGTTAGATAAAACAGGACCTTAAGCATTACGCCTTATTATTTCTTTTTTACCGCATCTGCTTTAAGTATATCTCGAAAATATATTTTTTCAAGGATAACAAAAATATTTTTATTTATCTTTGTCTTTATTTCTCTCCACCAATAACTGAACGGCTTTTAAATAGCTCTTTTTAAGCCTGTTAAATGATTTGGCAAGAGCGCCTATTTCGTCGTTTCCTCTGGCTTTAAAATCCTCGTTTGACTTGCCGACCGAAACATCCTCCGCCAATTTCGCCATATCGTGTATCGGATTTATAATAACTTTGTCTATAAATAAAAGCGCTATTAAGAATGCCAAAAACGGCAGGACAAAGATTGCGACGCCTATTATAATAGAATCGTTAACAGCGGCCTGGTCTATGTATTTTGTAGGAACCCAAACACTCAGAGCCCCTATGACCGTCCCAACCTTCCAGTGCCAGCCGTGCGTATCTCCGTATTTTTTAACAATGGCCTGGGTTATAGGAGAATTATTTTCGGGATTGCCGTGGCAAACCATGCATCCCTGTTTTGCCACAACGGGCTTCATCACATAAAAGTAAGATAAACCGTTAAATGTGTGATAACCGCTTACCGATTTTAAAAAAGGGCTGGATTTAAACCTGTCTATGATTTTTTCCTGAAATGAATTTGCCTTATTTTTTAAATTTAAAGGGTTAAGCGTCGGCTCAGAATATGTATAATGAGGCAGAAACTTTTTAATCAATTTTGCAACGCCGAGGGCTAAAAATGTGGCTGATTCGGCCTGAATAACAAATTTGTCGGTTGCTTTCATAACCGCGGGTCTTAAACTGCCGGAATCGTAATCTCTTGCCGCCTTTTCCGCAAAAAGAACCATTTTTGCTTCATGCATCAGCTCGTTTTTCTTAAATTGCTGAATATAATAAAAAGCGCCCACGGCAACGGTTAAGTTTGCAGCGAACCCGACAATTAACATAATTACGGTAAATTTCTTTTTCAAAGAAAGATTTTTAAACATAAGACCTCCCCTAACCCTGTTTTTTTATTTTTTTTCTTTATTTCTATCCGCCAATAACTGAACGGCTTTTAAATAGCTCTTTTTAAGCCTGTTAAATGATTTAGCAAGGGCGCCTATTTCGTCGTTTCCTTTAACTTTAAAATCTTCGTTGGATTTGCCTACCGAAACATCCTCCGCCAATTTGGTCATCTCGTGTATCGGCTTAATGATAGCCTTATTAATAAAATAGATTGCGATTATAAAAGCTAAAATAAATAGGATAAGGAAAGCCGTCGTTATTATGATAGCATTGTGCAATGCAATATTTGCCCTGTGTTTAGTCGGAACTAAGATGCTTAAGACTCCGGCCGCCGTTCCAACCTTCCAGTGCCAGCCGTGCGTATCCCCGTATCTTTTTACTACCGCCGCGGTTATAGGCGAAGGGTTTGACGGATTTCCGTGGCAAACCATGCAGCTTTTCTTGACGATAACCGGCTCCATTAAATAAAAATATGATTTCCCGTTAAAAACATGAAAGCCGCTGACTGATTTTAAAGACGGATTAGATTTAAATTTACCTATAACGCTAATCTCGAACGGATTTGCTTTATCTCTTAAGTTCAACGGACTCAACGCGGGTTCCGAATAAATGAAGGGGGGCACGAATTCCCTCATTAATTTTCCTACATGCATGGCAACGGATGTCCCCGAATAAGCGTGTATATAAAAATCGTTATTTTCGCTTATTATTTTTTGCAGTTTTGCATTTCTGCCTATATCGTCGGCATCATAGGGTATGTTATTAAAATTATTATTTCTATTTATCGCCTCCGGCCTTAATTTTTGAGAAACATAATATCTGGTGGAATTTTCAAAATTTAATATTATGTGTGCTTCATGGATAAGAACTTTCCTGCCGAAATAATGAAATAAACTTAAAGTCCAGATCAGGCTGGCAAGAATTGCCGCGAATCCGACAATCGCCATAATCAGGGTAAATTTAGTTTTTAAAGAAAGATTTTTGAACATAAGACCTCCTTACTCCCCATTTTTTATTTTTTTAAAAATTCAAATTAAAATTACTTGAAATCTTTAGGAAATTATTCGAAAAAAATATTGTCTATCAGCCTTACTCCTTTAAATTTTGCGGCGGCGAGCAGAATATCGCCGGAATCAACGGTTCGTTTTTCAGTATTTAACCCTTGGTCCATAATTTTTATATAATCTATTTTAAATCCACTTTTAATCAATTCTTTTATGGCTGAAACGGTCAGCTTTTCTCCCGATATTTCGCCCGCCTTAAATAAATCTGTTGTTTTTTTTAACGACCCGTAAAAATTGCAGGCAATTTTTTTATCCTTTTCATCGAGATACGCGTTTCTTGAACTCATTGCAAGTCCGCACTTTTCCCTTACGGTAGGAACAGGGATTACCCTTACATCCAGAAAATAATCTTCAACCATTTTCTTTATTAAAATATATTGCTGGTAATCTTTCAGTCCGAAAAAAGCAAAATCCGGATTTATTATACAAAATAGTTTCATCACTATCGTAAGGACGCCCTGAAAATGGGTTGGCCTGAAAACGCCCTCAAGCCTGTTCGCATATTCGGGGTTAATTAAAAATGTCGCCGTATTTTTGATTATATCTGCCTGCGGATGAAAAAGATAACCGATATTTAAATCTTTTAATATTTTAACATCATTCTCGAAATCTCTCGGATAATTCTCAAAATCTTCATCATGACCAAACTGTGCAGGGTTGACAAAAATCGAAACGATAACTTCGCCGTATTTTTTGCCTTCTTCTATAAGCTTTAGATGTCCGTCATGAAGCTTACCCATCGTAGGAATGAAAGAAATCTGCCTCGATGATTCCTTTAAATCCTTTGAAATTTTTTTCATTTCGGCAATACTCGTTATAATGTTCATCGCAAGTTTAATTTTATAATATAATTTAATCAAATATTCATATATTTATATTTATTATAATTATTATAAATAGTATTACCTCATTTAATTAAGTTTATTATAGACAACATTTCCGTTTATTACAATCTTTATTATGTCAGTTTTTTTAAACGATAATATATTATCATAGATATTGCCTTCGTTTACTTTTATATTTTTATCTATTTTAAAAACGGTAAAATCCCCGTAAGAATTTGGCTCCAGCGTTCCGGTAACATTTGGAAAAGAAAGGATTTTAGCGCCGTTAATCGTTGCCATAGCAAATAAGTCTTTAGAAGAAATATCGGAATGTATTTTTTTTGCATACCTGAGTTCGTCAAGGATGCTCAGCGTTTTATTTGAATACAGGCTATCCGTCCCCAATGAAACCGTAATGCCTTTATCTAATATTTTTTTTAACGGAAGTTTTTTTGAATTAAAAAAGGCGTTGCTTCTCGGACAGTGAATAATATTCGCGCCTGATTTTTTTATAATCTCGATATCCTCATCGTTTATTTCATTCGCATGAATTATCGATGTATTTTGATTCAAGATTTTTAAATAATCCAGATAAGATATGGGTGACGAAAATATTTTAAGCGGTTTTGAAAATTTGGTCAGATTTAATGCCGGTAAAAGATTGACTGCTATATCCCCGCCGTTTCCCGATATAAACAGGGTTTCGGCCAAATGTTCGGAGACATGGATTGCTACTTTAAGCCTTATTTTTGAATTTTCTTTTATTATTTCTTTAAACAGCTCTTCCGATACGGAATAGATAGAATGAGGAGAAATGCCCAAGGAAAAATAATTTTTGCTTTTCCTTAAAATATTATTGTATTTTTTATGAAACGCTCTAAATTCATTTAATATTGCAGGCGCGCGGAGAGGGTCAAGACCCCTTAATTCAATAAACCCCTTAACCTTAGGAACAAGTTTGGTTTTTAAAAGGGAGTCGTTTATATTATAAAATGAATCTAACGGGATTATATCGCCGATAAGAGTCGTCCCGCTTTTTACAAACTCCTTAAAAGCTTTAATCCTGAGCCTATTTTGTTTATCGGGGCTGAAGGATTTCCTTTTTTCTATTAAAGACATGACCCATTTTGAAAAGACTTCGGGCGTTTTATCATCGGGTTTAATAGTAAGATCGGTATGGGTATGAGAGTTTATAAAGCCGGGGATGATGATTGTTCGGAAATCCCCACTTCTTTCCACGGACGGATAGTTTTTTTTATTGCTTTTCAGAACGGATAAAATTTTGCCGGATATTTCATCCGCTATTAGCTCGCCGTTTTCGATAAACGGCTGGGAAGCCGCCTGAGATATAAAGATATAATCGGCAAAATACTTTTTAATCATTTACGTCTCGTTCGGGCCATAGGCGCAAATCCGTGCCGCTCAGGCATTTGTGGCAAAAATCCGTTCGCCCTTCCCGCGTCCTGCGAAATGACGAATGATAAATACTATAAATATACGAAATTATTTAACCACATCGCTTATGTGATTCTTCCCGTCAACATAAACCAGCGTGGGTTTAAATCCGTTTAGCTCTTTTTCGTCATAAAGCCCGAAGGTTGCAATAATTATAATGTCGTTTACCTGAACCATTCTTGAAGCGGCCCCGTTAACGACAATATCCCCCGAGTGTTTCGTAGCGGGGATCGCGTATGTCTCGAACCTTTTGCCGTTGTTTATATCCCAAATATTAACTTTCTCATACGGCAAAATATTGGCTTTATCCATAAGTTCCTCATCTATGGAAATAGAGCCCTCGTATTCAAGATTGGCATCGGTTATCTTAACCCTGTGAATTTTTGATTTTAGTAAAATTTTATACATATATTATTTTCCGTTCTTTTTAAAAGGCAGCGAAATAAATGTGAAAGCGCCGCCATTAAAATCACCGCCCCCGTTTTGACTTTGATAGACATAGGAACCATTAAATTTATTTTTAAAATATCTAAAAATTAAATACATTAAATAATAGTTTAAAAATGGGATTAAAAAAAGTATTGCAATAAAATCGGTAATAAACCCGGGCATAAGAAACAGCACGCCCGCTATAAAAAAACCTGCCGTCTTAACTAAATTTTTAGACGGGGATTCGCCGTTTGCGTAATCCGCCGCCGCTTTTTGAAAAGAGATGCCTTTTATTCTTTTTGTAATCATATACCCTATTATGCTAAAGGAAATTAGCAAAATAGCGGCGGGAAAAAAGCCTATCAGGATAGAAGCCTCCACAAAGACATAAATCTCGACAAACAGATAAATTAAAATAGAAAAAAATATTTTTGCTAAAACACCCATAATTAATAATTATATAACATATTATATCTGTTTTGCAAAACAGATATAATCTCTGCAAAGTTTCTTAACGCAATCTTTAATTTCTTCTTCGGCTTCTATGACAGCCTGTTTTTGCTCTTCATATAATATATCTAAGTTATTTTTTAATTTTAAAACATCGTTTACTTTTTTACCTACTATTTCTAAATAAATCTCTTTCGAGATAATCCCCTCGTTTATTTTAAGCATATAATCTTCAAACTCTTTATAAACAGGGTTTCCTTTAACCCTGAAAGAGAACTGTCCGCTTTTAATATAATTTTCAAGTAAGCAAAGTATCCTTAAAGAATTTATTGCCTCTTTAATGTCATACCCGTGAGTCTCTTTGTATTTTAATGTGCTTGATGTGTACAATCCTTTAACGATATTTAGTTTTTTGTTATTTACTATTCCCATCATAGCATTAAAATTTTTTTTATAATTAATCAAAATAAATTTTCTTACTTTTTCTAATAATCCGGAAAGTCCCGAAGGAACTTCACGGGGACGGAATCGTCCGGGAGCTTTGCCGTCATCTCTGACCTTTACGGCTTTAAAATTCTTTATCTCAAAAACCGTCCCGCATATGATAGGTTCTATAAACTTTATATTACCCTTCATTGCATGGTTAAAGTATTCATGGATCGGGGTTATAAAATAGTCGTACTCCTTTTCTATAACCGAAAATCTTTCAAATCTATTGGCGTAGAAATTATCAAAGGCGGGATAATAGACAATAAAAAAATCATAATCGCTTTTGTCTGTTTCAAGGTTATAATTTCTTGATCCGTAAAAGCAGACAAAAGCGATATTAAGACTCAAAGCCTTTTCTTTGATAATGTTTTTAAATATGGATGACTTTGCAAATTTGCCAAAACCCCTGTAAGAACCTGCGGGTTTACCCCCGGCTTCAACTTTATCAAAAATCATTTAGTTATCTTTTTGGAGAGGCAAGGTATTCTTTTAATTTAATTTTTGCCCATTTGATATTTGGATTATATTTTAACCCCTTTTGAAGACTGACTATGCCCAGAGACGGAAACCCAAGTTTATATAAAGCCACCCCCATCTGCGCCCAGGCTAATGCGAAATGCGGTTTTACAAGAATAGCCTTTTGAAAATGTTGAACCGCAGTATAGTAATAACCCCCTTTCATTGCGCCAAGGCCTTTTTCATATTGAAATTTAGCGCTATGGACATTGGCCTGGCCTGACATTTTGGCTGCCCAAGAATCTTTTGAAAATACAACCAAGGATAATATTAAAATTAAAGTTAAGATAGTAATTTTACGCATTTTACCCCCTTATTTAACTTATTTTTAATTGGACATCCTTAAACTTAGACTAAATTATATCACATTGAACACTGCTTGTCTAACTTTAATCCATTACTATGCCCATTTCAAAGATTTTGACACTGCCCTTTTCCACCTGTCATAATAACCGTTTCTTGTTTTATCGTCCATTTGCGGATTATAAACACGCTCTATTTTTTTAAGATTATAAAATTCGTCGATTGTCCAAAAGCCGGTGGTTATTGCGCTAAGCCCAGCGGCTCCAAAGGCCGTCATCTCCGTAAAAACCGTTTTTTCGACGGTCATATTTAAAATATCGGACTGAAACTGCATTAAAAACTCGTTTTCGCTTGCTTTTCCATCGACCCTTAATTTATATTTTGATAAGTTCAAATCTTTTTTTAACGAATTTTTAAATTCCAAAATAACATCTTTTGTTTGATAAGCTAACGATTCTAATGCCGCCCTGATAATATGGTTTTTGGAGGCGGCGCCTGTAAGGCCGATAATCAGCCCTCTTGCGCACGGGTCCCAAAACGGCGCGCCAAGACCGGTTAACGCCGGAACAAAATATACGCCGCCGTTGGAATCTATGCCGTTAGCCGCATCGGAAGATTCCCCTGCCGAATTTATAAAGTTAAAATTGTCTTTAATATAGCGTATAATCTCGCCGCCGGTAAAAATGCTTCCTTCCAGAGCGTAATACGGGAGGCTGTCCAATTTCCATGCAATCGTCGAAATCAATTTCTTAGAGTTATAAATTTTATTGCCGGTTTCTATCATCGCAAAAAGCCCCGTTCCGTATGTATTTTTTATTATGCCCGTTTCAAAGCCGCCGTGGGCAAACAGGGAAGCCTGCTGATCGCCCAAAATTCCGATTATGGGAATGGATTTGCCTGCCGCAGACTTATCCGTGCAGCCGAAATTGCGGTTGCTGTCGCCCACCTCCGGAAGAACCGACCAGGGAATATTAAATATTTCAAGAAGTTCTTCATCGTATTTTAATGTGTTAATGTTATATAAAAGCGTCCGCGAAGCATTTGAAGCGTCCGTAGCGTGGACTTTCCCGCCCGTTAAATTCCACAAAATCCAGCTATCGACCGTTCCAAAGGCTATTTCCCCTCTGTCCGTTAAACTTTTAACGCCTTTAACATTATCCATTATCCACCTGATTTTGGTTGCAGAAAAATACGGATCTAAAAATAAACCTGTTTTTTCTTTTATACCACGGCTAAATTCCCTTAAATCCTCGCAATACTTTGCAGTCCGTCTGCATTGCCAGACTATGGCATTATAAACAGGTTTCCCTGTTCTTTTATTCCACAATATGACGGTTTCTCTCTGGTTTGTAATGCAAACGGAGGTTATCTCATACGAATTACATTTTTCAATAGTTTCCTTAAGGGCTTTTACGGCGGAATTTAGAATATCGTACGGATTTTGTTCAGCCCATGCAGGCTTGGGATAAATTTGCGGAAATTCATAATAAGAACTGGCGGTAATGACGGCATCTTTGTTAAAAGCTATAGCTCTGTTGCCCGTAGTACCCAAATCAAGGGCAATAACTACCTTTTTCATAAATTTACCCTGTCTGACTTAACTGTTAACCGTTAATATTATTATACCGTTTTTCTGCAATTTTCAAATAGTCGTCGTATTTTTTTGCCGCTTTTATAAACTCGGTTGTCGTTAATTCCTGCGGCCTTTTATTTAAATCGATGTTTAATTCCGCAAATATTTTCATCTTTATGTCGGGAGGCACCCCAAAAAACGACGCATGTATAGAGTTTTTAAGTTTTTTTCTTCTCAGCTTAAAAATTTGATGCACAAAATAACTAAAGAATGGGGAATTTACCGCCCAAATATAATTATCATCCGTATGATATTTTGGGATTATCCTTAATACCGTCGAATCAACCTTTGGCACGGGATTAAAATTTGATTTGTCCACCTCTAAAAGTTTGATAATTTCAAAATTTATATCGGCAATAATGCTTAAAGCCCCTCTTTCCGAATCATTTTCTTTTGCATAAAGCCTCTGTGCAAACTCCTTTTGAAACATGAGCGTTAAATCCGAAAAAGCATCCTTTTCTCTTATAAATTTTTCTATGATAGGGCTTGAGATTTCGTAAGGCAGATTTGACACAACCCTTATTTTGGAGGAAAGATTGCGGCTTAATCCCGTATAATCAAATTTAAGGGCATCTTCGTTGACGATATTGATTCCGCTAAATTTATTTAAATTAAATTTTCCTTTAATAAAATTATAATAAAAGGGGTCTATTTCGATTATAGTGTATGTTTTTGTATTTCCTATAATAAATTCGGTCAATATCCCTTCTCCTGGACCTATTTCAAGAACATTGTCGTTAAAAGAAAAATTGCATGAATCTATAATATTGCGGGCTGTTTCCTTATTTATTAAAAAATTTTGCCCATAAATTACTTTTCGGCTTCTAAGTAAATTTTCCATTATAATTTACAACTCCCATGAGGAATCGGCGTTAATATTTAAGAATTCTTCCTTATTTTTAAGGGGATCTACCGGGGGTTTAAAAAAACCGGCGTAACCGATCATTGCGGCATTGTCGGTCGAAAGCGAAATAGAAGGAAAAATTACTTTAAAACAAGGATTTTTCGCGGGTTCCCCAAAAAGAGACCTTATCCTTGAATTAGCAGAAACCCCGCCGGAAACCGCTACCGTATTTATTCCGTAAATATTACACGCATCTAAGGTCTTTTTATAAAGAATCCTGGCTACCGCTTCTCTTGTAGAAGCAAAAATATCAAAAACTATTTTTTCTTTAATCTTGCCCCGCCCCCCCAGTTTATCTATCAATGTAATAACGGCTGTCTTAAGTCCGCTAAAGCTCATATCCAGATTACGGCTATGCGCCATCGGAAGGGTAAATTTAAATTCGTTCTTATTACCCTTTTCGGCAAGCTCGTCTATAATCCTGCCGCCCGGATAACCAAAGCCAAGGTAATTAGAAACCTTGTCAAACAGTTCTCCACAGGCGTCATCCCTTGTCTTTCCGATAAGTTTTATATCGCTGTGGGATTTTACCAAATATATATGGGTGTGTCCTCCTGAAATAACCAATGCAATAAAGGGAAACTCCTCTTTATTTTCCAAAAAGGGGCTGAATATGTGTCCTTCGATATGATTTATTTTTACTAACGGAATATTTAGCGCATACGATATAGTTTTTGCCTCCATAAGTCCTATTAATAAGGAGCCGATAAGCCCCGGTCCGGCCGTAGCGGATACTAAGCCGACATCTTTTAGTGCGATGGCGGCTTTTGACAAAGCAAACGACAGGGCGGGTAAAGATGCTTTTATATGATTCCTTGAAGCAAGTTCGGGAACGACGCCTCCGTAAATATCATGCACAAAATCCTGCGAATATGTTATATTAGAAAGAATTTTTATGCCTTTATTATCTTTTAAAAGCACGGCGCAGGAAAAATCGTCGCAACTTGACTCAAATGCCAGATTAATGATATTTTCGGAATAGCCCATACTTTTATTTCGAAAGTTTTTTAAGCTCTGCCGCCGAAAGTTTTGAAGCCTCCGCATCCGGATATTTTGAGACAACCTGTTGAAATAAAATCGACGCGTCGGACTTATCGGAAAGCTTTAAAAACCCCATTCCCTGTAAATATATAGCCATAGGAACATGGGAATTTTTTGGATAAACTTCGGAAAATTTATGGAACTCCAATATGGATACGGGATATTTTTTAAGATTGAAGTTTGATACAGCTTTATAAAATACGGCATCAGGGATGTCTTTTGACTGCGGATATTTACTTATAAATTTATTGAAAGCTAAAACGGCGTTAGCGTAATCTTTCTTTTTATATAAATCCATACCCTTATTAAACTCCATAAGCTTGGGGCTTACACTGATAACCGCCTTTTTGGGCGGAGCGATTTTTTCTACCGGAGGTTTAATTTGAGCATGCTTAAGCAATGTAATAAGTTCTTTATTAACAATTAAGCGATAATCTCTAAACCTTTTTTGAAGCATATGGAGATTGTGGGATTCTACTTCATATTTTCCATAAATATCCCTTAGTTTAGAATTTATATCAGCTATTTTTACCCCTTGATTTGCTATATTTACCTGAATGTCATGAAGCTTTTGCTCTAAATAAGTATTGCTTTGGGATAATTTGCCGGTCTTTTTATTTAATTTCTTAACCTGAACCTTTAAATTGTGTATGGTATCAGGTTCCATCTCGGCGCATCCCGATAAAAAAGCCGCCGTAAAAAATAAAAAAACAAAAAGCAGAAGAAAAACTCTAAAATATTTTTTATTTTTCATAATGTAATGCCCTCGTATTATAATTATAAATATTACATTGAATTTATCATATAAAGCAATATTTTTCAATAATTTTGAGAATAAGGTCAATAAGATGATTTTAATGTCCACTCGGGACTATAATAATTTTGCATTTCGGGAAATAGGCGGGGCATCAGCCTTATCATGCCGCTTTCATTTACATCTATCATAAATAATTCCTGTCTTCCTGCAATTTCGGTATCAAAAGTAATTATCCTCGAATCCCTTGTCCATGCGGGATGCTGGGCGCTATACGGCGTATCGGTAATCTGTCTTTCATCCGTTCCGTCCGCATTCATAATACACACTTGAAGCGCGCCGTTTACGAATGAGGCAAAAGCTATCTTTTTCCCGTTAGGGGACCATGCGGGGCTCGTATTATAATAGCTATTATTATAAGTAATTCTATGCTGATTACTTCCGTCGGAATTCATTACATAAATTTGCGGGCTTCCTCCCCTGTTTGACACGAAGGCAATTCTATTTCCGCCGGGGGAAAACGACGGAGATGTGTTAATGCCGCCTATGTCGGTCAACTGCTTAAGATTCCCTCCATTTATATTAATAGTATATATCTCGGTATTGTAATGATCCGGGGTGAGCGCTATAGCCAGATTATCTCCTTTAGGCGACCAGGAGACATAATCGGCAGGGCCAGGGAGATTAAACCTTGCAGTTCTGCCTGTATTTAAATTTTTAATAAAAATGGCGGGATCACCGTCTTTAAAAGAAATATAGGCAGCCTTGCCGCCGTCGGGAGACGGATGCGGAAATATATTAATCGACGGGTTATCTGTAATTCTTTTGACCCTATGCCCGCCAAAATCCATCATAAAAATATTTTTTGCCCCGTCCTGTTCCCCGACAAAAAACACTTTTGTCGTAAACGGCCCCTTAATCCCGGTTAAAAATTTCAATATACCGTCGGCAAACTTATTTGCCAGATATCTGTATTGTTTATCATGTCCTTCTAATTTCTCGGTAAAAAGTAATTTTTGAGAATAGATGCTTATAAGATTAGCTTTAATTTTTATAATACCGTTTTCAGTTTTATATTCGCCGTTAATCAAGTATTGCGCGCTTAACACGCTCCAGTTTGTAAAATCTATTTTCTTAACGCTTACAGGGGCATATTTAGAGTTTTCAAGATACGAAAGCGGGTTTACTATGTGAAAATATCCGATAACGGAAAGGTCGTGCCTGATTATGCGGGCAATTTTTTTTGCGATTCTTTGATGCTGTCCGTACTTTGAAATATTTTTAAAGTTAGGAACGGCAACCCTGATTTTTTTAATTCTTGCCGCATAAATATTTATATATACCTTTGCGTACGAATTTACCGGAAATAAAAATAAAGTAAATAAAATCGAAAAAGATGTTAATATGGTGTAAAAAACCTTACACCTATAAAAATCGTTAGGTTTAAATTTAAACATTTTTGCCCGCCTTATTCCTCCCTTATATATTATTATAATATTACTTATTTTTTAGAATCTCTCTCGGATTAAAGGCTATTAAAGCCCCCTCGCCTGCGTTCTTAGAGTTCATAAAGCTCATAAACCCTTTGGGCGGCGAAGGCAGCGGGCTTGATAATTTTACCGCTTCGATCGATTGAGAATCGAAATAGCCGTTGCCTGAAGATTTGGCAAGCCTGACGCCGTAAATCCTTCCCGAAGCGGATATTTGGAAGGCAACCACGGACTTGTAGTGCAAATATTTAGAAAGAGAAATATCGAAATGAGATGTAATAATCGACACTATTTTATTGACATAACCCTGAAAGTTATGGATATTTCCCCTGATCAAAGATTCCTGAACCTTGCTATATGCGTTATTAAGGCTTATCATATTATGTAAATTTGTATAGACACTGGAATTAACCGCAGGAACAGGGGCTTGCCTCTTAACATATCTTTTAACGGGAACGGACTTCGGCAGAACCTTTTTCGGGTAAACCATAGATGAGGGCTTTTTAGTAACGGGTAATTGCACAGGTTTTTTTGCCTGAGCGGGCTTGCTTATAATTTGTCTTTTAATCTTTGGCACAGGCGGTTTTAATATCGCTTTAACAGAAGCAGGCGGTCCAGGAACGCTGCTCACAACGCTGACAACTACCTTTGAGCCGATAGACTCAATTTCCGGTTTAAACCTTATCCCTAAATATATTATTAGACCGATTAAAGCCGCATGAAATAAAATCGAATATATATAATATTTTCCAATTCCGCTTCGGTTTTCGTTAAACATTTTAACTTGCTAAAAAATAAATGCGATAATTTTCTAAAAGCGTTTGCTTAATTACTTAACATGGCTGAGATTTGCCGTTACCATGCCGATTTTTGTTATGCCGGCGTCTTTTATTGCAGCCATTATCCTTATTACATAGCCGTAGGGCAGGACTGAACTTGCTTTAAGAAATATCTGCTTGTCCCTCCTGTTTTTATATAAAATCCTTAATTTTTGGGTCAAAAGGGCGGGGCTTACCCTCAAATTGTTTATATAAACATACCTGCCGGAAGTAACCGAAACGACTATCGTTTTTTCCGGGGCTTTTAATGCCCGCGCCGAAGCCGCCGGCAAGCGAACCTTAATTCCGTGAACCAATATCGGGGCGGTTACCATAAAGATAACGAGCAAAACCAGCATTACATCGACAAACGGCGTAATGTTTATATCGGACATAAGCTTATAGCCGGAAGAAAAACTTTTTTTATCGTCTCTATCGCCAAAAGATATAAACATAATTAATTATTATAGAATCTGCCTTTCGATTATTGTCATAAATTCATATGCAAAATCGATAGTCTCGTTAGCTATCACTCTTACCTTATTTGAATAATAGTTATATGCAATAACGGCAGGGATCGCCGCAAAAAGACCCGCCGCCGTCGCAATAAGCGAATCAGCAATACCCGGAGCTACAATCGCCAAGCCGGCTGTCCCTGCTTTTTCTATACTTTCGAATGATGTCATTATTCCCCAAACCGTTCCAAATAAGCCTATAAATGGGGCAGTGGAGCCGACCGTCGCTAAAAATGGAAGGGAAATCTCAAGTTTTGCAATAGACGAGAGCTGTGATTTTTTTAAAGCCCTTTCTATATATGCTTGATTCTCTCCATTATTTTCTTTACCAAAAAGCTTATCCTTTTCTTCCGATTTTTTTTTAATGTCCACAAGTTCTTTGTATGTAGCATTAAACATAGAGGCTACAGGACTATAATTAAAATTTTTGGTGGCCGTATAAACATAATCCAATCTTTTAGATTCCCAGAATAAATCGAGAAACTCTTTATCTTCCTTTTTTGCTTTATTAAGATAATTTAATTTATAAAAAATAATAGCCCATGACGCCAAAGAGAAAAAAAATAGAATTAAAAGGACTAATTTTACAACGATGTTTGTGCTTAGAATGTGGGTTAAAATATTCATGCTATGCAGGTAATTTAAACTATGCATTATTTTATTTTAATATCCCCCTTGCAATTTTTATGTATTTCTTATTATTTATTATTTTATTTATTATTTCTTGTTCATATTTTAAAATTATAAAACTTTTTTTAATGATTTACAATTAAAAACGGTAATTAAAAAAAGATATTGACAAAAGATAAATTACAATATATTGTATAGAAATAAAAAAAATATCTACATATTGTTAATTGTAAAAATTTTTAAAATTAAATATTCATTAAAATTAATATAAGGGGAGGTATAGATGAAAGATAAAAATGACCCGCTTATAAAAAGCTTTTCCGAAAATGGAATAACGGTTTTAAAGAAGAGATATTTGGCTAAAAACGAAAAGGGTGAAATTATCGAAACAATATCCGGAATGTTTGAAAGGGTGGCAAAGAACATCTCCGAAGCCGATTTAAATTACGGCAAAACCAAAGAAGAGGCTGAAACAATAGCAGGGATATTTTTCGAAGAGATGGCAAACCTGCGCTTTTTACCAAATTCCCCTACCTTAATGAATGCGGGAAGACCGCTGCAGCAGCTTTCCGCCTGTTTTGTTCTTCCAATCGAAGATTCTATGGAATCGATTTTCGAGACAATAAAAAATACAGCGCTAATACACCAGAGCGGCGGCGGAACAGGCTTTTCTTTTTCTAATTTAAGACCCAAAAATGATACCGTTCATTCCACAAAGGGCGTGTCAAGCGGCCCTGTTTCATTTATGCAGGTATTTAACAGCGCAACGGAGGCGATAAAGCAAGGCGGAACAAGAAGGGGAGCCAATATGGGTATTTTAAGAATAGACCACCCTGATATATTAGACTTTATCTCTTCTAAAAAAGATACCTCAAAACTTAACAATTTTAATATATCCGTTGCGATCACGGAAGATTTTATGAGCCGCGTTATTAAAAACGAAAATTACCCGTTGATAAACCCGAGAAACAATGAAATCGTTAAACATCTCAATGCAAAAGAAGTTTTCGATTTAATTGTGGAAATGGCATGGTCTAGCGGGGAACCGGGAATTATTTTTATAGACAGAATAAACAAACTTAACCCTATCCCTAAAGCCGGCAAAATCGAGGCGACTAATCCGTGCGGGGAACAGCCTTTAGTTGCCTACGAATCCTGCAATTTGGGTTCCATTAATCTTGGAAAATTCATAAAGGGATATGAAAGCAAAAAAGGCAAATTTGATTATAAAGAGGCATTAAAAAGGCTTAATGAAAAGCCTGATGCTATCCTGCCTTATTACCTTGATATTATTGACTTTGAGTCGCTTAAAAAAACCGTGCATACGGCAGTTCATTTCTTAGACAATGTGATAGACAAAAATCATTATCCCATCGAAAAAATAAAACAGATGACGCTTTCCAATAGAAAAATAGGGCTGGGGATTATGGGATATGCCGATACGCTTATAAAATTAAAAATACCGTATAATAGCGACCTGGCGCTTAAAGTAGCCGAAAAAATAATGGGTTTTATAGATAAGGAATCAAAATTAAAATCGGAAGAACTTGGGACGGTCAGGGGCAGTTTTCCTAATTTTGAAGGCTCCGTCTGGAAAGAAAAAGGCTATAAGGCTATGAGAAACGGAACAACCACAACCATTGCCCCGACCGGCACAATAAGCATAATTGCCGGAGCATCCAGCGGAATAGAACCGTTATTTGCATTAGCTTATGAAAGGCATGTCTTAGACAATCAAACTTTAATAGAAACCGATAAAAATTTTAAAAATATACTGGAAAGTTTAGGCGTTTATTCAAATGAACTTATAGATTTTGTCGTTAAGAACGGTAATCTTGGGCACTCTTATAAAGATTTGCCGCCTAATTTATTAAGCCCCGAAATCTATGAATATTTAAGCCGCATATTTATAACCTCGCACGATATTACGCCAAAATGGCATGTTATGCTTCAAGCGGCATTTCAAAAATATACGGACAATGCCGTCAGTAAAACCGTAAATTTTCCAAACTCTGCAAAAAAAGAAGATATTAAAGAGGTATATCTGCTTGCGTATAATCTTAATTTGAAAGGTATTACGGTTTACAGAGACGGCTCGAGGGAACAGGTCTTAACGACAGGTCCTTCCGCAAACGGCAAATATAAGTGTCCGGTATGCGGTTCTCCGGTAACCGAACCTATCGGCATCGAACCCGCCGTTGAAAAAAAAAGCGGCGGCGAAAAAAGAATCGAGCCGAGAAAGAGGCCTGATATTATACATGGAATTACGATTAAAACAATAACCGGCTGCGGACCTTTATATGTAACGATAAATTACGACGAAAACGGAAGGCCTTTTGAAATATTTAATTCTATCGGCAAATCCGGCGGCTGTGCGCAGTCTCAAACCGAATCAACCGGCAGAATGGTAAGCTTAGCTTTGAGGTCGGGAATAGACACCGAAGAAATAATAAACCAGCTAAAAGGCATTAGATGTAATATACCGCACGGTTTCGGCGATAACATAATATACTCATGCGCGGATGCTATCGGAAAAGCGCTTGAAAAAAGCCTGTTGGAAAATGGAAGTCTGAAAATATCTCATAAAAATCAGAAAAACGGGCATATAGATACATATAAAGTTCAAGGAAGGGGCGCCTGTCCGATGTGCGGCGGTTCTAATTTAAAACATGCGGAAGGCTGCACGGTATGCCTTGATTGCGGATACTCCGATTGCGGATGATAAGCATCATCCTTCCTTAGTCCCCTCCCCCTTTATGGGAGAGGGGACAGGGTGGGGGTTAGTATGCCAACCCGTATAAAATCATCTGTTTTAAAGAACCCTGTATGGAACCCGGCATTCCCATATGTGTCATAAATGCTAACATTCCCGCATCGGCAAAATAATATTTCATTCTCCACATCTCGCCAAGTATCGACACATCGGTGTAATTTCCGTCCCTATAAACAAGTATTTCTATCGGAAAAGACGCGCCATGGTCTATCCCCGGGGTTTTATACGAGGAGGTTGCCCTTGCGCCGCTGTCGATTTCGATAGAGTGTCTTTCCGTCGAATTCCTTGTAACGCCAAATTCTATAAAACCTATCGAAGGTTTGCTTATCTCGTAAACTAACCGCCATCTGCCGTTATTACGGCCAATCCCCGCTTCTATTAATTGTGCGACGCCCCTTAAATTAGAATTAGTACTGCCGGAATAGTTCGATATCTGGTCAATACTGCCGGGAAAAGAACCGCCCCCGATACCGCCGGGAAACCTCCCGCTTCTCATCGGACCGTATTGCAGATTTGAAGGGGTGCCGCCTACCGCGCCCCTTATAGCATGCTTTAACATATTATTTACTTTAATTGCATAATCTACATAAGAATTTCCGGAAAATGTTCTTGCTAAAGCAGGTAAATTTAACATACTGACGACAATACCCTGGGCCGGCGTGGTATAGACCTCTACTCTTAATGGAAGTCCGAAAGCGGCCGCCGGATTGTTGCCGTTATCGACCATATATTTATTATAGACGTTATTCGTTGCGGCTATGACGATTGCTTTATGAGTATCGCTTTTTGGAAGAGATATATTAGTTGTTCCCACAACCTTCCAACCCGCATGATTCAAGGCAGATTTGATATTATGGACAACAGATGGAATATCTCCGGGAACATTGACGGCGACCTGAGTAAATACGCCGTAGGTCGCCGCAAATACATTAACCGAACCTATAAGTACGAACAGAAAACCCAAAGCCATGGTTAATAATAGTTTTCGTGCAAAAAATCTCATAATAACTCCCTCCGTTTAAGTTTAAAATTAATTAATTTTGGTTTGTTTTAACATATTAAAACAAATAAATCAATTACAATTTTTAACTATTTTACGCAATAATATAAGATAATATAAATATATGAATGGACTAATAAATAAAGGCAGGGTATCTAGATTTTTTGATAAATCAAGCTAAATTGAGCAGTTCATTGGCATCATCTTTGGTGGGAATTCCGACATAGGAAAGCTTTCCATCGATAACGGTGGATGGCACGCTTCTTATGTAAAGTTCAATCGAAAGCCGTCTTCCTTCGGGTTCGGAAACATCTAAAGACCTATAATTAAAGTCCTTGCGTTCCTCATGTAATCTCTTCCACGCGTTATCCGCAGGCACGCACTCTTCACACCACTTGGAAACAAGGAGTATAACATCATGCTTTGCCTTTATTTTGTTAATTTCATCGGCCATAATTTATAATAACGATAATTTGATAATTTTAATGAAATATTATTACTGGCTTGAACACCTCATGCATTGAATCTGTTCCTTTATTATTTTTTCTCTGTATTTTTCCACCGCCTCGGAGCCGGTTAAAAGATTCTTTAATTCGCTCAAGTCGAATGCTTTCACTTTACTCACCCATGCGTCTTTGTAAGGAGATATATTTAATAGGAGAGGGTCTTTTAACAGGGCTTCGTTAACCTCGACTATTTCGCCCGCAACGGGGGACGGAATGGGCCCAACCCATTTACCGCTTTCGATTGTCGCGGTATTACCCCTTCTTTGAACAAGACTGCCTATTTTTTTAAATGTTACATGCAAAATCTTGCCCGCTTGAGTTTGAGCCACATCGGTCATTCCGAGCATAATTATATTATTACCTAACGGCTTTGCCCATGTGTCCTTTTCGACATCGTAATATAAATCCTCCGGAAGTTCGCAACCCTGTACTTCAGCCATTTACGCTCTCCTTTATTTTTGGTTATGGTTTGATTATGATTGGCAGTTACGATTTTCTGCTGCCGCTTATTGCTATGCCATGTTATATATTATCATATATTATCTAAAATTATAACATAATGTTATCAATGTTTCTCACGCTTATACATATATAATTAATATTCGTACATAAAATAAAATGCCTGCAATAATTTAATTATATTTTAATATAATTTTTTTTATATTTTTGTGATATTTATCACTGCGTAAAATTAATTATATGATAAAATTATGATAAAATCATATTATGTTCTTTCATTAATTTGTTAAAAAGTTGGAAATAAATTAAATAAATCAGAACAAATAAGGAGCTATCGATTATGGATACAAATCTCGACCCAATTATGTCTTTAAGAAGCGACCACGAAATCGTCAGAGGAGTTTTAAATAATCTTGAAGGGTATTTAAAAAAGATTGGGGCAAGCTCCTCGGATAGTTTAAGAAAAAACCTTATAAATCAACTTAATGAAATAACCGCATTTATCGATAAGGATTTAGAAATTCATTTTAAAAAAGAGGAAGAGGCTTTATTCCCCGTTCTCGGAAATTATATAGGTTTAGAAACAGGCCCTATACATGTTATGCTTATTGAACACAAGCACAGCAGAGAGCTTTCGGAAGATTTTAAAAAAAGCATTAAAGACTATCAAGCCGGCGGCAACTATAAAACCGTCGTATCCGTCGGCGGTTCATTTGCTTCCCTTTTATCGGAACATATCGACAAGGAAGACCACATATTATTCAATATGGCGGATATGCACTTAACCGCAGACGAAAAAGAAGGCATAATGGAAAAGATGAGAACAATCAAATAAAAACGTAGGAGGTTATAATTATGGAAACCATAAATAATTTAAAACGAATTAAGTTAGATGTCAGGGAAGATATTAAAAACGGCGCAGATCCGTTTCAAAGAATTATGAAGGCGATTAACGGATTAAAAGAGGATGAGGCTTTGGATTTAACAAACAGCTTTGAACCGTTTCCGCTTTACTCCGTTTTAAAAAATAAGGGTTTTGAACACATCACGAATAAAACACAGGAAGGATTTCAGATAATATTTTTTAGAGATAAAACAGGCAAGAAACCCATTAAGGTATCGGAAGAAGCAGATGAAAAAAACTTCACCGACGAAGACCTTAAGAATTTAGCCCATAAAAAAGGCGTGGAAATAGATGTAAGAGGGCTTGAACCGCCGCAACCCCTTCTTAAGATATTTGAAACCTTAGAAAATATTAAAGAGGGCGAAGCCTTATATATAACCCACGAAAGAAAACCCATACATTTATACCCAAGGTTAAAAGACGCCGGGTATAAGTTTTTAACGGAAGAAACAGGCGAAGACCTTTATACGATAAAAGTCTGGAGATAATTGATTACCCCCCTCTGCTCGCCCATCGCCTGCGCCAATTCCTTAAAGGAGCGAAGGGATAATTTATTTACCATTCCATTGAAAATATATGGATTAAAAGCAATATAGAAGAAACTAAAAGAATAATGGCGGTAATTTTAATTAGAACCATGTAAATAAGCAATAAGGAGAACATACCGAGCAGCCCGCCGGTTAAAAAAAGACCGAAGATTAAGTATTCGAAATATTTGGCTTTCATATTGCTAAAAAGTTTGTTATACGCTCCTTTCTTTGCCTTTTCAAATATTTTCAGACTGATCAAAAACGGGAATATTTTATGCAAAAACCCGATGATAATCATACCCGCAAAACAAAAAAGAGCGGTAAATCCAAAGGAATAATATATGCCGTAATTTAAGTCCATAGTCCTTTGCGGTATAATGATTAACAATAAACCGGCAGTAGCCGTTATAACTAAAAATATAATTCCGCTATATAAATAAAATGTAGTGATATCAAGTTTCTTTTTAAGCCTTTTCAGCATAAGATTAAAAAATATAAAGCAATACGACAAGACTCCAAGACCTAAAAGCGTTTCGCCTGCATCGTTCAAGTAAAAATAAATATAACCGGTTCCTCCGTTAAAAAACGACGAGATTAGTATGGCAATAATACCCAAATTAATAATTGTTAAATCAGTTTTCCAAAAGTAATTAGGAGGCGTTTTTGTCATATAAAACATCGGAAGAAGCCTGTAGGAAACAGCTATAAAAAGCATAGCGACAAAGCCGGCAAACATCAAATAAATATGGTCTTTCAATATATCGTAAAGATTAAAACCTATATTAAAATAAAATGATAATGATAGATATAATCCTATCGATAAACCTATAAAAAGATAAGAATAGGCGAAAGCAATTCCTAATGCCGAATAGTCCCATTTTTTTACTTTTTTTAAGCTTATGAGTATATTAATGTTATAAGTCAAAATAGAAATAAATAAAAAAAGCCCGCCCACTGCTATTAAAACGGGAATTAAATAATGCATTCCTATAACAAATAACGATAAAGAAACGACAAAAACATAATAAACAGGGAAGAAAAGCTTTTCATAAGCAATTTTTACGCCAAGCGCCACCGGTAAAAGCATATAAGAAGCGCCCATAATGACCATCATCAAAAAACCGAGAGTAAATATATGCGTAAGAGAAATTATTTTTGTGTTCATAAAAAAATAGACGCTAAAGCTTCTTGAGTCGAGGAACATTACGATGAAAAAAATCGGCAAAAATATCAAGGCCGTTTTAATATGCCTCAGCGCTATATTAATGGAGCTGTCAGTTGCGTTCATTATGATATTATAATTGTATTAAAATATTAAACTGGTTAAAAAATTAACGGGTTTTTAGCCTTTTTAATGCGCCGTCTTTTATCATCGTCGGGCTCCATTCCGGCTCCCAAATAAAATTGACGCTTACGGCATTGACACCGGAAATACTTTTGAGCGCTTCTTCTACCTCGTACTTTATCACATCGCTTATCGGACACCCTTTAGCCGTTAGAGTCATATCTATCCTAACATTTCCGTTATCATCTATATTCACCTTATAAACCAGCCCCAAATCAATTATATTAACTTCGAGTTCAGGGTCAACTATATCTTTTAATTTTTCTAAAATATCATTTTCATTAACTATGGCCATGATAAACCTCCGATTTAAAAAGCCTTATAAATTTTTGCCTTAACATTAATATAAGATGTCTTTTCTTCTAAAACTCTAAATCTAAGTTTATCAAATATATAATTCAATTAAATTGATTTAAATCACAATTTTCACCTATTTAGATTTCGATTTTTGAAGAAGCGAGATTACTTCCTCATCCGTTGTCTGACCAAAGTCCTCATAAAACTCTCCTACGGCATAAAACTCTTCGGGGGCATCCAGAACTATAACATCATCTACAGTTTTTTTTAATTCGTTTAGAGTGTCTTTTGGGATAACAGGAACGGCGATTATTATTTTTTCAGGTTTTTCTTCCTTTAAAGCCTCTATTACAACCTTGATGGAAGCGCCCGTTGCAATACCGTCGTCCACAACTATTGCTATTTTGCCGTGAACATCTATCCTTCCCCCCCCTTTTCTGTAAATTTTTTCCCTTTTCCTGATTTCTTCGAGCTTAATCTCTTTAACTCTATCGATATAACCTTCGGGCATTGCGATACGGGATATTAAAGATTTATTGAGATAAACCTTCGGATTTTCACCGTCCACTATCGCCCCTATGGCTAATTCTTCCTGATCCGGGGCGCCTATCTTTCTTACTAATGCAACATCTAAAGGCGCGTTCAATGCCTTTGCAATTTCATAAGCAACAGGAATCCCGCCCCGTAATAAACCTATAACCACAGTTTTTTCCGGTTTATATTTATGCTTTAATAAATTTTTCCCTAAAAGCTTTCCCGCTTCCTGCCGATTTTTAAATATCATATGCCTTTCGGATAATCTTTTTATCCGCCTCCCGCATTTACCGAGAAACTTAAGTTATTTTTATCCTTTATCTTTTACGCCTGCCGTAAATGCTTTAAGCAGGTACCCTAAAATGCAGCCTCTTATTTAGAAGTATATCACTAATTGTGAAAAGAATTGACTAAAAAAATAAAAATAGTATATAATTATCGAGTATAATGTTTATAATACGCTTGCCTTTTTATTTATTCATTTATGTGGGCTGTTAGCTCAATCGGTAGAGCAACTGACTCTTAATCAGTAGGTCCCCGGTTCGATCCCGGGACAGCCCACCAGATATTTAAACACTTTCAAGATATTCGGATTTTTGCTTTTGTTCCTGCGGTAAAGAAACGGTAAAGTTTTTTTCTAAAACCTTAACGGCATTAGATATATGACTTGCCGCTAAATGAGAATACCTTAAAGTCATCCTGACATCCTTATGCCCTAACAGTTCCTTAACGGTCGTTAAATCTACCCCGCCCATAACAAGCCAGCTTGCAAAAGTATGCCTTAAATCGTGAAACCTAAAATCAAAAATATGGCTTTTTCTTAACGCCGATCCAAAGCTCTTTTTAACGTTATTGTAAGGCTTGCCGGTTTTAGGATTTGCAAATACATAGCCGCTTATATGCCTCGGCAGCTGCAGCAGGACATCGTAAAGTGTTTGATTTATCGGTATTTCTCGCCTTTCGCCGTTCTTTGTTTTATCTAAAAGGATTATCCGGTTCTTTAAATCTACCCTGTCCCAAGCTAAATGCAGAATTTCCGATTTACGCATACCGGTATTTAAAGCAGTTATTACGATAGATTTTAAATTAATATCGCAATTACCGATAAACCTTTGCGCCTCATCTTCGGACAGATACCTTAACCGCTTTGTTTCCCCTTTTACGAGTTTAACCTTTTTAAACTTATTAAGAACATCGTCGGATATTATTTCCCAATCGGCCGCTTTTTTTAACGCTCTTTTAAAATGAATTAATAACCTGTTTGCATATGCGTTTGAAAGCCCCTGTTTTAAAATATCGGACTGCATATTTTCGACATCCTCTATTGAAATAGTCGTTAAGGTTTTATTTCCGAAATAGCCGTTTAGTTTTTTGTAAAAAGTGAAAAGCCCTTTATGGCTTTTTAAGCGTCCGGCGGTATATTCCAAATACTTATCGGCAAGCTCCGAAAAAGTAGAATTATTTATTATAGGTTCTTGTTTCTGCTTTACCGGCTCGCCGGTCCGGATTTGTTCTTTAAGCTCGATGACCCAGCGGTCGAAAGTTGCCCTTGCTTCCATTTTTAAATTTGTGCCGCTGGATTTAAAATAAGTCAAACCGTTTACCGTTTTGCTCATCATAAAATTATTGCTGTTAGCTTTTTTGTAAATGCCCATTGATTCACCCCCTTAAACGACATTTACAAACGCTTACTTTTCGGATTAATCATATCACAGCTATTCTGATTAATCCAAGCGATAATTTTATCCTTATCGAACCTTAAAGCTCCGCCTATTTTGACATAAGGAATAGCTTTACGATAAACAAGTTTGTAAATGCTTGTTTGGTTCATCGCTAACATTCCGGCAACCTCTTTAATTTTTATCAGCATAATTTTTTTTCCGTGTAGAAGTTATTTTTATAATTAATAATTTTTTTTCAATTTTGCTTTCGCAGTTTGCCTTTGTCTTTTGCTTTGGTTTTTGCTTTTGTCTTTCGCTTCTGCTTTTGCCTTTGCTGTTCCCCTACTCCCACACGCTTTTAGTAGGTGGTCGGGAAGTTTGGCTTTTTAAACTCCCCGACCACCTACTAAGTGGGAGTAGGGGAACAGTGCCTTTTGCCCTAAAAATACCCTTCCGACCTGCAACATACGAAAAACGGAACGGTATTTTTTATCTTTTTTCCGCCAAAACTTGAATTATTTTTTATCTTTTTCGTTTCTTTCATTTTCTTTTTATTTTCTCCGTCCGTTCTTGTGTGTGATTTTTTTAGTTCTTTTTTAGGATATAAATTCGTCTATATTCTGAATAAAATTATTTAATTCTACAAATATTATTTTGTTTTTCGTTTCGTTATCAATAAATCTTTCATCTATACTTTTACCCTTCTTATATCGGTCTATAATCGATATTTTATTTTGTAATTTATCAGGCTTCCCCTGTGTCAAATATATTAACTTTTTTATATCCGCGCTGTTCTGTAATTGCGACAATTTCTTTGCGTATTTTTCCGCCGTTTTGTATTCAAGTTCGATTTCAAAGCAGATTAATCCGCCGTATTTTTTAATGATTATATCCGGTATTATTTTAAGTTCTGGATATGCTTTTTTACAGGTTAAATCTATTTCATAATCGATATTTCTGCTTGCCAATAATGCGCCTATTCTTGCGATTAATAAGTGATGATTAAAGTTATATAAAGACGATGTTTTAATTTTACTTAAAATCGGTTTATTAAATTCCTGCTCGATGTTTTGAGTAAGCCAGTTTTCGCCTTTTTGCGTTAAGCTGTAAATTTCGATTTTAATATTTTCAGAATTTAATTTTTTAACATAATCGGATTTAATTAATTTCTTTAATCGTCTATATAAAGTATCATATTTAATATTCAACATAGTTAAAGCCGTAAAATCACAATACCTATGTTTATATAAAAGATATAATAATTGTTTATCCCTTTCGCTAAAATCAACCCTTTTATGTGCGCCCATTATTGCCCCTTTTCTTCTTCCATTGCGGCTAATAGTCTATCAATGCTTATCTCAACATCTTCCGATAAATCATATAATCCGTCCAATTCCGAATACTTAAATTTTAGGCTTTCAAAGAAATCACATATATTTGCGATGTTGTTAATGTCCTTTTTTTCAATTATCATCGTTCCCCCTTTTTTCCGGACCCGGAATATTTAAATTTCTTCGATATATTTTTGATATTCAGGTAGCCTGAAGCTGTGGCAGTCTAAAATTTCATTAACAACGGAAACGATAACATCATTGGTAACTTCGACGATACCGTCCGTCCCGTCTTCCTTGTATAATCTTTCCTTAGGAATATCTATTCCCTTGTATAAAAATTTCAGCTGTTCGCTCATTTGTTCTTTGTCTTCGGCTATAAAGCTTATTACGATTTCGTTAATTTTCACGATGACCCTGTAATTTTGTTTCTTGTTTTCGTTTTTCATATCGTCCCCCTTTCATCGTGCGGACACAGTGTCCGCACGATGATTTAATTTTCTCGTGGCGAAACAGTTTCGCCACGATAATTTAATTTTTTACTGTCCGCCCGGCGGACACCTCGAACACCTTTAAAATCCCTATAATCGATTTTAAGCCGTTTGATTTTTGGTTAATAGTAAATTACCTGTTTTAAGTTTATCGGGGCTGATTTTGCTTATTAGCCCCGTTGTTTTCTTTTGGTTTAAGGTGATTATGTGCCAAATTCAATAAATTTAAAACAATTCCTAAAAGAATATATCCTAAAGCGTCGTTTATATTTCCGGCAAAATAATAATACAAAGCAAATGCTAAAATAAAAATCGATGTAATATTTACCCTGTTCTTTTTAAGAAATTCAAGTTTATTCTTCATCGTTCCCCCTTTTATTATATGGATTTTTATTTGTGCGTCTGCCTGCCGCCGCCCGTATTTGTGCCGATGAATACCCGCCCCCCGATTCCGCCGCGTGTCTTGCCGCTGTCGTTCCGCCCTTACCGGCAAGTTTAGCCCCTAAATTACCGGCAAGTCCGCCCCCCGATACTCCCGCCGCTCCGAGTCCCGCCGAAGCTCCGCCGGTTATCAAAGAAATTGTCGCATAGCTTGCAATAGACCCCAAAGCCCCCATTCCGCCTTGATAAAGTTTTGATGTCAGATATGGCGTTAAAATTATCAGAACGACTAAAAAGGTATAAATCCCTGCAACTGCCAGAGGGGATAAATTTTGCAAAGACGGGTATGTGTTCCCCGTCGATAGAATCGTATTAAAGACTTGGAAAAGAACCGCAGTAACTATAAACCAGCACATTATTTCTATCGTATCTTTTATCCAAGCCTTAAGGAATGGTCGGAGCGGCGGTATCATCGATAAACTTATCGTAATCGGACCCACTAAATACATAAAAGAAAGTAATAAATATCTTAGCCATTCAAGAATCCATATCGCAATGCTTGCAAGAGTCAGCGCCGCCGTTGCCGCAAAACCGGATAACGAAAAAGCAAGAAAGCTAATGCCCGGGTGATTCCAATTAAGTATCGAGCTTAAAAATAATGAAACTTCGTTTGCCGGCATTATAGCGTGCGCTATGCCGTCGCATACTGAATTGAGCCATAGAAAAATAGTGTTATACATAATCAAAATTGACATTATGAAAATCATATAAAATATTTCTTTCATATAGCCTTTTTCTTCCCCTAAATATAGCCTTATAGCCATTGCGAACAAAAACACGAGAAAAGAAAAAGGCAGTATCGTTTTTTCTAACGGCATAATATTATTATTCATTAGATTTCCGAATGTTGACGGTATCGTCGAGGTTACGCCGATTTGCGGATACTGCGTAATCGTAATATTTGTTTGTCCAGTAGTATTTCCCGCCGTTGTAGCCGTCTGCGCATAAGCCGCCCTTACTCCCGCCGTTATCGATATAAACAAAATTATTAAAATAAGTAGTTTTTTCATAATTACCACCCCGCCGCAAAGTTTTTAGCTAAAGATTTGCTTGTTTGTTCGCTATTTTGTCTTTCGTATATTGCCTGCTGTTTCGCCCTTAATGTTTCCGCCTGTTGTGCCGCATTTGCCTGATTTTCTACCGCCTGATTTTGAAGTATTTCACTTAATAATTCTATGATTTTGCCGTCCGCGCTTGCGCTTAATCTTGCCGCGTCAAGACCGTTTGCGCTTGTAGCCTGCGTTGATATTAAATGTCCCGCCGTAGTAGCCGTCTGCGCTTCTTTGCTGTCTAATGCCGCCGTTGACGATTCGCTGTTAATCGCGGCTTGACTTATAGCCTGAGCGTCCGCCGCCGTCGAATTTACACCTATTGCATTATCCCAAGGGTTCGCCGCATTTAAATCGCTTGCCCCCATTCCATTTACATAATTAACAAGCGACTGATCCAGATTTCCGTTAGGCGTGTTCAGTTGAACACTCGGCACAAATTGCGTATAATTCTGCAAAAAGCTACTTACACCGTCTAATTGCTTTAAGTTTTGCAAAAATCCGGTCGCTTCGTAGTAGTCGTTCTGATATGTTTGAAATTGGTTAAAAGCATTAGTCGCTTCCTGAACCGCTTGCGCATTTCTTATGTCCTGCAAAGTTGTTTGAAGTTTAGTATTAATCGCCGTTGCCGTAGTTTCAGCCTGCGTTGCTAACGACTGCGGGTTTGGAACTGACAAAACCGCCATTTGCGCATAGGCACTGCTTGATATTCCAAAAATAACCGTAAAAACTGCGATAATTAATAGCTTTTTCATAAATCCTCCTTTAATTAATGTACATAACCCCTACCCTGAAAGTGAAAAAAAATATTATAATATGCGTTAAAGCAATTCTTATTTTCTTTTGACACATCGAAATTTATTGATTTTTTTTGATTTACGAAGTCAGGAATTTTCTTGCAAGCCGCATAAACCCTATAAGCTTGCTTATGGTGCTTTGTGTAGTATGAATAACGATGATAAACCATAGCCGGATTTTTAGCGCACCCGGATAAAGCTAATCCCGTAATTATTATCCCTGCGATTAAAATTAGTTTTTTCATAATTTCACCTTTTTTTGTTATTTTAATGTAAATTATATTTTAAAACCCTTTCTAATTTGCGTTTTAAGCCCTTGTTTGAAAGGTGTTAATAGTTTTATACCCGCCGTTAAGATGAATTTATGCCTTTTTGCCGATTCAGGTATGTTTCAAATTCTTCGTAGCTTTTAGCCGGCGTTACCGTCATATCCTTCGTTATATCATTAGTCCTAAATGCTATCCTGCCGCCGATATTTGAAATTTCTGTTATCTTTTCCCCTTGAAACACGGAAAAGCCCTTATATTTATCGTTAAGCCTTTCGATGTCCGCTTTTATGCTGGCAAGATTTCTTGTTTCCTGCGGCAATTCGGAATATGTCCCACGTTCAAGGGTTTTAATTAAAAGCCCTGCCGGATTTCTTATTGCCTGTCCGGCAAATGTCTTTTCGATATACTTCGCGGCAATTACTGCCTTTTCGCCGTTTTTCTGTAAAAGGTTTTCGATAATTGCCGGTTCGGTATTTTGAAAAGTTTTTGTTTTTTTGATTTCATCACACACGCTTTCTTTTTCTTCTTTCTTTGTGTGTGTGTTTTTATTCTTATTTATATTCTTCTTATTCGGGTGCAAATTTTGCACTGGGGGTAGTGCAAAATTTGCACTAGGGTAGTCAAAATTTTTGACTACCTCTTCATCTATATTATTATTCATAATCTTTTCTAATAAATCATTTAAGGGCTTGAAACTGTAGAAATTATTTTTTTGAGAAATTCTTTTTATTTCTAAATATCCTTTATTTTCGAGGGTTTTAATAATATAGATGACGCCTCGATGAGATAGACCAGATATTTTTTGAAGTGTTTTTAAGGACGGAAAGCTATAATTTCTTTGGTATGCGAACATCCGAATAATTATCAATAAAGCAAGCTCATTACCGGATAATTGAAGTTTTGACATATTCAGGACAAGCACGTTAGGAACTTGAACATAACCGTATTTTTGGTCAAAATCTAATATGTCGGTTTTGTCTGTCATAGCTTTAAAAACTCCATTTTAGCAGTTTCATAGTTTTCGTCCGGACGAATAACTTTAAAAAAATATATCCGCTGGTTTATGCGCCGTTCTATTAACAATTTCTTTTCGATTAATTTTTTGATTAGTCCACTAACCTTATCTGTGCCACAGTTCCCAAGCTTTGCTAATTCTGTTATGTTATGCAATATTAACGATTTATCGGATATAGCCCACAACATCACATATAAGCCTAACTCATCTAAAGATAGTTTTTTGCTTTTAAGTAGTTCGATTATGTCAAAATCAGGCGTTATGTTGGCGTTATTCATTATCATTATTGATACGATTTTTATTAAGTTTATTTAAGATGTCTTTATCCGTAAAAAGATATTTTCTGCCGTTTTTATAACAAGTTATTTTTTTGTTCCGCACCCAACCATAAAGTGTCGTCGGTTTTATTCGTAATTTTTCCGCTGTTTCTCTTAGAGTGTAATAATTTTCAAGTTTTTCGATTTGCATTTTAATATCCTTTAAAATATAATATTTAACAATAAATAAACTATAATGTTATAAATTATATAACATTAGTTATTAATATTAATTATGCCAATAAAATTTAACATTGTCAATAAAATAATTTAAAAAAACAAAAAATATGACAAAACTTATTGCCTTAGAGCAAATAGATAAAGATATTATCGATTATATTAAGCGAGCAAGAATAAAAAAAGGCATAACACAGGTTCAACTTGCAGAAATGGCTAATATTACTCGTTCATTAATAGGGCTTGCTGAATCTTATCAGCAAAAATATAGCAATTCAACTATAAAAAAAATATTTAAAGCATTAGAGATAAAAATATCTAAAGAGAAAGAATTAATTGGAAAAGTTTTAACCCCCGAAATTGATTTATTCCCGGAAACTCCGCCAAAATATAAATTAAAACTTTTAATTTCTGACAGGTTTATTGATAATGATAAGGATTTAGATTTCTTGCAATTTAGAAATAAAGGAAATTTACTTGTTGATGAAAGGAAATTTTACGACCCTTTTCGTGAAGATTTTAAAACTAACGGTCATAATTATTACGCCGTAGTTATAAATGACGATTCCTTAATTCCTACCGCTTTTGCAGGCGATTATTTAATTATTAGGTATTTAGATAATTTTGATTATTCTGATTTTTTCATAAAAGAAGTTAGAAAAGGACATCAAATTCCAAAAAAATTGTTTATTCTTGAAAAACCTAATAATGATAAGTTAGTCAGATATATTGAAATAATCCACGATTATACTTATAAAAAAAATCTTTTTTATGCTTTCTTATATGTAAATGAAAACTATGAAACCGCTAAATATATAAGGTTAGTATATGATGATTTTTATTTTAAAAAAGAGGATATTAGAATTATTGGCGAAGTTATCGCCGCAATTAAACCAAGACCTACAGTTAAAAATTTTGATAATGATTAATCTTTTCAGTTTTTTGCTTTTGCTCCCCCCTTTTATAAAAAAAAGATTTTTTCCGCCGCCGATTCCGCTGGATTTAAAAGGTTTATCAACCTTATTTAATAGTATGCTTTATCGCTGTAAAATAAGGCGTAGCAGGCAATTTTAGACAATCCAATAGCGGCTTTTTGCTGTTGGATTGTCGTTAATAAATTGTCTGTTGATTAACCGGCAGGCTTTAGCCTGTTTAAATCCTGCCAGAGCTTTAAAAGGTATCTTTAGTCCATACAGGACGATTACCGCTTTTTATAATCAAATCTACCCTTTAAGAACCGCCGCATTTATGATTTAAGCCCCGATAAACTTAAAACAGGTAATTTACTATTAACCAAAAATCAAACGGCTTAAAATCGATTATAGGGATTTTAAAGGTGTTCGAGGTGTCCGCCGGGCGGACAGTAAAAAAGAAAAATTGCAAAAAGTTAATAGTTTATGTAAACTTAAGATATATATTTAAATAAATTTAAAAAAGGGGTTAAAATGTTTACTGCTATAATTAAAAAATCTGGTCCCTGGTGGATAGGTTGGATAGAAGAAATCCCGGGCGTAAACTGCCAAGAAAAAACTAAAGAAGAACTTTTAGTATCTTTAAAATCAGCCCTTAAAGAGGCTCTGGAAATTTACCGCGGCGAAGCTATTAAAGAAGCCGGCAATGGCTATGAAACGGAACTTATAGCCATATGAAACGGAAGCAGCTTATAAAACACTTAAAGACTAACGGCTGCGAATTTGAACGTGAAGGCGGTAATCATTCATGGTGGTTTAATCGTTCTTTAAATAAACATTCTACTGTTCCAAGACATAACGAGATAGACGATAATCTTGCCCGTAAAATATGCAAAGATTTAGGTATTTCACTTCCTTGAATAAGAATTAATCTCGATTTAAAAAACCGGTAAAGTTTCGGTAAAGTTTTTTCTAAAAAACGGTATAAAAGAGGATAATTTAAGGTAAAATATAAAAATCCGAAAAGTAAGCGTCTGTCTGCCGTTGCCTGTTATTACTATGTTAATTAAATTTAATTGGATTTACTCTTAATCAGTAGGTCCCCGGTTCGATCCCGGGACAGCCCACCACGTAAAATCAACGGCTTTAAAGTTTGTTGATTTTTTCTTCATTATCCACTGCAACGATTTTGCAACGCTCGTCTAAAATCTCGAAGGCTTTTGATATGGGATGGTGAATTAAATCGGTCATAAATAATGCCATACATTGTGCTAACAAGACTAATCGATAATTGCGTTTATATTCATAATTAAAGACGCTCTTGATATTTAATATAAAGTTTGACTCTAAATTATTATTGGTATATAATACCAATAATGAAAGCAAAATTAATAAAACATATAAAAATCAGGGAAGACAGCGGCAATATTATAGAAATCAAGTTATGGCAGGTGCCGGTTTCGGCGGACAAACCTCACGGTTACAAATATTCCCTCGTTTATATAGTAAAGGGAGAGCGGGTTATAGGTTATGACAATGCCGAAGGCAAAGGCGATCATAAGCACAACCGAAAGAGTATGGAATACTATAAATTTAAAACTATTAGGCGGCTTATCGGGGATTTTATGAAAGATATCAATGTCTATAAAAATAAAAAAAGAGGTTAATATTATGAAAGTTAAGAAGATTAAAATAGGAATAAAAAGCGTTAAATCAGTTCTGGAAGATTTTGCAAGCGCGGCCGAAGCTATCGAAAAAGGGGAAAGGGTTAGAAGCGAAAAGGCAATTTATTTTGAAAGCATAGAAGGGTTCAGAAAAGCGCTTACGGTAAAAAGGCTTGAACTGCTCCATATAATAAAGGAAAAACATCCCGAAAGCATTAACGAACTTGCAAGGTTTGCCGGCAGGGATATAAAAAGCATTGCGACGGACGTTAAAATACTTGAGAGCCTTGGCCTTATCGATATGAAAAAGACGGCGGAAGGCGGCAATAAATCGATGCCCACCGTTGAATACGGCAAAATAGGATTAGAAATAGCGGTTTAAAAAAAATAAAAAGAATTCAAGTCTTTTGTCTCAAAATCGTCCCATAGCATTTTTTACAATGGTAAATACTCAACAATATCAATAGCTTGCGTTATTAGATAAGTTGCATCTTAATCAGTATGTTCCCTGTTCGATACCGGGACAGCCCACCATATTTTACAAGGCTTTCATAACTCCAATATTTTTTAGATTTCTTGCATCATGAAGGAATTGTGAATTTTTAAATCAGTGGAAATTACTTTTTCATCAAGTATATCTACCACTTTTTTATGTGCGTCGGCGACAAGTGAGCATGTCTTAAAGTCATCTTAATGCCTTTGTATCCAGTTAGCTTTTTTAACGATCGTTAAATCCGCCCTTTCATAGCAAGCAGGCTTGTTTGCGTATTCCGTTTTAATCTAACACTAGGATCGGCAATTAATTCCTTATTTTCTTTAATGTTTTTTCGCCTATCATTTCCTCTTTCTCAGGGACATAGCTGAAGCTGGCCGAGACCCGCTTCAGCATAACGGTAAAAACAATCAATATCAGCGAAGGGGCTTACCGCTCATATCCAGAGCACCCTGGCGGCTAGCCGGAACGACAGCCTTAAGATGCTTCAAGAATTGCGACCGCTGCCACTGCCGCCGCTTCAGGATTTCATTAACAAGGTAAGGATTCTCCTGAAATACCTTCTGTATTAGTATTTTTGGCATCGGCGCTCCCCTCTTTAAAGAGGGATGAAAAGGAAAGGGCGGGGAAGGAGCGCATGGATCCCTGAACAGCAAGGTGGAGAAGTTGTTGTCCTGATAAGGATATAGCGTGATGAGATTATTTTTGAAGTTATCAGCGCAATTCGAATATGAGGGGGTGGGAATCGATGAAGGAGATAGTATTAAAATATAATAATTGGAATCGGCCACTTCGGTCTGGAAGGTAATCGCTTGTTCAACGCTAAGCGTGGTGGAATTGTAATAGTTCATCTGAGCGCCAGAGCTGTTACTAGTGCCCAGTATATTGACCGTGGTCCCTCCTACGCTAACCCCGGCGCTGACGGATTTATATGTGCCCGTTAAATTAATATCCCAGTCCGAGGCGTTCTTGTTGGTGTTGGCGACCGTTACCCCTGTTACAATGCCGGTCTGATTACCTGCTGTGCCGCTCACCTCCGTGCTGTTCTTAATTTCAGTCCCACAGAACTGGCTTGTTATATTATAAGGACCGCAGTTTTTCGTTGGTATGTTTTGAGGGATGGTGAAACGGTTCGGATTAGACGATGTAGGCGAGGACGAGGGGTCGAAGGATTGGCCGGTTGGATAAAATGGATCCAACGACAGAAGAGATAAAGCTTGCGGCCCCGTCAGGTACATAGGTTTAGGAGGGTTAGCAACAATAAATCCGGCTTGGCAGGGGTTTATTGTTTGTGGTGTTCCATCTAAGCCGGTTATAGTTATGGAAGTTTCCCCTGCGGCACAGGCCGCTAATTCGGCTACAGTAATGCTGGCTAAATCCGGGTAGCCGGTTACAGGGAGAAACCTGGTGACGCTATTCCCGTTGTCGTCGTACACGGCATAGGGCTGATCAATATCTAATTCAAATACGTCATTCCAGAATGCCTCTTTGAAATAATTACCCGGTATGTAGCCTTCGGAATAAATCTTATTTCCATTTGTCGATGCAGCTTTAATATAGTCTGTATCCGCCGTAGAAGTTCCCTGGGAAGTACCACTGGAGTTACTACTTGAATTACAATTGAGGTCGCTATTCTTAAACCCTCCTCCAACCCCGAATATTCCAAGATTGAAGTCAAGATTTGTGCCGGTACATGTCCCTGTCACGCTGCCTGACGCATTGCTTACACCGCCGTTCTCGCCAATCTGAAATTGGGTGCCTTCGGTCATCGTATCGGAGTAATTTAAGTAACTCTTGCTGCCCGGCGGCATGTATTCGATAGCGTACGGAACCGCCGCCAACTGCACTACAGCTATCGGCTCAACCTGCACCGCAAACGGCTCGCTGAACACGCTATAATTAAAGTTGTGATTTCCAGAATGGTAACCGTAGTCAATGATATTACAAATAGTTTTTCTACCTCCAGGGGTGTTGGTTTTCACGCAATGCTGCCCAGCTATTATCCGTCCTTTGTTCCACGCAACTCCCGTGTCGAAGTTATATCCTTGCTGATTATTGAGGCTTGTCCAGTATCCTTTCTTCTTCTTATTCCCCTCATGCCAGACGGCTTCCGGCCATGGTCTGGTATCGCCCTCATAGCCCGTGATAACCACCCTTAAGTAGTTGAGAGCGGCGGCATGCAACAAATCAACCGGTATTTCCAGAGTTTGACTGACCGCCCCCCTTTGACTGGCCTGATTGCCGGAGTTAATAATATCATTCCCTAAACAAGTCTTGTCTCCATTGCCGCAACTCGTAGCTGACGATCCATAGAGGTAAGTAGTCTGAGCGTTAAGGGGCACCCAATACCCCATTTGCCCATCCGGCCCATTTGTGCATGTCTGTCCTTGCGGACAAGTTGTAATATTTTGTGGTATAGAGGGAGAGGGCCCGGGCTGAAGCGACGGGATGACGTCTATAAACTCCTGTATAGTAACCACGTAATTGCCCTTGTTGCCAAGTAACCACGGATCGTTTTCTTTTGTTGAATTAAGACTATAATAACCCATTAAATATGAATGTCCTGTAGAATGTATACCCATATAGTCATTATAGCAATTTTGAGTTTGAGTAAGGCAGGTGTCGTCCGTAAAGCTCACCTGTACAGGAACGGTCGTGTTTAAGTCGTATGCGGTCAGAACGTTTACATTGCTACCATTGCTTAATGGGGGTGGAGTTGTTACCTGTATATTCTTCAGGCTCCCTGCGTTCACTGTCCCAAGCGACAAACATGTCCCAAAGGAGGCGCTTAAATCCCCCGGCAGTAGAGCTATACTTTGGTACTGCGAGTTCAGCGGCAATAAGTGATTTGAATCCATGCCCTGACAAACCACGCTACCCCACAAATTAGAGGGTTGCGTCGTCTGTGCAAATACCGGACCGGTCAAGTTGAAAGACACCACCGGCCCGTTAATGGATGTCCCATTAAATTGCAGCGGCGACTGACCCTGACCGGACGAAGCGCAGCCCGATAAAATAAATGGGGTAGCGGTAAAAGTAATCAGCAGCGCAATTAATAAATAAATCTTGCGTAAGCGTTTTAAATTCAATTTAAATCTCATACATACCCCCGTAAATAATTTAATGCCACTTTAATACCGGTACGTGGTTATTTATAAATTTAAACATCATCAATTAATACATATAAATATAGGTATAATTATATAATTATTATTTTAGCCTTATATAATCTATGTTAAATTATACCCGCCCCCTAAAAATAGTCAAGTTGAAATAAATTTATTGTCAAGGCAAAGTAGAAATGTCCGCTTTTGGTTAAATTGTCAACGGCAATCTAAAAGTGCACCACATCGGCGGAGTAAAAATGCACCAGAAATAATGGTGTCGAAATAATGGAAATAATGGGAAATAATGGTGTTAGATTTATTTATTCTCTTACTCCCGCCTGTATTTGCGTGGAAGTGATAGGGGTAAACCGGCAATCGAAAAAGTCGGGTATAATGTTTTCGTCATGTTTATACATATCGTTCCTTATATAGAATGACCGTGATCTGGAATTTTAGCCTTTCTTTTTAATATTTATTTTTTCGTTAATAAATGTCTTTACCTTTTCGGCAATTGATACGGCTGTTTTTTCATCTTCTAATGTTATGGTTTTAGAGAGAAATGGATATCTTGAATTTACGGCGAAGTTAGATAAAATTTCAGGATTGATTTTAAATAAGGTTATTGAAACTTGGATCTATTTTTTCGCAATCGTTAATTAATTTTCCAATATTATGAATTTTATTTTTATTAGCTTCGTTAATTTCAATGTCGTTGAACACTAAGTATGCTTTAAGATATTTCTCTACTCCCTGCTGCATGAGAAAACATACTGTAGTTTTAAATTCATCGGGATTATTTTTAAAAAGCTGTTTTCCCGCATTTAAACTCTCGTCGGCATATTTAATCCGCTCATTAACGGTTTCCTCATTCATACGGCCTCTCCATATTTAAGAGCGTAGCAAGTGATATTTCCGACGTTATTATTTTTTTTAAGTTCGCCTGAAGAAGTTATTATTATATCGTTATCTATATTTAATTTATTCATTCTTCTATTGAAAGCTACAAATAATTTATTTTCAACATCATGAGGTATATTTTGCTTTAATATAATAAATAAATCATAATCGCTGTATTCCTTATAATCCCCTCTTGCTCTGGAACCGAATAAAATTATCCTGTCAACCTGATAGCCGGCTTTTTCAACTTCTTCCGTAATAATTTTTTTTGCAATATCAACGTTTTTGTCTGCTATCTTTTCCATAAAATTATTATATCATATTTTTAATTTACGAAATATTCGTTTAAGTCCTGTGTGAGCTTTTTTTGTAATAAGACCATAACCGGCATAAAAATTCTATAGCAACAGAAAAAGGTACCGGATGCGTATTTCGGTTTAACTGGACGCCTTGTTCGTTTTTAACTGGACAGGTTAGAAATATAATTTTAAAATATAAATTAAAGCTTTAGGAAATTACAATGCCTAAATACGAAATAATAATATACTGGAGCGAAGAAGACGGCAGTTTTATCGCCGAGGTTCCCGAACTGCACGGATTCATAGCGGACGGCAAGACTTACGAAGAAGCCGTTAAAAATATCCATGTAATTATTGACGAATGGATAGAAACCGCCAAAGAATTCGGCAGAGAAATACCTCTTCCGAAGGGCAGGCTGATGTATGCTTAAATTTAATTTTCATAAAATCTTATGTGCTTTGAAGTGAAGCAATACGAGGTAATTTAGGGCTCAAGAAACCGTTTAAAATTTCATGTTAGTCTTGCCCGATATAATCTAACCAATCTTAATACAATGGTGTATAAAACCATTAACCTAAAATCAAACGGCTTAAAATTGATTATAGGGATTTTAAAGGTGTTCGAGGTGTCCGCCCGGCGGACAGTAAAAATTAAATTTGAATTTCTAAATACAGGACAGAAAATATCTATATACTTATAAATTCTTCCCAAGTAATCTTTGCCTGCTTTAAAATACTATGCAATGTGCCTTTGGCTATTTCTTTATGTAATGGAACGACGCAACCTATATCACCGTTATCGGTATGTTTTTTTAATACGACGTGGCTTCCACGCTGGCGGTCTCTAAAAAATCCAAGTTTTGAAAGTTTATTTATGACATCTTCGCCGGATAAATTTAACGACTTAGGCATTAACCGCAACCTCAAAAGTAGTAGTTAACGGCTTTGATATTTCTTCCGAAAGCGGAAATTCTTCAAGATATAATTCTGTTGCTTCTTTGAGATTTGCAACGGCTTCTTCTATCGAATAGCCCTGACTTACAGTAGAAACTTCCGGACAATCGGCAACATAAATATTACCTTCTTTGTGTATAACTGCCGTAAAAACTTTTGTAAACATTGTAAACCTCTCTTGAAATAAGAAATTATTTTAATAAATATTATATCACATCTTTTAAATTTGCGGTAAAATTTCGGTAAAGATTTTTCTAAAAAATGCTATAAAAGAGGATAATTTAAGGTAAAATATAAAAATCAGAAAAGTAAGCGTCTGCCTGCCGTTGCTTGTTATTACTATGTTAATTAAATTTAATTGGATTTACTCTTAATCAGTATGTCAGCGGTTCGATCCTGGGACAGCCCACCGGTAAAATCAAGGGTTTTCTGATTTTAAAATTTTAGAGTTTTGTCCAACTATCATAAAACTGTGCGCGGGCAAGACAAAAACGAGACAAAAGATATAGGATTATCAAGGCTTACCTCGCCGTCTTGTCCCGTCTTGTGCCGTCTTGTCACGTCTTGCCGTTTTTTAAAAACTTTTTATATTAATCTCGAAAAACTCAAAAAAGACAAAAAGGTTTCAACTCCGGATTATGCCTCGCCGGAATAATCAATTATACTATACGGTATCTCCGCATGTGGTAAGAATAATTAGGCGATTGGCCGTCATCACGACATCGGCGGAGGGGCTCTTTTAATTCACCTGGATGATTGATAAATATCATCTATGGTCAGTTTTATGCCCTTGCTGCCAAAAAAAATAATAAGCCTTAAGGCTATACCGAGGGGTGGTCTTCGCCTGCCTGTTTCGATGTAAGATATAGCCGTTTTGCTTATACCGAGTTCTTTTGCCAGTGAAGTCTGTGAGAATCCGATACTCTGCCTTAATTCTTTCAAGCCCACATCCGCTCCATAATTTAAACAATATGTTTATCTAAATAATACTATTGTTTTTGTAAAAGTCAACTATATTTTCGCAATTACAAATATGCCAAATATTAATTAAACAAATGTGTTTGTATTATCTTATATAAAAAAATAAAATCTAAAAATGAAAATTCGCAAAAATAAAAATAAATTAGTAAAATCTGTCGGGCTTAAAATAAAGGAAAGAAGAAAACAATTAGGGTTAAGCCAGCTTGAACTTGCTAACGAGATAGAAACAACCTCGGGATATATTTCTATGATTGAACGGGAGGTTAGATTCCCTGATACCCGGTTATTAATTAAACTTGCGGATGTTTTAAAAGTTCCGGTATCATATTTTTTCGGCGATAATTCGGATAATATTTACGAAAAATATAATGCTTTGCCTGCCGCGGACAAAAAGAAAATTATGGAACTAATAGACATGCTTTATAACGAGAGCTATTTCCATAAAGTCGCCTCCGAAGCCGATTCTAACCATTTCCCGCTAAACTCGATCAAAAGAGCCAGATTTATGTGGCAAAAAGCATGCGATTATGCTCTCGATAACGGGGAAAGATTTACTGTCTTGGGCTTTAACGGCATTTTAGAATCAAACGATGCAATCGATAAATATATAAGGAAAGAAATTGAAGAGGAAACCCTCTGGAATGAGTTCACAGGCTTCATTTCCAAATGGCGCAGTAAAATACAAAAAGACGCCGGAAAAATTAACAAAAATAAAAAATAAAAATAAAACAATTATGAACTTAACTAAAATCATTAATGGTCTTGAGATTAGAATTAAAGGTTTCAATAAAATAAGAATGCTGCCCGAAGATTTACTCAAAACTGCCGAGGATGCAGGTATAATTACCGTAATCGACGAAACTATTCCCTACTCGAAGAGTTTTGTTTTAAACAAACACAGGTATATTTATTATAACCCCGACAAGGAAGAAAATATTTTCACCCTGTTTTTAGGGCACGAGTTGGGACATTTCCTGCTGGACCACCATAATTTGAATCCGCTTTATCAATCCCCATTTTCATTATTTCATGAAACGGAACTTGAAAGGGAAGCAAATGTGATAGCCTTTTTATTCTGGTATCCGACTATATTTATCGAAAGAAAACTGAAAAAATACGGAAGGCTTGAGGCAAACATGTTTTTTAACGAATTTCAGATAGAAAGCATAAAAACAGAGCTTCTAACGCACCTTATAAATACGAGGCTTAAAATTTATGAAGATTATTGCAGCTTAAATAAATACCTTAAATAAATGCCGCAAAATCAGCCTTATTTTGCCTTGATATGTTTTATTTTGGTAGATAGGTACGGAACATACTTACCAGTATAAAAAGTAACTAATTAATAAGGATAAGCGGTTTCTAAAGGAAAAATAAAATGTGGGCACAAAATTAGGCATAGTCATAAAATTTGATTTTTTTATGCATCTTGAAAGGCTTGAAAAATGGTCGGGGCGAGAGGATTTGAACCTCCGACACCCTGCTCCCAAAGCAGAGTATAGCTCTTTTTAACTTATTGATTTTATTAATTAATTTATATTCTAAAAAATTACATGTATGCGTTTTTGTATTTTTAATGCCGTCCCGGCTTCGGAATATTAATTGATAATATAAGTATATCATATGGCCGCCAAAAAGAAAAATCGGACTATGCGACCAACGGGAGCAGGCACATGGAAGGACTGGCACGGTTTCTAAGACATTCCCGATTTTGCTTAAGGGAGTTTGAGGGAATAGCTTTTGTCGTCAAAAGCGAGTTCCCTCAATGTAGTTATTTAAGAGTTTATGGGCAGGATTCTTTTTTAGCTTTATCGCTCATATACGAAAAAATATAATCTCTAAGACATTTATTGTCGTCTCCCATTTCCTTGCGATCGTCTCTTATTTCTTTTCTAATACTATCTATTTCCGCTTTTAAGTCTTGTTTTAAGTCTTTAATTCTAATGTTTATTTGAATAAAAAAGGCGATAATAACGCCTGCGGCAGTTAAAACTATTACTATGACGGTAGTCATACTCATAATCCCTCCAATATTTATTATAAATTAATCTTATAAAAAATCAATGTGAATTTGCGCACATTGCCAGAATCCCGTATTTGCCCTTTTAAGCCCTCCGATTGTTCAAAAATTTCTCTTGACAACCTTTTTTATTTATGAGATATTATAATTAATATTTATATTATCGTTAATTATAACGACTATCGGCAATGCCGTTTTCAGTTCGGAGTTATGAAAACGTTATCTTTATGATAATCAGCTTACGCCGAAAACTTTTACTCCGCTTGTATTTATATTAGAACATAAATTTTATCTTTATTTCTTGATAAAATTTATCGTTTATTTCACGGATGGTTTCGTCTCATAATCAATAAAAATTATCTTATCTTTTATAGGCAAATTCTGCCTAAATTACCTTAAAACTATCATAGAGAATTTATTATCTATTACCTTATTTTGTGACGAAACAGTTTCGCCACAAAACTCCCCTGTCCAAAACCCTGACAGATTAGTTTTTGCGCCGTAAGGCTTGCGCTCTTTTTGCCGCTCTTTTTTCGTAGAAAAAAACAGGCAAAAACAGCAAGACTGAAGCCAGCAAAAACCACCTTAAAAAACTAAACGAGCTTAAGTATTTTTTTTTGAGCAGAAGCGAAAATAAAAAATACTGAAGCGAGTTTATAAAAACAAGATAAAACCTACTTTCAAAGAGATATTAAAAAAAATGACGGTATTTTCAACGTCTATAATTTTATTTTTGACAGAAATAAAATTGAACCAGAATGTCATCATATCAGGGAGTCCGTCCCCTATTATCCATACCGTAAGAACGCTAATACCTGTAAAAGGTATTTTTTTAATAGCGCAAACTTGGATAAACGGACAGCAAATAGTTATGCGGACACTATAAAAGTCTGCTGGGTTACAAGATTCCCGTAAAAAAATCTGTCCGAGTTTAAACTCAACCTTCGGTTTATAGGATTTAAAATAAACCAACCACCTTTACCGGCCAAGGCAAAAAGACCGTCGGAAGAGTTTTGCCTAAAATAGACACACCCCCCAAGGGGAAAAGAAGGAGAAAAAAATGAGTCTAAAAAATTCAATGGTATGGTACGCAAGCAAAATTAACACGAGACTAAATGATGATTTTCACAAACTTAGCGATAAAACTTCTTTTAATATTCGAGACGAAGCAGTATTAATCGCTAAAGATTTCAAAGAAATGGGCTACAAAGTCAACACAAAATTTCAAAGCCCTTCGCAGATCGCAAAAACTGATATGCTAAATTTGGTTGAATATTGGAAAACTGCGAAAGCCTACGATATAGGAACAATGCAAAACAAAATGACGGCCTTACGGCACATCATGAAAGAAGCCGGCAACACTCTTTATAAAATTAATAACGGCGAGTTAGGTATCGGTTCGGGCAGGGATATTCTAAATACTTCAAATTCAGACAAGTCTTACTCTCTCTCAGAAAAAGCAAAAGATTACATCGGTAATAGACCCATAGAAGTTCAAGCGTCAGTCAAACTAATGGAAAGCTATGGCTTTCGCAAAGACGAAGCCCTAAAAGCAACATGGGCAATGGTTCACGGACGGGATATTACTAAAAATGGCAAAATTTACCTTATGCCGGCGTGGACTAAAAATGGCAATTATCGGGAGTTCGAAATGCATGACGGCGGCGCGACGGTAAAAGAAGTAAAAGAACTAGTTAAAGATTATAAAATTACCGGCAATATTCAACAGACAAGGGGTTTGATAGATAGAACATTTACATCTCTTAAAAAAATAGACGGAGATCAGGCACATCCCCACGGTTTAAGACATGAATATGCGCACTTTAGATACTATAAAATAACGGGCATGACCGCCCCTGCCGCAGGTGGTATAAAATATGCCAAAATGGACGCAAATCAAAAAGAATTGTATCATAATGCCTGTAAAACAATAGCTCCAGAGCTGGGACACACACGAGAAACTATTTCTCGTGCCTACATTGGTAAATAAAAAAATACATAAAATTTTCAGTACGTGAAAAAAAACCATATATATAGTATGAAACTTAATTTTAGAATTTGGCGTTATTGATGTTGCTGATAATTGTTGCATGTTGAGTAGCGGGGGGTCATCCCCCCCCCCAAAAAAAAAAGTAAAAATTCACGGAATAGGGGGTATTAAAATTATGAATAAAACAAGATTTTCAAAGCTTCAAAAATGGATTCTTACAACTTGTTACAAAAAGACAATTCTATATGATAACTCTAATTTAACAATCCTGAATAACTGGGCCTGGCGCAAAGATAAATTGCAAGACAAAACAAATTTCTACTGGCAATATCTGTTTCGACAGGAAATTCTATTAGATTTTTTCGGGTGTAAAACTAATCCTGTTTGCTGTTCTATTTATAGATTTAAAGGAGATGTTAATAAATATCAAGTCGCCACAGGCCGCTCTTTACGGGATTTAGAAATAACCGGATATATAGAAACATACGAAGGCGAACATTCGTTCTGGCATGGTATTCAATTAACCGATAAAGGAATAGAAAAAGCTAAAGATATTCTAAATGCTAACAGTTTGGACAATTTGTCCAAAGTATTAACAATAAGCAATTCTGAATGTTAATACTCGGGAAAAATTTCTCAACTATTAACAATAAGGAGTATATGATAGAAAAATCACTTGAGCAATTAAAATTATATCCGCCTGATACAGTATTTACGGTAAAAGCTAAAAATTTCTCGACCGGCGAGATTAAAATTTTAAAAGACCAGACGGCCGAAACCTATCCAAAGTCGTTATCTTACTTAAAATATCTTAATGCCGCCGGCTTCAATATCTTTCTTTCCCCCGCCATAGGCAAGGGGAGCGTGTATGTATTGCTTGACGATATTTCTCAAGCGGTAATAGATAAGTTAAATCAGAACGGTTTTGGACCTTATTATTTTTTAGAAACGTCACATGTGAACTTTCAGGCTATTATAAAATTATCCGATAACCAAATTGATAAGAACCTGCAAACTTTTATATCAAGGCGACTTACAGAATTTTACGGCGGAGATCCCAACTCTACCGATATATCGCATTTTTTCAGACTTGCAGGCTTCACGAACCGGAAATTGAAATATTTAAATGGCGGATTATATCCATTTGTTAAGTTAAATATCGGGATTAATAAAGTATGTTCTAAAGGCAAGAATATATAGACAGAATTATGCAAGGTATCGAAAACGGTTTAATAGAATTACCTGAAAGACATATAGCCACACCCCCCGCCTTACAGGCAGGGAGAAAAAAGGCGGGTAATACCGGTTGCTACAAATATATTAAAAAAGTCTATGATGGCGGCAATACAAGCGATATATCCGCCATTGATTTCAAAGCCGCCAAATATGCAATCTTGAAAGGATTTAATCCCAATGACATCAAAAAAGCAATTATGCAATATAGCCCGGATATTGTGATAAGAAAAAAAGGGCATATCGAGGATTATCTCTCAAGAACGCTGAAAAATGCTTCTGCTCGGCTTTAAAATTCTTTTAAATTTGACCGTATAGGCTCGGAACGGAGCCTATACCTATAACGCCATACCGATAACGACGACTATGTCGGGCTGTAAACTGATAAGCATCATAAGGCGCACGCAGGGCTTTCCGAAACCTGCATATTGGGCGCTATCGAAAATTACAAGATATGCTCCGGTAATGTATCAAGGGTTAAAAATACCAATATGGCGGGCTGGAATAACTTGCCAAACGGTATTAAACCTGTTATAAATAATGTAATAGCGGAAGCAAGACAATACGGCAAAGCGACCGCTAATTATTACGGATATAAGGTAATAGCAAAGACGGGGGCTTACGTCGGGACGGTATTCGTATATGTGCTGAATGGAATAAAGTTAGAGGCGATATACGGGGACGGGCGTTTATAAAGCCAAAGGCTTTATGGCTGCCGGAGTGGGTTTTAAAGATTTTTAAATTTGTAGATAAATAAAATAATACTTAATTTAATTTGTCATACAATAATGAAAAATATAAGAAATAAAATGTAAAATTTTTATAAAAGGCGGGATTTAGAGTATAGCCAGAAAAAACTCATTTGAAAACATTATAATAATGATTTTTGGCTATTAAAATATTTTAAGTTTATCGGCAAAAAATTGATAAAATAATAATCATAAAAGCTGGAGGCAAGACAAATATTGAGTCAAAATAAGGAATAATAACTAATTTTAGTAAAATAAAAAAATCTTTAGGAGGACGTTTAATGAAAACCTACAAATTATTTTTTATTTTAGCGGCATTAGTAATTTTTATCCCCATTTCCCTTTCTTCGTGTTCCAAAAATTCTAATTCCAATAAGAACGCAAATCAACCTAATACTTTAACGAAAACTAAAGTCAAAACCTCCGGCCGGTTAAAGCTGTTTAACGTGTCTTTGCTGAATCCGGATAGAAAAACTCTTGAGAACGCAATTAAAAAAGCGGGACTTACTCCTATTAACGCAGGTTCTAATTATTTCTGCGACAGCTATAAAGTAAACGGCCAACTTGCCGGAGCCTCCAAACTCTACGTCTGTTATACCCAAAACAACAGGTTTGCAAACGCCCAATACGTTTTTCCTGCTTTTATGAATACCAAACTTGTTAAACGCGTAATAACCATGGTATCCGATAAATACGGCAAGCCTGAGAGCATAAACGGAAATTATAATCTCGGAGACGTAACGGCATACTGGTATTTCGGCTCTAACGAAGAGATTAAAATATTTAGAGGCTGGCCTTCCACATCCGTTTATCTTAATCTGAGAAATATTCCAAACTACCGCAGGTTTCTTTATGAACTGCATAAACAGAAAGAAAATAAAATAGCTAAAAAAGCAAAATCGCAGAGCGGCGCATTTTAAATAAATATGGAGGAACTATGTTGAAAAAAATCTTATTTTTATCCCTACTTATTTTATTAACCTTTTCGGTTAAATCTTATGCATCTCCTTATTCCGTAAACGAGTGTTTCGACCATATAAGCGCTCAGGCTTTTAAAACGGCAAGGTCTTGGGGAATAAGGGCGGTAGATAACCATCCTAAAAGTTTTTACGCGCATTTATGTCTCGGAGAAGCAGATGTTCATCTCGGCTTATACAAACCCGCGCTTTACGATTTTAAGCGGGCTATTCCCCTTGCAAACGATAAAAATAGGCTTGATTTGGTTTATAACTGGATAGGTTTAACGTTTGACTCGGTCGGGGACGAAAAAGACGCCTTAATGTATGATTTCAGGTCGTTAAAACTTGCAAGAGAACTAAATGATACAAGCGGTGAATCTGCCGATATCGGTAATATCGCTTCAATTTATAAAAACGAAGGCAAATATAAAAAAAGCCTGCTTTACGATAAAAAATCTTTGGCACTGCGTCAAACCAAAAAAGGAAAGGCTATAAGTTATAATAATATAGCAATGGTTTATGCCGAAATGAATAATTATCCCGAAGCTATAAGATACGAGGCTAAAGCTCTAAATTTAAATGAAAGTATAGGCGATTATTACGGAACTGCTTCGGATTTTTTAAATCTCGGCTGGCTAAATACATTAGATAAAAATTATATTCCCGCAAAAAAATATATACTAAAAGGTCTTTTAATGGAGAAAAAAATAGGAAATAAAGAGTGGACTGGGGTAGGATATAAATACTTAGGCAGGCTTTATAGGAATAAAGGAAATAACAAGAGGTCTTTGGCGTATTACGAAAAAGCTTATAAAATGTTTATAATAAGCGGGGACAGTTCGGGTGCCCAGCATTGCCTTTCTATGATAAATAAAATAAAAGGCAATATTCAAACTCAGGTTAAAAACAATATTATTTACGCATGTTTTAACGATTTAATAAAACATAGTTACAAACTTGCCTTAATAGCCGGCAAAAGAGCAGTTAATAATTATCCTAAAAGTTTTCATGCCTATTTTTGCTACGGAAGAGCTTTTCATGGTTTAAAGAATTATTCGTCCGCTATTAAAGAGTTCAAAAAAGCGGTTCCTTTTGCGGCAAACAATGCAAATCAGGCGCAAATCTATAACTGGATAGGCGGAGATTATGCCCGTATTAAAAATTATAAGGAAGGGTTATTTTATTTGAACAAGTCTCTAACACTGGCTAAAAAACTTCACAATATCAATGACGAAATTGGCGATTTATGGTTCATCAAAACAATATATTCTAACGAAAAAAATTATAAAAAAGATATATATTATTCAAAGCAATATGCCTCTTTGCTAAAAGACAAAAAGTCTTTATCTCACGAATATAACGTAATAGGCATTTTGTATTTTGACATTTCAAATTATCCTAAATCGATAGATTACGATAAAAAAGCATTTATTATAGACAGCGGCATAAAAAATTACGCAGGGGCTTCAATGAATATTCTAAATGCGGGATACTCTTATATAAAATTAAAAAAATACAATGAAGCAAAAAAATACATAATCAACGGCATGTCTTTAGCTAAAAAAGCGGGCAATAAAAAAGACGTAGATTATGATTTGGCGTACGGTTATCAGAATTTAGGTTATTTATATAAACATTTGAAAAACGATAAAAAATCCGTTATTTATTATTCTAAAGCTTATAATCTATATAAAGACGCAAAGGATGTATCTGGCGCAAAATATTGCCTTTCCTTGGAAAATAAAATAAAAGGCGAAAATAAAGAGACGAATTTGGCTAACTCCGTTTATGCTTATAAATATGTCAATTCTATAATAAATGTTAAAAGGGGAAAGCCTAATTATATAATGATTATATCCAATGGGAATAACCGAATAGTAAAAAAACCTGTAAATCAGATTGAAAAACTTTTTGTTTATGTTGTGAATAGTTCTTTTAACGGCAGATATGTGTCGTATTCGTATAAGCTCACCGACGAGGCAAATGTCGATAAAGCTATCTACGTCGTAAAGAAATTGTTTGCAAAAAACGGTAAAGTGGCGATTTTTGAATGGTTTAATAGATTACATAAAATTCAGCCAGCCTATATAGACATTAAGATAAATGCAAGAGGAAGAAGCACGGATGGGGTTATCAATATTCCTCCAGACGCATTCTGTAATTTTAAAAAAATAACATATTTAGGAACAAATTTAATTAAAAATATAAAATATAATAAAAAATGCGCATCTTTAGAAATAAACGTAATGGGCGGCATACAAATTTTCACGTACCGAAATCAGTCTATATTTACATACGGGAGTAATGGCGTTCTTTTAAATATGTTTGACTCCGGTTTATCGTCGCCTATCTTAATAAATCAAGCGGAAGTTAATAGCTTTATAAAAAAATTAAAAAATTCATTTTAATTAAAATATCTAAATAAGCGATAAGTGTATCTTTTAAACTTAAAATAAATTTTATTTAATGAGGTAAAAAAATGAAAAGAATTATTTTATTTTTAGCTTTATTTGTTCTTGCAATACCTTCTTTAGCATCTGCAAAAGTTGTTTTTAACGTTGGTCATACAAATTCAAAAAATATCCCTGAAAAATCAATAGAACATCAAACGGCATATGAATTATTTCATAATAAAAAACTTACAAATATCCAAAGGGCGGATAATAGCGGTAAAGATTATACTTTTATAATTTCAACAACCGGAAAAAACGCTAACGGCGTTTATTTTGTTACGGCATCGGTATTCGTTACGCATACATATCACGACACGGAGGAGTGGGATGCAATATACGGAGGCACTATCCCAGACAGAAAATTAAAATCAATTTTTAAAAATGACACGCTATCTCAGGCTGAATTACAAGCAAATTATTTTGCTGTCGATAAAGCCATTTCAATTGCCAATAAAGATTATTATATCTGGAAATAATAAATAAAATTTACCAGATTTATTAAGGTAGATTTATTTTTTATATAGTTTAAACATAATGCGGACAAAAGATATATAGAGGTATTACCCATGTCTTTTGTAAAAATAGTTAAATATAAATTAAAAAAATTAGGTGTTCCGAGCCCATATACAAGGGGCGGACTCCTGAATGCTCATTACAGGACACAATCCTTTTACTCTCCAGCCTATTTTTACAGAGTAAGGATATATGGACGTTGTGTTAGTTCTTATAATTCTTTCGCAAGATGGAAGTATTTGCGATCATAATATTAAATTTAAGGGACATACGCATAACTTATAAATATGATATTATTAAACAAATTAAAATCAAGGAGTGCTTATGAAAACTAAAAAATTATTACTAATACTTTTACCTGTTCTTTTACTGCTAACTTGTTTTTCGTTAAACAATACTTATGCAGGGGTTCTTAGCGGTTTTGGAAAGATAATATCAAATCAGCCGATTAATATACCAAAAAATGTTCCGGACGCTCTTAAACTTTATTATCACAACCATAATTTTAATGCTTTGCTTTTAATTTTTAAAAAGCATCCTAATCAAGCCTCAAAAATAACCACAAATCACGATGTTTTACATTTAATAGCCGGAGCATCTAAACAAAACGATAAGGTAGCGGCAGAAATAATATATATCGCTTTTAAATATAATAAACATCTAAAACCTAATCATCAGGGAACCGTTACTGCTAATTCCGAGTACAAAAAAAGATGTTTCATTTCTGCAACATCCATTCATTACGTTACCCCTATATTTATGGCAGCAGTTAATAATTTAAAGATTGTCTATAGAGTTTTGATTAGCTATGGAGCAAATCCAAACGTAACATCAATAATTTATCATAATAAGGTCGTTAATTCCAATAATTTTGGTATAATGGCGAGTTGTATTTATGTTTCTTATAAAAATACATTATCGGCAAAGATGGCTAATGCGGATATTGAATCGGGAAGAGGAATTAGTCTCCATTATTATTCTTCGACAGCAGGTAATGGCGTATCCCACAATAGAAATTTTTTAAATGTTCCTCTAATATGGCATTTTGGCAATATTAATTAACCGGCGATAATTCTCTCTTTTTAAAAATAAATATTAAAGCCGAATAACTTCGCTATTAAGTTTAAAAAAACGACATATCGTTAAAACGGAAAGTCTATTAATTTATTGATGGGTAGTTCGTAGAGGTAAAATTATATTATTTTTTCATAAAAACCATGCAGCTAAAAAGCGATTCGTAGCCGGCATACTCGGTATAGACGATAACTCCGCAATATATTATAGTAATGGTTATAATAAAGGTTTTGCGGACGGTTATGCCAAGTCGCAAAAAGAATTCCCCGAAAAATACGAAATAATAGACGAAGAATCAGAACATACTGGCAATTTAACAGAAAATGAAGAAAAGAGGTTATTAAATATGAAAAAACTTGCTATTACATTATTATTATTTTTCGGTTTGTTCGTTTTTATCAACAAAGCCGCTAATGCGATAGAGATTAATGAAAATTGCACAAACGGATCGTGCGTCGCTATGGCGGGGGGTATAAAAATATACTTTTATTGGAATATGAACGGCAGTCTTAATCAATATGTAAATAATATGCCTTATTCTGCTATTACCGGCATAGAGGGTCTGCCGGTAACTGTTTCTAATTATAAACAAATAATCCATTCCGTTAATGAATCTAAGGCCGTTTCCAAGAAACTCATAGATAAGATAGATAATAAAATGGGGATATCTATACCAGAAATAACAGGAATAAATATAGGAAGCCATAAACCCGCTAAAAGCGAAAACGCTAACGATATCGCAAAAACTATGTCACAGGAATTATCGTCGTCAAACCCGGTTAATATTAATTATGACCTAAGTTTTTGTCACTTTCTCGGCAAAAACTTTACCATAACTACGGGCGGCTTCAACCATGTTTTGGCGGGCGCTTTAATGTTAATGCATTATTATCGGCAAAATAACTTTAAAGCGATAGATTCGCTTATGCAATTATATATTTTATCTACCAATCCTAAAACTTCCCAGAAAATAACTATTTTCACACCAATTACAAACGCCACTGCCAACTTAATTAACTATAAATATATGAAAATTGCAGGAACTGTAAAAAATATCGATAGTTATATAAAAAACGCCGATAGTAATTTAGCCATAAATGGAACATCAGGGCTTAATAATTTTGCAATGTCTAATCCTAAAAATATACAATCCGCATTATATAATACTTTAATTAAAGGACAAACAATTGCTAAACTTGCTAAAAAGCACCCTTTCACCGCAAAAATTGAATATTTAGCGGTGACAAGCAAAAAGCCATATTCTAACAGTTATGCAAAAAGATTTATTTATTATTATGAAAATAATGATTATAAAAAGAGTTATTCCGAAAAAAGTTTTTTTGGGACAAATCTTGTTAATTATGAAAAATATCAAGGATATGTCTTAATCTCAAAACCAGCAATAGCAAATTTTAGTGATATCGTTGTCGTTGCTGTTATTGTTTTAATCGGCGGTATCGGCGGATTTATTTATTTTAAAAAGAAAAAAGTAGAAAAATAACTATCAAAAAGAAAGTAAATTAAACACTCCTTAATCCGAGCAAGAAGGTCGGTTGCGAGATTTATCTACGGCCACTCGCATAACATGTCTTTGACCGGAGTATTCACAAAAGGAGTATTCACTGGAACGGTAAATATGAGCGGAGCTTCGGTTATGAGAACAGGAATGTAAATATTAAGGAAAATACTATAAGTTTATTATGGAGGAAAGAAACAAAAGCCTTTCTATTCCAATTCCCGATTAGTACTTTTAAGATACCCTGGCAGTATAAATTCAGTTCCCAAAATTGCCGATAGAAACCGTTAAAATGGCTTTAAAATTAAATAAACACTGGATTCCCGCCTACGCGGGAATGACACTCGTTGGGTGAAGACCTAAAAACCTGCAAAGTCATTCCTGCGTAGGCAGGAATCCAAAATTAAAATTTTCTATCGGCAAATTGAAGGTAGAGAACATAACTTGATTATCTTTCCGTATAGTGCTATATTTTAGAATATAAAGCAATTAATTTTTAGGAGAGGTAAAAATGATACAGGTTTTAATTAAAAATAACGACCTTGCAGGAAAATATGTGGCATTGAAAAGTTTTGAAGACTCTACGGTAATCGGTTCAGGCGATAGTCCGAAAGAAGCTTACGATGAAGCGCAACGGGAAGGTTATAAAGAACCCGTCATTACATTCATTCCAGTTAAGGATATGGTGCAGATATACTGATGACCGCCGCCGATATTCCTTTTACAAAATTTAACGATAACGATATAGCCCGACCGTGGTTACCGGTTACAATTCATAATCCGCATACAAAACTATCCGTAAAAGTATATGGCTTAATCGATACGGGCGCCGATGAATGTGCGATTCCCGCTGAATACGCTCCGTTACTGGGTCATAATTTACAAGCCGGTATTCGCAAAACAATTAGCACCGGCAATGGCGCAACTACCGCTTATGCGCATACATTATGCTTTAAAACGGACAGCATAGAAATTGAGAACGTATTGATAGATTTCATGCCAAACTTACATGTCGTATTATTAGGGGTTAAAAGTTTTCTAAGTAATTTTATTCTCACCGTTAATTATAAAAATTCCACTTTTAGTTTGACTAAGCTTTAATATAAATCCTTTCAAATTTGCGTTTTAAGGCTCGGAAACGGCAAGGTAGGTATAAAAACATTAACCTTTTTTATCGTCCTTACCCCACACATCGTCAACCGCTTTCCTAAGCGTCTCCGGTACCAAATGGCTATACCGTTTCGTCATCTGCGTGGTCCTGTGTCCCAATAGCTCGCCCGTAATATAAAGGCTCGTCCCGCCCATTACCATTTTTGAAGCGAAAACGTGCCGCAAATCATGGATTCTTAAATCTTTGAATCCTGCGTTCTTGCAGGCGGTCATAAACGATTTTCTGAAATTGCCGATTTTGGCCCCGCTATTATTAAATACATATAAACAGTCTTGATTTTTCTCTATCGCCTTTAACAGCTCTTTCAGCGGCTTGCTTATAGGAACATAGCGGTCGTATTTCGTTTTGGTCCCCTTAATCGCTATTACGTCGTTCTGCAAGTCCACGTCGTCCCATTTAAGATTTAATGCTTCGCCTTTGCGGCAGCCGCTATAAATAAGAAAAGTTATTAAATCCCTTGTAAGTTTATTCGTAGCTCCGGCGATAAGTTTATTAATATCTTGGTCGGATAAAGTTTTCAGGCGGGATAGTTCGTTGAGTTTTTTAATGCCAGCCGCCGGGTTCTTATCGATATAACTTTTCTTGATGCAATAATTGAATAAATTATACAGCGTAGCAATTTCGATATTAATTAACCTGAAACTTATATCCTGTTCTCTTTTGCCTGTATTTTTTGGCATAGATAATACTTCAAGTTTTCTTATAAACTGGTATTTCTCTAAATCGGCGGCGGAAATATTTTTAATATCCGAATTATTAAATACCGGCAAGAAATGATTAGCGGCGGTAGTTCTTATTTCTTTAGTCTTTATAGAAACGTTTTGATTTTCGATATATTCTTTGAAAATATCACGAAAGATATATTTGCCCGCATTTTTAGCCGGTATATTAAACCTGTTTCTTATCATATCGGCATGAATGGCGGACGCCACTTCTTTTGCTATTTCTTTATCTTTGGTTTTGCAGGAATATTGATAATGCTTATTGTCAAGCCTGAACTCGCACCAGTAAACCTGTCCGCGTTTGTAAATTCTCATATTAATTTACCGTAAAAACTGTATGCGTTTTTGTATGCAAAATTCGTTAAAATTGATTAAATTCTATCAATATTTAGAAATTATGTCAAGATAAGATATTGTTTTGAAAGGCTTAAATACTGCGGTTTTAAATGGTCGGGGCGAGAGGATTTGAACCTCCGACACCCTGCTCCCAAAGCAGGTGCGCTACCGGGCTGCGCCACGCCCCGAAAAGAAATTAAATATTGCAGTAAATATTTAGCGATTTTACCAAATATAAATAAAATTAGCAATATTTTTTCTTTAATAACGGCATAGTTCCGTGAAAATAGTATATTACCGATTTGTCCGTACTTTAATTCTATGCGTTCATTTTTTAACCGCAGATAAACCTGATGTCGTCTTCACATTTTGAAATCGGCATAATATAGCTCTCTTTAGGTTTCTGGATGCAGTATAATGATGCAGTATAATATTTTTATATTTTTTATTTTTACGATTTATTATGCAGGACCGGTTAATTAGTTAATGAAGATACGGCAGAATTGGATTTAAAGGATTTGACCCGATTCTTAAAAAAAAGGATAATTAGATAGGTCAGGACTTCCCGTATGGTGTCCGCGCGAATTCATTCAGGATTTAGGGCTTTTATTCATAAGCCAGTACACAATACCCAAAACCAAAACAAGAAAACCGAGGATGGCAACCTCTGTCGATTTATGAGGCGCTAAGGTAAAAATCAAAATCTTCCGCAATAAAGCGGCCATCGCAAGACCGATAAAAGCGCTTAAAGCAAACTTATGCCCCTGAAGCTTTTTAACTTCCTCCTCCAGAAGCTCCCTTATCGCCCAAATAATTAACATTGCGCCTAATATATCTATAACCGTGGTTTCGAAATTGCCGCCGGCAAACGCAAGATCATAAATCTCAAATACGAATAATAAAAAAACCATAATCGTTGCGATTATTAAGGATACTATCAGCGCTAAATCAAGTATATAAGAAAATTTTGAACTGAACTTGACAATCTTTGTTTCAAATTTTGTTGCGGCTATGTAGAATTTACCCTCATCGATATAAGAACTGATAATAATATCTAAGTTTATATCAAGAATTTTATTTACCGAGACAATTAACTCGTCTATTTTGTTTTTATCCAGATTTTGAAAATTTTTAAGAATAATATCGTGTATATAATTCCTTATATAATTCATCGTCGCGCTGACATAATGCGAAGGTAATTTTATATCCGCGTGAACCTCTCCGATTCTTTTAAGCCGCCTTAGATATTCATTGCTGTATGTTCCCGAAAAAAGACCGGCAAACCATGATTTAAGTTTTTCCCGATGCCTGTTTTTTATCTCGTCGTCAGGTAAAAATTTGCTAAAATCTTGAAAATTAGAAATGAATGAATAAACGCCGGAAATAAAATCGTTAGCATTCGATTTCATTATAGCGCTTAAGTAACGCAAATTCGATGCATCTTCATCGGTAAAAGAATATATTAACTTAATCCTCTCAAGCGTTTCCATCTGTTTAGTATCTGTTTAGTCCTTAAATTTTATTTTTTATTTTTATGTTTTTATTTTTATTGACAATCAAGGCTATTAGGTATTATCATTGATTAATAATGTATATTTTATGCTGTTTTTTATTTATATGATGCCATATAAATCGACCAAAATTTAAATCTTTTTCTGTTTTTTATTATACCCTAAAAAGAGAAAAAATAAACTAAAATAAAATGCGCCTGAACGGCAATAACGAGGTCTTAAAACCCGAATCCGCATATTCGCTTTCAGAGGGCTTTAGCCAAACAAAGCCGACTGAAATAAGAGCGGATTATCCGTTTAAATTTTACACAAGATTAACCCTGCCGGAGCTTACGGGAATTTATGCCGTCAACTTAAAAGGTCTCCTTGAAGGCATAAAAAATGCCGATGATTCTATTATTTACTATCACACCCACCATTACCTGATGCAGCATCATTATATTATTCCCTCCTCGCCTAATGACTTTGCCTACTGGATTACTAACAGGCTCGGCGAAAATTTATTAGGGGAAGAAATAGCAAGTATCGACATTTTTGATTATAGTACAACTAATGAATATAAAAATGAAATAATAAAAAAAATAGGTGCATTTATTGCTAAAAATGGGAGAACCAGACGGGTTGAGATGGATGAAAGATTTAATTTTATGAAAGCAATAACATTTGCAATGGATACAGGCAGGGAGGCATATACTTTATCCGAATTTCATAATATTCTGAGTAATATTACAATTTTTTCTATTTATTACCACTTTTTTGAGGCACATTTCAGGTTAAATTCAAAGGCAAACGATTTTTCCATCTGGATTGGAGATGAACTCAAACTTCCCGATTTAGCTTATAAAATATCGAATCTTGACCCATATACTCTTACTATGGACAGGCTTAAGGAATCTATTATCAAGTTAACGGAAAATTATTTATAGCTTGTATGTTTATAAATGTTTTGTAAGTTTAAAAATTAAATTAAAATGAATTCAATAAGCGATTATACCGATATTGTCGGCAATGAAACAATCGAGGAAGTTCAGAAATTAGCATCCTATCTAAACGGCAAGATTATTCAAAATATAAATTCAACGGCTGTCGGCGGCGGCGTTGCCGAAATTCTCAATAGAATGATCCCGCTTTTAAAGGAATTAGGGGTTGATGCAAGATGGGATTTTATAAAAGGCGGAGAAAAATTTTTCGAGGTGACCAAAAAGATCCACAACTCCCTGCACGGAATCGAGGAAGATATTTCTGCAAGCGAGTTTAAACATTTCATAGATGTTACCGATGAAAATTTAAAAGAGATGAATTTATATGGGGATATTATTTTCATACATGACCCTCAACCAATCGGGCTGATTAAAATTAAGAAGAAACCCGGTTATAAAGATAAAAAATTTATCTGGAGATGCCACATAGATTTAAGTTCGGCAAATACAAAAACATTCAATTTTTTAAAAAAATTTATCGAGAAATACGATTATTCGGTTTTTTCATCTCCGCTTTTTGCTAAAAAACTCAGGATACCCCAAATATTAATTTCTCCATCGATAGATCCGTTATCGGATAAAAATAAAGAGATACCGAAAGAAACAATAAACGAGGTTTTAGAAAGATTTAAAATAGATCCGGAGAAAAAAATAATAACCCAAATCTCAAGGTTTGACAGGCTGAAAGACCCGCTTGGAGTAATCGATGTTTACAGGCTTGCAAAAAAATATGTGGATTGCCAGCTTGTTTTGGCAGGCGGAGGGGCAACGGACGACCCTGAGGGGATAGAGGTTTTCAACGAGGTTCTCGCAAAAGCGGGAGACGATAAAGATATTCATGTCTTAAACCTTCCCCCGACAAGTAATATTGAAATTAATGCTTTGCAAAGGGCGTCAACCGTTATATTGCAAAAATCCATAAAGGAAGGCTTCGGCTTAACCGTATCGGAAAGCCTCTGGAAATCAAAACCCGTCGTCGCATCGGCGGTGGGCGGGATACCTCTTCAAATCACGCACAAATACTCAGGTCTTTTATCGAGAACAATAGAGGGAACAGCGATATATGTAAAGCAACTGCTTCAGAATCCCGAATATGCCAAACAATTAGGTAAAAACGGACATAACCATGTAAAGCATAATTTCTTGATCACCCGCCATTTAAGAGATTATATCCTTCTTTTTCTAAAAACCGGATTCAAGGAAGACACAATATTTTTATAATAAAAATAGGAAGTTAGCGAGGCTAATTATACTTGAATAATAACTCCTTTAATGTTATATTATAAAATACACTATCTAAATAATGGAGAGATGGCCGAGCTGGTCGAAGGCGTTCGCCTGCTAAGCGAATGTATATCCTAATAGATGTACCGAGGGTTCGAATCCCTCTCTCTCCGCCAGTTAAAACGCAATATACGGAATATAAGAAAATAAAGTAAAGCAATGGGGATTCGAACCCTCGAAGGGCGAAGCCCGCAAGAGGAAGTTCGAACGGCTTAAAACTTTCCAAAGGAAAGTTCATCCCTCTCTCTCCGCCAGTTAAAACGCAATATACGGAATATAAGAAAATAAAGTAAAGCAATGGGGATTCGAACCCTCGAAGGGCGAAGCCCGCAAGAGGAAGTTCGAACGGCTTAAAACTTTCCAAAGGAAAGTTCATCCCTCTCTCTCCGCCAGTTAAAACGCAATATACGGAATATAAGAAAATAAAGTAAAGCAATGGGGATTCGAACCCTCGAAGGGCGAAGCCCGCAAGAGGAAGTTCGAACGGCTTAAAACTTTCCAAAGGAAAGTTCATCCCTCTCTCTCCGCCAGTTAAAACGCTATATAAGCTAAGTCGGATATTTAATTAAGGGTAGTTGGATTCGAACCCGTAAGCCCGAAGGGCGTCAGAGGGTTCGCCGCTTTTAGCGTCCTTGGACGCTCATCCCTCTCTCTCCGCCAGTTATGGCTAAAAGTAAAACAGTTATATTTTAACCTTATTTCTGTAATAGCAAGCCCTTTTTAATTTATAGCCGAAAATTCATCCAAAAGTCTATCCCCTAGTCCCGAATTTCTAATCTCTTCCTTAGATCTCATGGCAATACTAAATGCCTTAAATGTTCCAAAAATAACAACATTTTTCTTTCCTCTGGTAATAGCGGTGTATAATAAATTTTTCTTTAACATCAAATAGTGTGCCTGATGAAATAATATAATCACATTATTAAATTCGCTGCCTTGAGCCTTATGAATCGAAAGAGCGTATGCCAGCGAAATATTATCATAAACATCTAAAAAATCAAATTTAACCTGTTTTTTAGCTTCGCTTTCGGCCATATTCTTATCTTTGGCAAAATCCCCAAAATTCCCATAATTTGAAAAATCAACGGTTAAACTTTTTGCCGTATAATCGATACTAATTATATAGCCCGTATCGCCGTTAAACACATCGAGGTCGTAATTATTTCTTTTCTGTATTACCTTATCGTATAATCTAAACTGGACGCCGTTGCAAATAAAAATATCTTCGGCAGCCGCGGGTACGGGCATCGGATTGAATATATTCTGCAATATATTGTTTAAATTAAAATACCCCAAATCCCCTTTCCTCATAGGAGTCAAAATCTGAATATCGTCAAAAATCCTTGTCGGAATAGCTGTGTCCGCATTTTCAACATTGCCTGTTTTATTATTAATTCTTTTACCGCTAACCCTTTTGACAAATTCAATAAAATCTTTTAAAAGTTCATTTTTCCCCTCGGAAGCCGCATCGTACTCCCTTTTATATTTAATTATAAATGAACTGTCGCTTACGTCCGCGGTACTTCCGCTTTTGCCGTTGCTATTTCCTGAAGTTATAAACCTTTTGTTGTTTAAAAGATTATGGGCATTTAAATTTATCAGTCCGCCTTCATTCTGCCTAAATACTTTCGTTAAAAATGTTACGGGAAAAAATGCATTGATTTTATGCGGATAACCCGCATCGGGATATATCAAGTCTCTCAAAACATCTCCCGGACTGACCGACGGTATTTGATTCACATCGCCTACCAAAACCAAAATTACACCGTCTTTTACGGCCTTTAACAGATTGTAAAAAATAACGATATCAACCATGCTCATTTCATCTATAACAATAAGGTCGTGCGGAAGTTTATTATTTTTATTGTAAGTAAAAAAAGATTCGTTGGTCTGCCTGTCGTACTGCGCCTTTAAAAGCCTGTGAATAGTCGATATATCGGCGCCGCTCCCTGCATATTCCTTATATCCCGAATTTACTATATCAGAAAGCCTTTGCGCCGCTTTCCCCGACAAAGAAGTGAGCGCCGTCTTTTTCCCTTTATATAAGTTTACGATAGTCCTTATCACTGTGGATTTTCCCGTGCCCGGCCCCCCCGATATGATGGAAATTTTATGTTTTAAGGCGTTTAATACTGCAACTTTTTGCTCTTCCGTAAGCAATATTTTATTTTCGCTCTGCCCGCCCTCCCGTAGAAGATTTCTATCCAAATCTTCTACGGATAGGATTTTATTTTCATTACCCGCAAAATAAACATTGTTTCCTGCAATTCTTTTCAACTCTTTGGCCACGCCCAGTTCGCAATAATAATAAACGGGGAGATATATTTTTATATAATTTATCTGGTTATCATCTTTAACATCGGTTAAATCTAAGGCTTCAAAGCCGGTGAAGCATTGAAGCCCTGGAGCTTCTTTAAAATCCAATAAAATCTTTTTTTCTTTTATCAAATCGTTTAAATAATTTTTTAGATTAAATTCCTCCAAATCATCTATTATTTCTTTTATTCCGTCTCTTATATCTTTGTAGTAAACATAACAGTTTCCCGAATTTTCGCAAATCTGATTAATAATATACCTGACAGCCTCTTTAGCCCTGTTGGGGTCATCCCTTTGAATCCCCAACTTTTCTGCCATAATATCGGCTTTCTTAAACCCTATTCCCTTTATTTCGGTGAATAAATAAGGGTTCTCTTTTGCAATCGTAATCGATTTATCTTTAAATTGATTATAAATGGTTTTAATCTGGTAATCGCTGAACTGATGCGGTTTAAAAAACATTACGGCATTTCTTAAACCGTAACTTTCCTTAAGCCCTTCCAAAATCGTGGCGAGTTTAACTGCGCCTATTCCGTTGACGCTCTTAAGTTTTTCCGGTTCGTTGTCTATTATGTCCAATGTTTTTTCTTTGAACTTTTCATAAATCTCGCCTGCAATAACCCTTCCTATCCCTTTAAAAATATTCGACGATAAATATTCTATTATTGCCGTTTTTGTATTTGACAGCGAAATTTCATACTCTGTGAAATTAAACTGGTAGCCGTATTTTTTATGGTGCGTAAATTCCCCTTTCAATTTTATTTTTGAATCTATTACAGGCTTGTCAAAAAATGCGCCGGATGCAGTTATAAATTTGCCGTTCGAAAAAATATTAAAAATCGTAAAGCCGCTTTCCATATTTTGAAATACGACCCTTTTTATGACGCCGTTTATTGTTTTTGTTTCTTTAGCATATCCGGATGTTTTGGTTTTGCGGGTATCATTCGTATCATTCATGTTATATATATATTATTCATATTATATTTATAATTTATATTAAGAATTATAACACGAATTTTTATTGGATTTCATAAATTGTAATTAAATTACGTATCATACATAATTAATAAAGGTATAAACCTGCCCCCGGTTAAACCCCTGCGGAAGCGGTTGGAACGACATGGAAAGAAACATCGGGAAGGCTGTCTATTAATTTGTTTACTATACTCTTTTTAAAAAGTTTATTTATGAAACCGACTTTTTCATTTGTAGCGCCTATAACGACATGGGCAATATTATTACTTTTAACAAAATCTATAACTCCCGATACTACATCGTTTGCCTGGAAACTAAAAACGGCGGCTCCAAGGTTTTCGGCTATGGAAATATTTCTCGCAAGCGCCTGATCATAGTTTTCAGGTTTATTCTTATCCCTGTTTTTTAAGTTTATGTGGAGAACATAAAGATTTGCGTTAAGCCTCCCCGCAAGTTTTGAACCTATTCTTACAAGCCTTGCCGAATCGGGGTTGGAACTTATTAAAACTAAAACCCTTTCATTGGATTTCAATTCAAGTTTTTCCTCGGGATTTCCGATTTCTGTTGATTGCGTGCTAAGCTCATCGGCAATGGTTCTTAAGGCAAGTTCCCTTAATACCAAAAGATTTTCGAGTTTAAAAAAGTTTTCCAGCGCGACCGGAATTTTATCCTTAGAATAAATTTTACCTGCTTTCAGCCTGTTTATAAGTTCTCCGGCGGGAATATCCACATTAATTATTTCCGTAACATAGTTTAATATATAATCAGGAACTCTTTCGCTGACTTTAACCCTGAGCTCCGCCTCGACCTTTTCGGCTATCGAATTAAGATGAAATATGTTTAAAGTGGTGAACACGCTTATGCCTGATTTATAAATCTCGATGGCATCCTGATATCTTTTTAAATTTTTGGACCCGGGAATATTATTATGGGCAAGTTCGTCTATTAAGGCAATGGCAGGCTTTCTTGCAATAACGGCATCGGCATCGAGCTCTTCAAATTCACTGCCTTTGTACAATATTTTTTTTCTCGGAACAACTTCAAGTTTTTTAATCTCGTCCGCCGTCTCCTTTCTTCCGTGCGTTTCAATATAGCCTATAACGACATCGATGCCGTTTTCACGCAAATAATTGCCGTCTTCAAGCATCATATATGTTTTGCCCGTCCCGGGAGCCGACCCTAGATAAACCCTGAAGATATTTTGGGATTCTTCGGTCGAATATTTTATCCTGTTAAGTATCGACTCTGCGGAAGGCCGGTTATATTCTATTTTCAATCTTTGCTACCTTTTTTATTTTTTTACCTTAATTTTGTTCTTTGACGCGGTTAATCCACTTCCTAAAAGCAATAATGCCCCAGATAGTTTCTGCTATCCCGAACGGCCATGTTCCCGCCAAAAACCCATATAAAGCGGAAGCTATACAGGATAGGGCAAATAAAAAAGTATAAATACGGCCTCTCGGTTCAAGAGCATAAAAAAACACCATTAATGCAACTACAAATGTGCCGTATGCCGTAAGCATCGTTATCTATTAAATATTATACTACATAATTAATTTTAAACGCCCGAATAACTTAAATGAAATGTAAATAGGTAATTATTATATCTATTATTTTAATGCCGATAAAAGGGGCTATTACTCCGCCAAGCCCGTAAATCAACAGGTTTCTTCTTAGAATAGCAGACGCCCCCGCAGGCCTGTATTTCACACCCTTCAGGGCGAGCGGTATTAATATTATTATTATAACGGCATTGAATATAACGGCCGAAAGTATTGCGGATTGCGGCGAAGACAAACCCATTATGTTTAACGGGGCAAGCCACGGCATTATAGGCGCAAACATAGCAGGTATTATAGCAAAGTATTTCGCCAGATCGTTTGCGATAGAAAATGTCGTTAAAGAACCTCTTGTTATAAGAAGCTGTTTTCCGGTCTCGACTATTTCTATAAGTTTCGTCGGGTTTGAGTCAAGATCTATCATATTTCCCGCCTCTTTTGCGGCCATAGTGCCTGTGTTCATAGCGACGCCGACATCGGCCTGGGCTAAAGCCGGCGCGTCGTTGGTTCCATCCCCTGTCATAGCGATTAGCTTCCCCAATGCCTGCTCTTTTTTAATTATATCCATCTTGGTTTCGGGCGTAGCTTCGGAAACAAACTCATCGACACCTGCCTCATCGGCTATGGCTTTTGCGGTAAGAGCATTATCGCCCGTTATCATTATCGTTTTTATGCCAATTTTTCTTAAACTATCGATTCTTTCTTTAATCCCGCCCTTGACTACATCTTTTAAATGTATTATTCCAAGTATTTTGTCGTTTACGGCAACGGCAAGAGGCGTCCCTCCCTGCTTGGAAATATTATTGGCCGCGAGGGTAATAGACTTTTCCGCGACGCCGCCGTTTTGTTCAATAAACCTTATAACGGAATCAACGGCGCCCTTTCTTATATTTTCTTTTTTATCTAATATATCTACCCCGCTCATTCTCGTTAATGCCGAAAAAGGAATAAAATTCACATTTTTTTCATCGATATGCCTGCCTCTTAGCCCGTATTTTTTTGCCAGAGTAACGATAGACCTTCCTTCGGGGGTTTCGTCGGATAACGACGAGAGCTGGGAATAATCCGCTAAATCGTTTATATTGACATCTTTGGCCGGAATAAAATTAACGGCCATTCTATTGCCGAATGTGATAGTTCCCGTCTTATCCAAAAGAAGTGTATTTACATCTCCCGCTGCCTCAACCGATGCTCCTGACATAGCTATAACATTGTGCTTAACTAATCTGTCCATACCCGATATGCCTATTGCCGATAATAGCGCTCCGATTGTTGTCGGAATTAAGCACACGATAAGGGCAACAAGTATAACGGGAGAGATATTTCCATTAAAATAGTGAGCCATAGGTTCTATAGCCGCAACTACGACTAAAAAAAGGGCGGTAAACATGACTAGCAGTATGTTCAGGGCAATCTCATTCGGGGTTTTCTGCCTTGAAGCTCCTTCGACCAAGCTTATCATCTTGTCGATAAAGCCCTCCCCCTGATTAGATGTTATTTTAATCGATATTTTATCGGAAAGCACCTTTGTTCCCCCCGTAACCGCGCTTCTATCCCCGCCGCTTTCCCTTATAACAGGCGCGGATTCACCCGTTATCACAGACTCGTCAACCGAAGCAATGCCTTCGATAATTTCTCCATCGGCAGGTATAATATCGCCCGCCTCCGCAACAACAATATCGCCCTTTCTAAGCAATGAGGCTTTTATCTTTTCTTCTTTCCCGCTTGTTTGATGAATTAACCTTGCGATGACCTCGGTTTTACTTTTCCTTAAACTCTCCGCCTGAGCCTTACCCCTGCCCTCAGAGATACTTTCGGCAAAATTTGCAAATAAAACCGTAAACCAGAGCCATAAAGTTATCTGAAATATAAAAGCTATATCTTTAAAATCATGGAAAAAAACATCTTTTAAAAAAATGGCGGCAGTTATAACCGACCCGATTTCGACAACGAACATAACCGGATTTTTAATCATAACCTTAGGATTTAACTTTCTAAAAGATTCCCATATAGCCGATACCAATATTTCTTTGTTAAATGCCGATACATAATAATCTTGCTTTGGCATATTCACACACCTCTTTTATTTTATTTATTTAATTAATTAACATTATTCATACCTTAAATCACCGTTAGAAACTATTAAAATTGCTTTAACATATAGCAAATTCTGGATTCCCGCTGAAGCGGGTTGGGACACCCTTTGGGTTAAATGCCAAATACTCGCAAAGTCATTCCCGCGAAAGCGGGAATCCAGAAAGATAAATTTCTAACGGTGATTTAAGGTTATATTTTTAATTTTTGACTAATTTTTATTTCCGGTATTTACAAGCCCTCTAAAAACCTTATCGTAAATCTTTGGGTTAACACTTTTTAATAATGAAGCTAATTTTAAATTTAGTTTTACCGTATTTACTCCCGGCGTTCCAAATATCCCGAAATCTCTATAAGATATATTGCTTTCTACAAGTTCCCTTAGCCTGTTTCGATTAATTCCCGTTAGTTTCGAAATCCTTGTAATCTGCGTAAGGGCGCCAAGGACGGAGATAAACGGATCTAACCCTGAACCGGAACCTGTTACTAAATCAACTGGAATTTCGCCCTTTTTGACGGTTGGATTTTCCGACAAGAACCTTTTAATCCTTTTCTTGACGGCATCGATATAATCCTTATTCGTCGGTCCATAGTTGGAAGCCGATGACGCATCGGCCTGGTAGCCTATGCCTGCGCTCGACGGTCTGGAATTAAATAGATACGGCGAGTTAAATTTCTCGCCGATTAATAAAGAGCCTATAGGCTTAGAATTTTTATAGATTATACTCCCCCCCGCCTGAAACGGAAAAAAAATCTTCCCTATGCCCCATATAAAAAATGTGTACACAACGGAGCATAATATAAATAACCAGACAGCTAATTTTATCGACTTCAAAAAATCGTTTAACATAAGTCGCCCCAAAAAATTAAAATTAAATTGCAGATTAAAAAAGATGTCCTTCCATAAGCGCAAAATGCTCGGCAATAGGACCTAAAGCAAGGGCCGGAAAAAATGTTAATGCCCCGATTAAAATTATTGTCCCCATTACAACCGAATAAAAAAGCAGCCCATGGGCAGGAAATGTTCCCAAAGATTCGGGAGTGCTTTTCTTTTTAATTAAAGAACCTGCTATTGCCACCTGGCAGATTATCGGGACATATCTTCCAAAAAATATCGTAAGACCCAAAATTATATTGTAAAAAAGCGTGTTTCCGCTAAACCCGGCCATTGCCGAGCCGTTGTTTGCAACCGTAGAAGTAAAGGCGTATAAAATTTCGCTGAATCCATGCGGACCAGGGTTAAATGCTCCTGCTAAACCTGCGGGAATCGAAAGGGCAACGGCAAAAGGAACTATTATTATAAAAGCATGGGCAAACATAGCTAAAGTTGCAAGTTTAACCTCTTTTGCCTCTATTTTTTTCCCCAGAAACTCAGGCGTTCTTCCAACCATAAGGCCTGCAATGAATACGCCGATAATAACCATGGTCAGCATATTTAATAAACCGACCCCTTTTCCTCCAAATATAAGATTTAACATCATTTCGCCTAAAAGAACCATAACGGATAGCGGCATATAGCTGTCATGAGCGCTGTTCACATTTCCGGTGGTAAATGCCGTGGTGGCCGATGCAAATAAGGAACTTTGCGCAATGCCGATATGTTCCTCTTTGCCTGTCATATTTCCGCCCGGGTTATACTTTGAGACTTTAACGTCGGCTCCTAATTTTGCCATAAAAGGATTGCCGGCGGCTTCTTGATGATATACGGCAAATATACATACCGTCAAAAGTGTGAGAGCGACAAGGAACAGGGTCAAGGCATGCTTTTTGTTGCCTATCATTATCCCGTACATAAAAAAAATCGCCACAGGAATAACGCTCATCATAAATATTATCAGGGCGTTAGTAAAAGGGCTTGGATTTTCGTAAGGCTGTGCCGCGTTTGCATTGTAAAAACCTCCTCCGTTAGTTCCGAGGTTTTCGATGGAAACCATCGAGGCGACAGGACCCATGGAAAGATACTGCTTTGCCCCCGTCATATTAACCACGCCCTTTTGCATCGTAAAGGTCTGGGGGGAACCCAGAAAAAGCATAACTATGGCAAAGATAACGGCTAAGGGAATAAAAATTCTATAGACGGTTTTTGTAAAATCTATATAAAAATTGCCGACATTTTTTGCCTGCGTCCTTATTAATCCTCTTATAAACGCTATTAAAAAAACAAGCCCTGTTGCGGCAGATGTGAACTGTAAAAATACTAAAGACATCTGCGAAAAATTTGACAGGGTCTCTTCGCCTGCATAATTTTGCCAATTAGTATTGGTAATAAAGCTTATAGCAGTATTAAAATCGAGCGGCCATGTAATGCCTTTATAATGCATCTGGTTAAACGGAAGATAATTTTGAAACCTTAGTACGAGAAAAACAATTGCAAGCATAAAAAAATTGATAATCAGCCCTGCCTTTAGGTAACCTATCCAGTCCATTTGTTCTTTTTCATTTACTTTAAGAAATTTAAATGTAATATTTTCTATTGGATTTATTATCTTATCTAAAAAGGTTGTTTCCCCGTTAAAAATATGCGCCATATATTTACTTAAAGGAACGGCAGCCAAAATTATCGCCGAAAGTACGATAATAATTTGCAATATACCCGTAGCAGTCATATAATTTTCACCTCTCCATCATTTTCTAAATTATTATTATTTTTAAATCTTTTCCAAAAAATCTACCAAAAACCATAACACGGCATACATTATGCCGATAACTAATAAAACAAACAGTGAACTAAGCATACATGTCCTCCGCTATTAAAATTTATCAGGATAAATAAGAACATAAAAAAGATACGCTAACACGATTGCCAAGATTATTAAAAGAATAGTATTTTCGATCATAAAAGAATCCTCATTTTAATTTTATATTTTAGAGCATGTAAAGCATGGAAAAATTTGCAAAAAAAATAGCCGAAGGAAATTGCCCCGGCTATTAAAGTGTTTTTGTCTAAATTTAAATAAAATATTTACTAAAAAACGACATAACGATAAGAATGAATTGCGACGGCGATTAATGCCGGCAATACATATAAACTAATATATTTGAATCCCTTTAATAGCTTACGAAGTTAGCTGCCGGGCTAGGAATAAAGAGTAATCCCTTGCTTTCTTTAAGAAAGTATTGGCCCCAAAATAACGGTTCCTCCGCTCCCGCAAATATTGCGGGATTAGGCATTTAATTGTCAAAGAACGACCATATGGATATATCCACGCGAGTCATCATTTTAATGCAGTATATATATTTATAAAAAGACTGTCAATAAAAATCGCCCTTAAATCGTGCTTAAGCCTTTTCCCTTTTATTGAGCAAATAAAGATACAGCGATTTAAATGTCTGCAAAGTGTTAAGCTTTAGTTCAGGCAAAGAATAATGGCTGAAATGAGCGGTTACCCTTTTTTCTTTAATCTGGTTTTTTAAATCTAAGGCTGATTTACCGGTAAATCTTGTATATCCTTTGCCGATAAATTCACGCGTATGCGCATCGCTAACCCCTAACTGCGCAAGCCCTATCGAAACATTTACCAAAGAAGTTACGGCATTGGAAACAATCGAAAATGTGCTTGAATTATTAATAACCTCTATTGCATCAAAATCCAAATCCATTAACATTTTTCTTATGGGCTTATGCCCCTTTTCGGCGTAAGATACAAAATAAAAAGGGTGAGGGGCAATCGCCAACCCACCCTGCATATGTATTTCATCTATAGTTTCCATAGCCGTTTTACCCGGAATAACCTTTTTTTCTAAAAAAAGACCTATAACATGTCCGTTTTTTGTCGAAACCTCTTCTCCGACTATAACATCCACCTCGAGAAAGTTGTTCCTTAGGGCATATTCCTTTGCCTTAAGCGCCCCCTTAATCCTGTTATGGTCAGTGATAGCAATTACCCGAAGCTTTCCTGCGGCGGCTTCTACGATGTCCTCGGGGGAACTCGTCCCGTCGCTATAACTCGTATGAATGTGCGTATCGGCTTTTGAATAAAGCGCCTGATTTATTTTTAAAGAATTCATAATTTAACCTTAATTCAAATTATAGCACAATATGCCTTGCTCCCAAAATTGCCGATATAAAATTTCTTTTCTGGATTCCTGCCTACGCAGGAATGACGCCTGTTGGATGAAAAGTTAAATTCAGGGATTGTCATTCCTGCGTAGGCAGGAATCCAGAATTTATAATATGTCGAAACAGTTTCAAAGATTTCTATCGGCAATTTTGAGCTTGCTAATAAATCAAGCTTTATGGGGAACTGCCGAATTATCTGCTTCAGCGTATTTTTCTTCTTCGCTGACAACCCTTAAAGATTGTTCTTTCGGCTCAGGCAAAGCAAAGGCTGTCAAAATCGCCCCCAGAAAAGATATTATGACAAGAACCATAAATGTTCCCTGGACTTTTATGGTCATCATTAAAAACGGAAACAAAAGGGTCCCGAGAAATGCTCCAAATTTTCCTGTTCCCGCGGATATTCCATCGCCAAAACCCCTGACAGGAGTGGGAAAAACCTCTGACGGATAAACAAATGTCGTCACATTAGGTCCGAATTCAGTAAAAACATAGCTTAAGCCAAATATCATTACGAACATGGCCGGGATAAGCATATAACCGGCAAAACTTGTCAAAGAAATTATTAAATAACATATTGCCATACCGAGAAAACCAAGTATCTGAATAAATTTTCTTCCAAGCTTATCCATGCTAAAAGCCGCAAGCCAATAAAATGGGGCCGCAAATACCACAAACACAATGGTAGATAACGCCAGACCCTGAATAAAGGTTGCATTTGGAATGACGGATTTCATCACTAACGGCCAGCTTATAGAATTTCCATAAAATGCCCAATCTAATAAAAACCAACTTCCAGCGGTTCCAAGCAGCCTCAAGTTGTTCGGGTATTTAAATAAATCATGCCATTTTGTTTTTAATTTTACCCCGTTTCCATTGCTATGCTTATTGTCGTCAACTTTAATTTTAGTTCCGGTAATATCATTGATGGCCGCAACGGTATTATTAGTATCTCCTTTGACATTAAGGCTATAATAGGGGGTTTCTTTAATTTTTCTTCTTAAATATATAACGCTTGCCGCAGGAATTGCACCGAGCGCCAAAAGAATTCTCCACGCAGCATCATGCGGAACTCCCATCATCAAAATAAGTATGGCGGCCATAGGACCGGCAATCAAACCGATGCCTTGAAGAGAAAATACCATAGACACGAGCTTGCCCCTGTCCTTTCTATTTGCGTATTCGCTCATAATTATTGCGCTTATAGGATAATCCCCGCCGATGCCCAAACCCAAAACAATCCTCCAGATTATAAGCTGGGTAATATCCTGTGAGAATGCGGAACCTATTGCCCCTATCGTCAGAATGATAACCTCTAATCCATAAATTGCCTTTCTCCCAAAAATATCGGCTAATCTTCCAAATAAGTACGCCCCGACGGCTGCCGCAATAAGCGACGAACTGCCGAGCAACGCAATTTCGGATGTGTCAAGATGCCATATCGGCGTTAAAAGCGCAATAACTACGCCGATAATGAAAAGGTCATACGCGTCGGTAAAAAATCCCATCCCCGCCGTAAACATCGTCCTAAAATGATGGCGAACAAGGTCAACCTCATCAACCTTGTCTAACAGGTCATTTCTAAGATCTTTTTTAGCTTCCATAAAAGCCCTCCGTTTAATGAATTTTTTAATTTAACTTAACGCCTGCAACAAAAACTGCTTCGCAAATCAAAATTTTAATATTACTATAATATTTTGATTATTTTATCATTTGAATGTTACAGTTTTATTACGGTTATGTTAAATTTTTGTTACAACCGGAGGTCTTTCAATTATATCTTCATACATACTTATAATCTTATTTACCGAAATGTCCGACCTGAAAAGCCTGTTTGCCCTCTCAAAGCCTTTAAACGCCTCTTCCTCCATATATTTTGGACTGGAGATATAGGTTTCTACGGCTTCTTTGAGTCTTACCTCATCTTTTGGAGGAATTATAATATTCGTATCGCCGTAAACCTCGGGAATACCGCCCGCGTTTGTCGCGATGCACGGCTTTTTCATAAACATATACTCCATATTATTAATGCCGAGCGGCTCGTTTAGCGAACAAGAAACGGCAATATCGAACATGCTTACGAATTTTCTTACATCGCTTTGATAACCCCAGAACATAAAACTGCTTTCAATCCCGATTTTTCTTACCATCTTCTTTAATTTTTTTTCATCATTCCCGCTGCCGACGATATGAAACATCAAAGGCTTTGAATGCCGCAGGACATCCGAATTTTTCTCCTTTAACAAAAGTTCCGCGGCCTTTACGAAATAAATCTGCCCTTTTTGCTCCGTTACCCGTCCGGTAATTCCAATATTAAAAAAATTTTTAAACCTGTTATAAAAAGTTTCATCGTCATTTACATTTGCGGTATGGCTATAATCTATAAACCCGCCTTCATCTATCCTCTCGAAGGATATGTCCATCTTGCCTTCAATTTCGCCTATACCTTTCGGGCTATATTTGAATCCGAAAATATTATTTATTATTTTTTCGATATAAGCCGGCTTATAATTTTTATATTCTTCATCGGAAAAATATTTAACGAAATAATCTTTTAAAGCGGCGCTCGAAAAACATAATTTGTTCGCCAACGCATAGTATGGATAACCGCTAAATATGTTAATTGTGCTTAAAACAGGTATGCCGAGATAATTGCCCGCTAATACGCCAATATAATTTCCTGTTCCCAAATGCGTATGTATAACATCTATATTTTCCTTTTTGCATATGTCTATCATTCTTTTTATCGCAAAAACATTTTTTCTCTCGGGGTCGAATACCTTATAATAAGGCACGCCGTTATTTTCCAATAAAAATCTCATTTTTTTGTTTAATGAATGAATAAAAAAGACCGACTTATGCCCCTTTTCTATCTGCTTTTTTGCAAGGTAAATAGCGCTGTTTTCAGCCCCGCCCCAGCCCCTTGAGGAAATTATATGAAGGATTTTCATTTTAAATATCTATCTTTTCTATATTAATAGCACCCGATAGTTTATCCGCTAATTCCATTGTAAAAAGCTCCGTTCCGGGCATTTGAACGGTTGCGGATCCGCAGGCAATCCCAAGCTTTAAAGCTTCTGCCGAACTTCCCCCTTTTACAATCACGCTTAAAATCGCTCCAACCATCGAATCGCCCGCCCCGACTCTCGAAACTACGGAAACCGCGGGAGCCGCCGCGTAAAAAACCCCTTCATTCGACGCGACTATAGCCCCTTTGTAGCCGAGGGATACAAATACATATTCGATACCAAAATTATGAAGGTCTAAAGCTACGGAAGCAATTTCAAAATTTGAAGTTAATTTTCTTTTTACCAATCTTTCAAGTTCATGTATATTAGGCTTAATTATGAAAGGCTTCGCCTTGACGGCGCTGCTTAATAATGCCCCGTCGGCGTCAACAAGGCATTTTATGCCTGCATTTTTCAGGCGGGTGCATAATATATAATATATATTGTAAGTGATATTTAGCGGAGACGATCCCGTAAGCACGGCGAGACCATTCTTGGAGTACATATAAAGGTCTTCTTCCAGCCTGTCGAGAACGGAAAAATCCATAACGGGACCCATACCGTTTATTTCGTATTGAGAGACGGGATCGCTTTGCTGAATCACGCAGTTTATCCTTGTTTCACCATTTTCCCATATAAAATGAGGGTCGTCTAACTCTTCCGTAAGAATGTTCGAAATCAGCTTGCCGATTTCTCCCGCCAAAACGCAGCATGTGGAAGCTTTTATTTTAAGCTTTTTGAGCGCCCGCGCGACATTTATTCCGTTTCCGCCCGGATCAAACCTCGTTTCAAACGAATGGACCTTTTCGTCGTCAACTAACTTTTGAATTTTATACGATACATCCAAGGCAGGATTAAGCGATAAAACCGCAATGTTATCCAAAAAGCATCTCCTTATAATATAATAAATACAATTATACCTGGATATTAAGAAACATGGCATCCCGCCCCTGTTTTTTGAATTTATTTATCATGTTTTCAGGCTTAAGTGTCAGATATTACAAGGTTTTTGAATGGTCGGGACGACAGGATTTGAACCTGCGACCCCCTGCACCCCATGCAGGTGCGCTACCGAACTGCGCCACGTCCCGATATAAGAAAGTTATGTTAATACCATTCCCGCGTACGCGATATTTTTGTCCATGAGCTTATCAAAGTACGCCTTTGATGTGGACAAAAATACCAGCGTAGTTAAATTATACACCTTGGCAAAAAATTGTCAAGATTCAAAGGACGCCTTGTCAAGGCGCAATTATATTAACTGCTTAAAATATTTTGTACGGCTACTTGAAAATGATAAAAACTGTGGTATTATTAAAGTAGAAAGGGATGTAAAGAGATAAATAAAACTAAAGAGGGTGATAAGCCCTAAACAACGTAATAAAAAAGTAAAACGAAAAGAAATTAAAGATTGGAGGTGGTAGTATTATGGCTAATGTTTCTATTTGGGATCCTGTCAGCAACATTAGAAGCGATTTTGAAAAGTTATTTTCGGATTTTTTTCCGACAAGCGTCAAAAGAATATGGGGTGAGCCCGGGCTAATGGAGCCGGCCGTCGATGTATTAGAAAAGGAAGACATGATAATCGTAAAAGCCGAGCTTCCCGGAATCTCGAAAGACGAGGTTAAAATTGAGGCTCACGAAAATAAACTCATATTAAGAGGCAAGCATAAGACGGAAAAAGAAGAGAAGAAAGAAGACTATTACAGGAAGGAAATTGAATGCGGCTCATTTTATAGAAGTATCGAGCTTCCTTCCGATGTTGATGCATCTTCGGCAAAAGCATCTATGAAGGACGGCATTCTGGAAGTTACCCTGAAGAAAGCAGCCGAGGCAAAGCCTATCGCTATAGAAGTTAAATAATGCTTTGATATGCGATTCCGGTATATATCACATGAACTTTGGTTAAGCTGATTTAGAAACTTGATAATGATAATGTGAAACCGGATAACATAGGTATGGTATCTTGCTTCTTTAACAAAGACTAAAACATCTGACGCGATGATCGAAAAAACAGCGAGTGTAGGAAATACCGACTCAGGCCTATTTAATGCTTAACTTTAAGCACGTTAGTCATTAATAACCCGGACCTGGTCGGTATTTTTATATTTTGTCGGGAATCCATTTTTATGGGTTATTGACTCTTAAAGAATTAAGATAATCTTTCAGCGTGGAAAAACAATCCTCTAAAACTGCTTTGCTGTGGGAAGATTTTGAAAGCATAATGCAACCTTCGAACGAACCTACCACGAAACCTGATATGTTTTTTGCATTTAAATCCTGTCCGATTATACCGGAAGTTTTAGCGGCTTCGATGGCTTTTTCAATAAAGGATTGCCATAAAATCATTATTTCGTTTATATGTTTTGATAGAACTTTATCCTTGGACGAAAGTTCAAGCACAAGGTTTCCGACGGGACATCCAGTTTGGGCAATCTCCTTTGCCTTTTGGTCATAAACCTTATCGACGACAAAACAAATCTCGCCGATGGGATCCTTAGCTTTATATACGCCGCCCCATGTATTTATATACGCTGGCATTATTATCTCTTGAATTACGGCAACGGCAATGTCTCTTTTTGACTTAAAATGGTAATATAAGCAGCCTTTAGTGGCGTTTATTTTGTCTATTATATCCTGAATGCTCGTATCCTCGTAACCCTTCTTAAGCAGCAAGTTATATGCGGCATCCAAAATCTCACTTCTTTTTAACAACTTATCACCCGCTTATAAAAATAAATACATCTAAAAATCACCGTTAGAAATTATTAAAACTGCTTAAACATATAATAAAAATTGGATTAACGCTTTCGCGATAATCCAGAAAAAGACATTTCTAACGGTGATTTAAGGCATACTTAATTTTGCATCAGAATGTCAACGGCTGGTAGCCGTCGGCCATAAAACCCGCAATTGCCTGTCCCGCATGAACAAGTTCTATTTTTTTATCCGTTAATATAGGAGCAATGCCGTATCCTTCGGCAATAGCCACGCATGCCTGGGGCATGATATTGTTTGCAAGCACCTGATTGTATGCCTCTAAAATCTCTTTATCGTCGGTTTTTGCGATAAAATCTTCTCCCGGCCCGAAAAATATAACCTTAACATCTTCGAATGCACCGCTGTTCTTTGTTCTCCATGCAACATTAAGACCTAATTTTACCTTTACCGGACTGTCAGCCCCGGAAAGGATAATAATTAAAGCTTTTGCTTTTGCCATAAAAACCTCCGCCTTTTTTAATTTGTTAAACGATTAAGTTATTTTAGTTTTCTACATACCGACTGGTTTGTATTTTACCATTAACAAAACATCCTTGTCAAGGCCGAGATTATTCCTTAATCCTGCATTAGAAGTTACATTATATACTCAAAAGCTATGTTAAATCTGGATTCCCGCTTTCGCGGGAATGACGACTGTTGGGTGAAAAGTTAAATTCCCGTATTGTCATTCCTGCGCAGGCAGGAATCCAGAATTTACGTATAAAAGAAACATTTAAATATTTTCTAACGCAGGATTTGGGGTTATTATTTCTTTTGGTCTCAATTATTGCGTATCGCGCTATTTGGCCGGTTCAATAAATTTTAATCTTTCGTCCAGATGAAACCTTAAAGGCTTTTTTGCCCATTCTCCGGCATAATCAACCCCTACGCGCGGACTCGTAATTATCATATTTTCGTCAACTTTTATGCCTCTATCCTCGATAAAAATTTCTAAATCCAAATTGCCCCCGTTTTTTACGGCGTCATCCGGACAGACTAACACACCGTTATGCCTCATTTCGATTCCAAGAGCTTTGGTTAAATTGCCCGGCCCTATAGCCAAATTGTTATCCTGTTTAAAAGATTTAAAACTGCCGCCGCCCCTCCTTTCCCTTATAATATCGATCCCGTAAACGGGGATTAGCCCCCTTATCAAAACCCCCTGCGGAATGCCCGCTTTATTAGTTACGATATTAAACATCTTGTGGATTCCATAGCACAAATGGACATAAGCTATTCCTCCGTCTTTATATAAAGATTCGTTTCTGTTGGAACGGCGGCCGTTATAAGCGTGGGATGCCATATCTTTTGTTCCCAAATAAGCCTCTACCTCCGTAATTATCCCCCCTGTAAGACCGCTTTCAAAGGTATCGGTAAATAAAAACTTGCCCAAAAGTTCCCGCGCTATCGTTTCGACATTATCTCCGGTAAAAAAGGTTCTGTTTAGCAAATTCATGTATTTAACCCTTTATACCCGTTATTATAAAAGCGATATGAAACGGCAGGTTTTTAATTTTTAAATCCTTAAACCCTTTGTCTTTTAATATGTTTAACATCTTATCCCTGTCAAATGCCATTATGCTGTATGTAAGCCAGCGGTATGCCCTCTTATCGATTAAGGAACCGGCCAATCTTATAATAGAAAAGTATGTCTTAAAAAACATATTTAACAGTTTGTTTTGCGGCTTTCCCATTCCCAGCAATATAAATTTTCCGGTTTTTTTTAAAATTCTTTTAAGCTCTTCCGCAAAAACTTTCGTATCATCGACATTCCTGAGTAAGAATCCTGCCGTAACGACATCGTAATAACAATCGGGCTCGTCAAGTTTCATGGCATCCCCTGTTTTAACGCGTATATTGTTAATCTTTCTTTTATCGATTTTTTTTTCGGCTATCTTTAGCATATCTTCGTTGAAATCCACGGCCGTAATTTCGACCTGTTTTTTTGCCTTTTTTGCCTTTTTGGCAATATCTATTGCAATAGAACCGGTGCCCGTTGCCACATCGAGTATTTTATAGCCGTCTTTTTCTATCAAAGCCTCTCCTGCGGTCATTTCCCGCCATAATCCGTCAATCCCGAAACTGAATAAATGCCCCATAATATCATATACGCCTGCAATGGAAGAAAACATATCAAATATTTTTTTTGACATTTATAGTTTTTTCTCCTCCATCTCACTCCGACCTTGCTTCACCCTGTCTTGCTCACCCGGTCTTGTTTTGAAAATCCGTTAATTTAATTATATAATTGCTTAGTTTAATTCCACAATCTCTAAAAGTTTTTTTGCCGCCTTTTCCCATGTAAAATCCTTAACTCTTGCAAACCCATTTTTTATCAACCGGCGCTTTAATTCATCATCAAAAATCAGGCTTTCCAGACTTTGCCTTATATCGTCTATTTCATAAGGATTAAAATATACAGCGGCTTCGCCCCCCACCTCCGGCAAAGAAGTCCTGTCAGACACAGCCACGGGCGTCCCGCACGCAAACGCCTCAAGCAGCGGTGTCCCGAATCCTTCATAAAAAGACGGATATATAAAAACTTCCGCTGCATTGTAAAATAGCGGCAATTCTTCCACCCTTACATTTCTGATCAGGTGAATATTATCCGAATATTTCGATATCAATTTCAGTTCTTCTCCGCTTTGCCAAATCTGTCCAGCCACGATTACCATGTCAAAATTTTTTTTTAGCGGCTCTGAATAAATGTAAGCGTTAAGAAGACCTTTAATGTTTTTTCTCGGCTGGATAGCTCCTACATAAAGTATGAAAGGCTTTTCGATATTATGCCTGTTTTTCAGATATTCCTTTACTTTATCTTTACCTTTGCCTCCGTCTTCGACTGGCTTAAATATATTCATATCTACGCCATTCGGAATAATTTTAATCTTGCCTTCGTCTATGTTTAATAAATCAATAAGCCTTGATTTGGTGTAATTTGAAACAGTCGTTATAATATTCGACCTTTTTATGTTAGCCAATGAATCAGATTCTACCCGTTTCCTCTCCGAAAGCCTGAGGTAATTCCTAAAATTTAAACTCTTATTTTTGGCTCTGTCAATGCCGGCTATATCGTGAATCGTTGCAATTATCTTGTCTGCTTTAAAAGGGGGGAAATAGTATCCGGCGTTGGGCAAATATATCGCATCAAATTTTTCTCCTTTCCCTCCTTTCTTTGTTTGCCCGTTATATATTCCGTTAAGCTTAAATTTCTTCAATTTATTGTATGTATAATCGGCTCCGCTTCTTAAAATTCCGACTTTTTCAATGTAATGTTTTGAAAGCTCCTTGTATTTGTTAATTGTTTTTTTACCCTTATCGTATTCCGGTTTTTCCCTCACGGTATCCTGAAGAAAATACAAATTGAGATATTCCGCGCCGGCTTTTTTATTTTCTTCGTTTAAGGAGATAAAATTTTTTATTAAGTTATAGGTAAAAACAGGAATACCCCAGTTGGGTTCTTCCGTCCATTTTTGTATATCCACAAGCAAAGATTTTTTCATCATTTATTTTTTTTATTTAGTTCTTAAAGTTTTAGTTTTGCAATATTTCACATAATCTTTATAAATCTTTCCTTTATTTTCGAGCAATCTTTTATGAACATTATACAATGCTACCCCGTTTATCATTTTCGGTTTTAAATTTAAAACGCCGACTAAATTTTTAAATGATTCATATGGGTGATACATATTGTAATTAGCCATGTTGGACATTTTGCCTCTTATTATAATTATATAATGAACGCTATGAGAGGCAAGAAAATATTTTAACGCATACTTATCGCAGTTGCCGGCCTTTTTTACGCCCCTGTCCCCTATTAAGATATTAAATACCGGATTCCGTGTATATGACCCCTGAATAAAGTCATAATAACCCCCCGCCAATTTGAAGTAATATCCCGTTTCCGCCTGATATGCAAGAGAATAGCCGTCATTGGAAAACGGAATTATTAATACATTCGAACCTCTTTTTAAGTATTTTTTGTAAACGCCGTTTAAAAAAAATTTTGGCGTATGGGTATCTGACTCGAAAAAATACTGAGTCGGGATAATCGACAAAATAGATAAAAAAACAACGGAGTAGCTCATTATCTTAATTTTTTTGCCGGATTTACTCGATTGCGAGACAAAATATCCCACAATGATGCTTATAAATAAGTAAGCATACAACATAAACCTTATCGGCACGGCTTTCTGGATTAAAGGCATCCCGTAAAAAATAAACCACGGCAATGGCAAACCGGCATTAACATTTATTATATGAAGATAAGGACCAAGCGAAAAAATAAAAACAACGGAAAACATAATAATTAAAAACTTTCCGGCTTGCGTTTTCAGGTTATCCTTCATATAAAATATCAAAAGTAAAATAATAAAAATCCCCATATAGGAAATATCCTGCATTAGTTTAAAGCCCGTGCCCGCAAATAAACCTCCGCCGATAAAAATAATAGGCGCGGGTATTACCACATTTATTAAATTTACAGAATACAGCATGGCGCTTAATGGATATTTCGGGGCATATCGTATCGTCGAAATCATGTTGTAAAGGAAAGGGCTTATCAAGATAAAAGATATGAGGTAGCTTACCGATACATAGGGAATAAAGCCGGCGAGTCTTCTTCGACCGGTTTTGAATATAAATAATCCCGTTATAAGACTTAAAAAGCCAAAGAATGTCATTGTGGTAAATATTTCGGCGGAAATTAAAAATTCTAAAGCTATACATATCGATGTTGCGGCTATATAAAATAATTTATTGATTTTATTATCTAAGCCAAGGAAAAATAAATAAATCAATAGCGGAATCAAACAGATAAAATAAAGATTCATGTCCACATTGGTAAAAGCGTAAGGAGAAAATCCGTAAAAGTAGCCGCCAAAGGCGGCGGCTAACGGCGATTTCGTCAGGTATTTTATGAGCAGGTAGGCGAAAAAAGACGAAACGGCGGGGCTGATAACGGCTATTACATTGTTGGATACTATCGGTCCGAATACAAGCGTTACGGGCGAAAATAAAAGGCTTAGACCGGGTATCGCATTTATCCATAAAAGGCTTTTTATGCCCTGCGGTTCCCACATATACGCCGTCATAAAGGGGTTTAAGTGATGCGATAACGCATAAGGCCACCACTCTAAAAGCCAAATAAAAAGAGTCGAGTCTGCGCTCGCGCCGATAAATCGTGTTTTTGGCGCTAAAAGCGCGGGAAAGCCGAACAGAACAACCGAAGCAGTTAAATATATAAAAAACACCGATATATTAATCAACAATGCAGTGTTTTTTGATTTTTTCGCGGTAAGATTTTTTGATTTTTTCATTATAAAATTATACCAAATTTTAATAGGGCAATCGAAAAATTATTAAAATTTTAATATTGCGCCTTTATTTTTTATCTTTAACATGTTAATCTTAAATTATAAATAAAACCAAAACCATGATTATTCGTTCAAAAGCTCCATTAAGATTAGGTCTTGCGGGAGGCGGGACAGATGTAAGTCCGTATTGCGACATTTATTCCGGTATGATTTTAAATGCTACCGTTACTATGTTCGCCTACGCTGCTATCGAACCCCTCGATAAGGATAATAAAATCGTCTTAAACTCCGTAGATAGCAATAAACTTATAGAAATTCCGTTAACTAAAAAATTGGATATAGATGGCAATCTGGACCTTTTAAAGGGTGTATATAACAGAATTGTAAGAGATTTTACAAAAAAGCCGTTGGCATTTAAACTTACCACATATGTAGATGTTCCCCCAGGCTCAGGGCTTGGCTCTTCTTCTACGCTTATTGTTGCAATATTGAGCGCCTTTGCCGAATGGCTGAACCTCCCCTTAGGCGAATACGATGTGTCCCATCTCGCTTACGAAATAGAAAGAATAGATATCGGCATGACGGGCGGAAAACAGGATCATTATGCGGCGGCGTTCGGCGGTTTCAACTTTATGGAATTTTACGGCAACGGCAAGGTTATAGTAAATCCTTTGCGCATTAAACAGAAATATATAAACGAGCTTGAAAACAACATACTGCTATTTTATACCGGAACATCGAGACTGTCTTCCGAAATAATCGCAAGCCAGATAAAAAATGTCAACGACAAAAATAAAAAATCCATAGAAGCTATGCATAAGCTTAAAGAGCAGGCAGTGTTGATGAAAGAAGCCCTCCTCAAAGGCAATCTAAACGAATTAGGAGAAATATTAGATTTTGGGTGGAAGTATAAGAAAAAAATGACGAATGAAATAACAAATCCCGTTATAGACGAAATATACCAAGCCGCGAAAAAGGCCGGCGCCTTGGGCGGAAAATTATCCGGAGCCGGCGGCGGCGGGTTTATGATGCTTTACTGCCCCCAAAATGCAAGATACGATGTGATAAATTCGCTTCAAAGGTTTCAAGGAGAATTTAGAAGATTTCTTTTTTCTAATCATGGAGCATTAAGCTGGAAAATTTAATAAAAGTGAACGCCGTTAGATTCTATCCTTACTAAATTTAACAATATGTCGAATATAATTAATATACCCGAAAAAGCATTAATCCTTGCCGGCGGCTTCGGCACAAGGCTTAGAAGCGTTATTAGCGACATCCCTAAGCCTATGGCCGATATCAACGGAAAGCCTTTTCTATCTTACTTATTCGATTATATTTTAAATCAGGGCGCGGGCATCGAAGAATTGATTCTATCGGTTGGTTATAAGCACGAGCGTATAATAGATTATTATGGAAATAAATACGGAATTTTAAACCTGAAATATGCAATAGAGGATAAGCCGCTCGGCACGGGCGGAGCTATAAAAAATGCAATAAATAAATTTGGCGGGGATAATGAAATACTAATATTAAACGGGGACACCTTTTTTAATATCGATATTAAAAAATTATACGAATTTCATAGAAATAAAAACTCCGCCTTAACGATTGCCCTTAAAAAAATGGAAAATTCAGACAGGTACGGTTTTATAGAAATAGACATAACCGACAAAATTATGAAGTTCCTCGAAAAAGGTCATGGCCATGTTATGTCGGGCTTTATCAATGGGGGAATTTATATTTTAAACAAATCTTTTTTAGATAATATAGAAAATTCTTATCCTTTTTCTTTTGAGAAAGATATTATAGAAAGATACTATGGTTGCGGCAAATTCTACGGCATTAATTTTAACGGCTGTTTCATAGATATTGGAGTGCCTGAAGATTACGAACGGGCTAAGGCTATTCTTAAGCATTTTTTTATATAATTTTAAAAAATTGGTTTAATAAACTAACGCATGAAATTTAAAATATTAGATAAATCAAAACAATTTATAAACACTTTCAGTAGTTTTATATCTTTTATAATATTAAATCCTAAAAAATTTTTATTAAAAATAAAAAATTCATATAAGTATCTCAAAAGAGGGGATTTTCAAGTAATAAAAAATAAACTGATTATTTTCCTTGCTAAAGATTCAGATTTAAAAAAAATTGATATAAAAACTTACAATATTAAAGATTTCGGAGAAAAACATTTTGATTTTCCCATATTCAAAGACCCCTCGGTATCAATAATTATTCCCGTATATAATAAATTGGATTACACCTTTTCCTGTTTAAATTCCTTAATGGAAAATATTAAAGATATTCCTTATGAAGTAATAGTTGCCGATGACAATTCGACCGATGAAACTAAAAATATTGAAACTTATGTTAAAAACATAAAAATAATCAGAAATAAAAAAAATATCGGGTTTTTAAAAAATTGCAATAACGCGTCTAAGTTTGCAAACGGGAAATACATATTGCTGTTAAATAACGATACCAATATTCAATCCGATTATTTAAAATATCTTTTAGAATTAATTGAAAGCGATGAAAAAATAGGTATTGTAGGTTCTAAAATTATATACCCAAACGGCATTCTTCAAGAAGCAGGCGGAATAATATGGAAAGACGGGTCGTCGGCAAGTTACGGCAACGGCGATGAACCTGAGAAATACCGGTATAATTACATAAAAGAAGTTGATTATGTTTCAGGATGTTCAATAATGATTAAAAAAAAATTGTGGGATGATATCGGCGGTTTTGACGAAAGGTTTGCTCCGAGTTATTATGAGGATTCGGATTTGGCATTTGAAGCGAGAAAGCATGGCTATAAAGTTCTTTATCAACCTAAATCGACAATAGTTCATTTTGAAAATATTTCCCACGGCAATAACGCGCCTCATTTACTTGCCAATAAAAAAGCGTTTTATAAAAAATGGAACAAAATCTTAGAAAAAGAACATTTTAGCAAGGATAAGGATTTTTTTTTGGCAAGGGACAGGTCTTTTAATAAAAAAACTATTTTAATCATAGACCATCGCATTCCGACGCCGGACCAGGACGCGGGTTCAAAAACGATATATCAATATCTGGAACTTTTTTGCGAGTTAGGTTTAAATGTTAAATTTATGCCCGACGACTTCCGATATGATGCGATATACGCCCAAAAATTAGAAAATATGGGCATAGAAATCTTATACGGCAAATACTATTATAACAACTTTAAGAAGTGGATAAAAGAAAACGCAAAATATTTTGATTTCGCGCTTCTGAGCCGCCCGGATATAGCCGTAAAATATATGGATTTGATTAAAACCTGTTCAAAAGCCAAGGTGCTGTATTATGGACATGATTTACATTATATAAGAGGGCTTAGGAGATATGAAACGGAAAAAGAACCTGCCATACTGAAAGAATCCGAAAAATGGAAAAAAATAGAATTTAGTGTATTTAATAAAGCCGACTTAATATTGACACCCAGCATTAATGAAAAAATTATTATAGATAATAATTCATCCGGCAAAAAAACAAAAGTTGTTCCGCCTTTCTTTTATGATAATTTTAATTTAACAAATAAAGACTTTACCGAAAGAAAAGATATTCTTTTCGTAGGGGGGTTTAATCATACCCCGAATGTTGACGGAATTTTATGGTTTTTAAGAGAAATTTTTCCTTTAATAATAAAAAATATAAAAGATGCGAGGCTCATTTCAGCCGGATCTAATCCGCCTGATATCTTAAGGAATATGGATAACGGACATAACATTATGATTAAAGGCTATGTGGACGATAAAGAATTAAAAAATTTATACGGCAACGCAAGAATTGCAATAATACCCTTAAGATATGGGGCGGGCGTTAAAGGAAAAACCGTCGAAGCTATGTATTACGGAGTCCCCGTTGTGTCAACATCTTTTGGAATCGAAGGCATGCCGGACATCCAAAAAACAATAAAACCGATAGACGATGCAAAACAATTTGCGGCTGAAGTAATAAAGATATATAACAGTGAATCGCTGTTTAAATTAATGAGCGAAAAAGAAACGGCTTATATTAAAAAACATTTTTTTAAAGAAACGGCTAAAAACATTTTTTTAGATATTTTAGATTTAAATAAGCCATAAATTAATCAAAATGGGTTGAATTTTGATATCGAATAAACAAAGATTTATAAAAAATCTTGGATTTCTCTATTTATCCAGGATTATAATAATAATATTTTCTCTTTTAATTAATATTATTATCATCAAAAGATTAGGCTCTTCCGTTTACGGCGATTTTGCCTTCGGCTTAACATTTGTTCAATATTTTATTATATTTGCAGACTTAGGTTTATCGCAATACGGGATGATAGAAGTTTCAAATAATATAGAAAATGTAAATTTTATTGTTAATAATATTGTATCGGCAAACATAATTTTATCAACATTTTCCTTTATAGTTATACTGTTTTTAGTTAATATATTAAAATTCGGCCATGTTCAAAAAGAAATACTTTATGTATTTGCTTTTTTACCGCTGATTAATTCCATTTCGGTAAGTTGGGCTATAACCGGACTTGAAAAAAATTTTTTGTTTTCAATTTCAAATTTAATAGGAAAAACGCTTTATATAACTTTATTATATTTGCTGGTTTTAGATAAAAGTTATTATTTTCTCGCCGCAATAATTTTATTAGGTTCAAATTTTATAATATCTTTAATTCAATTCTTATATATAAGAAAATTTATCGCTTCATTCAGATTCGGTTTAAATAAATTTTGGATAACATTAAAAAAAGGGCTGCCGTTTGGAATTATGTCTGGATTGTTTTTTATATACGGATCTCTTCCTATTATATTTTTAAAAATTTTTAATACAAATAAAGATATAGGCTATTACTATATATCATATAAATTTATTTTTTTTATTTTTACGCTTTTTCACTTAATGTCAAATGCTTCCCTGCCCGTGATTAAATCCGTTGTAAACAATAAAGATATTAATAAAGAAAAGAATATAATAAATGAATTATTAAGATTTGGCTATACATTTGCAATACCGGCAAGTTTTGGAATTTTCGCTATAAGTCATAATTTAATAAATTTAATTTTAGGGATAAAATTTATATTTGTTGCACATCTTTTGAAAATTATGGCTATTTCCATAATTTTTGGCACTTTAGGCTCAATTATGATAGGATATTTAACGGTAAAAAACCTAAAAACAGGCATTATTAAAGTCGGTTTATTATCCTCATTATACGGACTTATATCCGGTTATTTATTAATAAGATATTTTGGAATCTACGGCGCCGCTATTTTATTCCTGTCAATCGAGCTTGTGGTTATGCTTTTACTCATTTTTATAACTAAAAGCCAGATAAAAATGGAAATTAATTTGTTAAATTTAATAAAGGTCGTTTTATCCGCAAGTTTAATGGCTATTATTGTAATTATATTAAATCAAGGTCTGATTTTAAGTATAATTATAGGAGCGGCTGTTTATTTTATTTTATCTCTGGTATTAAAAACTATTACTAAAAAAGATTTAAACGAAATTAAAACCTTTATGGCGTCAAAATAAAGGGTTATCCATGTTTATCTTGTTTTAAGTTTTATAATCGTATTACACCCCTTTTTATAAACAACATTATATCGCCCTGAATTTTTAAGGGTATCAAATGTATTTAATAACTTAAGGTCTCTTTTTTTATTGTAGGGAATAAAGTAACATGTTGAAAATGCGATGTAATCTACATGATTAATGTCGTCGGGAAATAATGCAATAAAATACCTTTTGTATAAATGCGAGCCTATAAAATTAGAAGCCGAAACGGAATATTCCGATTTTATCGCTTCAAAAGCTTTACGAAGGCTTCCGGGGTGCATACCGTTTTTATACTCGTAATTCTGCATGTTAAATATGTTAAATAAACCGAAATTCGAAATAGACGAATAATTTTGAATCAAGACCGTTAAAATTAGTATCGATACCGCAAAAATTATATTAAAACGCTCTCTTAAAAATCCAACTTTCAACTTGCTTATAAAACCGGATACGTTTTTCAATCCGTAAATCGCGGCTAATACAAAAAAAGGAACGGTAAAATACGAATACTGAAAGATAAGAAAGGGCTCATAATAATAAAAATGATTTGGGTAAAAGCTGACTAACCAGCAGACAAGCAAAGGCAGAACCGTAACCGCTAGCATTTTTTTTGAAAATAACGGCATAAAGCCCAGAGCGGCAAGCAAATACAACAAAAACCTGAAATTATATTTGATATTTTGGAACAAAGGACTGACGACGGTGGAAGCTAAACCAACTAAATTAAACGCCTTAAGATATTTAATGCCCTCTGTAAGTATTAAGTACACGGGGTGATCGGTGCCTGCCGCCCATCCCCCTGTTAAGTTTCCTTGAATATGAGGCAATAAAAACAGGGTGAAAAAACCGTATGCCCATGCAACGGTTAACATTATAAATACATGTTTCTTTTTATAGTCGAGAATAAACATAAAAACGGCTATAGACGTTAGGTAGATAAAAGAATCCATTTTAGTAACCAAAACTAAAAAGGAAAACAGGTATAAAAGAAATATCCTTCTTTTTAAAGCAAAATATAAAGCAAAACTTATAAACGAAACATAAAAAACCGAAATATGGAAATCGTCCATATTTCCGGTATGTATTTGGGGGTTAAAAAGAATAAGGAGCGGTCCTATAAATCCCCATTTATTTCCGAGCAAATCCCTGCTTATGTAATAAAAAGGAAATGCGCTTATCCCGATGAGAAACGACTGCAGAATCAGAAAAAAAGAAACATGCGGGATGACTTTATAAATAAACCCTAACGGGATGTAAAGAATTTCGAAATATCCCGCTAAAACACTTACATTGCTTAAACTCCCGTTAGCATTAAAAAAATAAAGATAACCTCTGGAAATAAGAAACAGTTCGTGCATTTCGGCGCCAAGGTCCATTATCGCCGCATTGAATGTTTCGTATCTTAAAATCGTGGCGATAGAAAATATTGCGGTATATAAAACGCAAAATATTAAAGGGGTAAGGTTATTTTTAAACATTTCTTTTAGCCTGATAAACCTGCTGTCTGGATTCATTGCCGGCAAAACCTAAGCGTCCTCCTTTTCTTCCGTATTTTCTTTTTTCCTAATGTTTATCATTTCAATAATAACGGTTTCAATTAAAAAATAATAAACAATAATTGCAAAACCGTTGGCAACCCTTTCCTTTCCCGACAAGTCGAATATCATTGCAACGAATAAAAAAAACATCGCCGCCGCCATATAAGGTCTGGATATCCCGCCGTATTTGAAAAACTTTATTTTATTTAAGATATTTTCCCTGATGAAATACCTTATCCACAATGAATACAATACGACTACAATTATTCCGAGCCATTGAAAACCAAACCCTACATAGCCGTTTGATACTCTAACGATTAAATCAACGGCAAACACCGCTCCAATTAAATTTATAATTAAAAAAGCGATATTATTCCGCATTCGACCTCTCTAAAGTAAACATTTCTATTTGGAATAAATTATTTTTTAATGAACCAATATAATAAATGCCCTTTTTAAGATATATTTTTTTATAAATCCAGCCGCCGCCGTTTTTAAATAAATCATTGAATTGTTGTTCATTTTTTATAAACTTCCGCAATGAAAGAAATTTTGTCTTTTCATTTTTTAAACTAATCAAAGGAGTTTTAATTATATATTTTAGCAGAGTTTCATTTGATTTTTTAAAATTAAAAAACGTTATGCTATTTCCGACAATTTTAAAATGAATCTGTTTAAACTCGTAAAGATTAAATCTGCTTATTCTTTTAGGCATAGCCTTTAAATTAATTTCGTTTATATCAAATAATTTGTACTTTAAATTACTCCCGGTTAGATAAATTTTAGCATATTTGCTCCCGTTCAGGCTTATAACCTTAACAGGTAAAACAATTTGTCTTTTAATATCCCAGTTATCCAAGATGATTGCTTTCAATTTAATAAATTTTCTAATGTCCTTTAATTTTTTATTTGAGTAAAATTTTACTAAAACATCTCGGAAATTTCTTATGTTTAAGCTTTTAATCTTAAGAATAATAATTTTATTTAAATTATTCTGCGAAGATATTCGGGAATAATAGTTTTTATCTAATAATACATAATCCTTCTCCTTCTCCTTCTCCTTCTCCTTTATATTAACAATTTTATAATTTTCGCTTAGAACCAATGATTTATTAAAAAAATTATATGGTCCTATTTTATTGTATTTTTTTATAATGCTTAAAGTATTATTATAATTATACGGCATAGATATAATAGATATGTCGAATAATGGATAATCATTATTTGATTTAAGAATTAAAATTTTAGGATAAGGTTTCGGCAAACCGTTAAAATAAAAATAGGACTTAATGTCCTCTGGCTTTTTGTTAAATATAAATAGTTTTATTTTATGCAATTCAGGATAATTTCTATAATATTGTTTACCATACCAGTAGTCGTCATTACTGCCTCTTAAAATAAATTTATCTTTATTTTTTGCTTCTTTTTCTTTATATATTATTCTATTCAATATTGCTTTATCATTCGTAAAATATTTATATAATTTAATATTTTTAAAGTTTATTAAGAAATAAGCGGTTTTTTTATTTCGGGCAGTATTCGGTTCCGAAATAACCTTTAATTTAATTGAATCAGATTTTATAGGTATAAGAATATTCTTATACCATATTTTTTTATGATGAAATAAAGTTGTTATATAATCAGCCAAGTTACGTTTATGCACATAATGCCTATAAATAAACCGATAAAAAGCCCTCACGATTTTATTGTGAATGTAAGATATATGTGCTATTTTTGTATTATAATCAATAAGAAAAATCTTCTTTACCGTATTATTAATAAAGTTCTTTTTAACCGTTTTAGGCGGAATAAGTTCTTTTCTGTCTTTAATTATCTGTTTTTTTAGCTCTTTTTTAAACGCCGCGCTATGTTGCATAAAATCTATAAAATATTTTTTAAAAATAAAATTCATAAATATCCTTTCAAACGATGAAATATCCGGCTCAATTAGTTCCGAACCGGTAAATTTGATGCTCCCCTTTTTGTTTTTAATCTTTTTATAAGTAAAATTAACTTTAATTAGTTTAATATCGTTTCCTTTATTTTTTTTGTTTTTTAACATTTTGTAAATGTTTATTAGCTCGCCGCTGTATATGCCGATACTTTTAAAAAATTTTTTACCTTTATATTTATATTCAAATACGGCTTTAATATTATTAACTGTCCCCATAATCGTGTAATTAGGATAAAAATAAATAGATTTATTTATTTTAATTTCAGGCTTTTTATCGGCAGGAGAACTAATAAGTTTTATATAGCCGTTATTTCTTATTTTTGCGGTAATAATATGGCTGTAAAATATATTAGCCGCAGGAATATTTATCGGGGTATAAAGTATTCTTTCGAGTTTATTGTTGGGGGCAAAATTTATATAGAAAAGAAAAAAGGGGCTATCTCCGTTTTTAAAATTTGATATCGCTGAAGCAAATCTTAAATGCTTGTAAATCAGCTTATTGAATTTATGCTTTTTAATGCCGTTTATATTTACATTGCCGTAATAATAATATAAATCGCTTCCTAACGATTTTAGCAATAAAATATTTTCAGTATTTTTATTTTTTCCATTGTTAAATACTATATTAGCTATTATATTTCTTTCAGAAAAATATTTTTTATTAATATTTAAATAGACTCCGAGCTTATAATATCCCGTTTTTTTTATTGAAATTGTTTTATTGACAACAGGCAGGCTCCTCGTAACTTTATGGCGGGTTATTATTTTATAAACCCTATATACAATAAACAATCCAAGTATAATCAGCGCCCATTTAAATAATCTTGATTTATTGCCCCAAATATGGAATAAAATTTTTTCCATTTTAAAACCAATATTTTTTATGTCTTCTATTATTTTTTTATCTATTCCCATTTTCCTATTTTCATCAATCTCTATTTTTTATCTTAATTAAAAGATTATAAATTAAATATATAATAAAAAATGTGATTGTAACTGTCGATATTATGGTTCCTATATATATTAATCTTTGAGGCCAATATCCTATTATAAATTCAATATCTATGGTTCCATCTTTGTTTTTTTTATAATATCTTTCCCCTAAATTTTTTATACCGGTTAAACTTATCCACCAACCGTTAGCGTATCCGTTAGTGAAATAATGGTCTTTCTCACTTACTGGTTTTAACAATAAAGTCTGCAATATATGCCCTGAGGGCAAATTTTCATCCTGTATAGTACCATTATAATCCTTTGAGATATATTTCCTGATAACATTGCGGTTTATTTCAGTTTGCATGCCGAAATAAGGTACAGGATAAATCCTCCAATAATGAGAAAACTTTTCATTTAAATTAATAAAAAAATTTTTCTTAACTTTATCTATCGCTATTATATATTTTACGGGATTAATTTCTTTAAAATAAATTTTCGGAGGTTTATTAAATTTAATCGTTCTTGCATCAATTACTTTATTATCAAAATCATAATATACTTTCCTAATAATTTTCTTTTCTAAAAAACGCTGAACCTTTTTTGTTTTATTCTTGTTATAAAATATAATGGAAGTTCTAATATTATACCTTGGAGATGAAAGGATAAAAGGGATAAAGCCGGAATATTTATAATAATTACCAAATGTGTTTGTACCATTATTTTTTATTACCATGATGTTTCTGGATATCCATATCCTATTTAAGTAATATTTACCGCTTGATTTGTATAATGATAACAAGCCATATCTTTTTTCAAATCTGAAATCTTTACTGTTTTTCAATACGCTTAAAAATTGGCTAAGCGGGACAGGTTTTAGAAAAAATTTTCTATTAAAATAGACCGAATTATATTTTGGTACATACTCATCTTTGTTAACTATGATATATCTAATGGAAAAAATACCGCTCATTTTCGAAAATGAAACAAAATTATTATTTTGAGAAGAAGCATAAATGCTATACTGGGGCAACATATCGAGATATGTATTGTAAAATATAGAATGCCTGAATAAAATATACATAAATGACGCCCCATAATAGCCGTATTTCCAGTTAAATGAGGAATAACCGTAACGTAAGATCGGAAAACTCATTAGAGTATAATCTAACTTTTTTTTTCGAAAATAATCTGCAGCATTGTCGTAATAGGTTGGAATCTTAACCATCATTGCACCATTATGGCCCTTTAATTTGAACTTTGTGCTGTAAATTTTCGAACCACTCCATAGCGGAAATGGGTAAATGACATAAATCAAAATCATTATTAAGGAGATTAAAAATATCTTTATAAAGAAATTGCTAATAGTACTTTTTAAAAAACTATATATGGCAAATATTCCAAATCCTGATAAGATTGATTCAGAAAATATAACAAAGATAAAAAAAATATAAGAATTTGAGAAAGAGCTATAATATGGCATGCCGCTTAATATTTTAAATTTAAGACTGGGAAAAGGATGACTGGCAGAACAAATCATGGATACGCCTAAAATATAAATTAGGGAGATACTTATCAGGTTTTTGCCGTTTTTAATTATTGCTATTAAAATAACAAAAGTAATAAATATGCCTAAAATAATAAAAAAAGATTTAAAATAATAATGCAAAAAATTAAAATATCTCACTGGGTCATCAATTATAAAGTATGAATGCCTATAATAAAAATTGCGAAAAATCGAAAATAGGTTAGTTATTGATGAAAACATCTGAAATATTCCACCGAAGCCGGAGTTTCCATAGAGGTTAGACTCTATACCATAGCGAAGCGAGATTGATCTAAAAAAATATATCATCCAATAAGCGTTTAAAGAGATTATAAACAAAATCATCAAAAATAAATATTTAATTATTTTCCCAACATTAAGTTCATTATTAAAATAATTTTGGTACATCTCCCGAAAAAGAAGAAATAAAGCTAAAAGAAATATTGGAATTAATGGGAATTCATAATTAAATATAAATGAAAAAAACAAAAAAAGTAATGAAACAATTATAATGTAGATAAATTTAAATGATTTCACTCCTTTTAGGAAAAAATATAAAAATAAAGGCAAAAAAGATGAATAAAAAATAATAAAATTACCGCCAAAACCATAAGATAAATAAAATAATATAAAATAAATATTAAAAACGTAAAAAATAGCGGCAAAAAAAGAAATTATTTTATTATCCTTTAAATTTTCAAATAATAGTCTGCTTAATTTATAAAAAAATAATAAAGAAATGAAAATATTAAGAATATATAAAATTTCTTGTATGATTTTGTAATTTTTAATTATTTTAAATAAAATGGAAAAAATAAATGCAAGGAATGCGAGACATATTCCGTTAAATCTTTGCCCCATATTAGAAGACTGCCAAGAGTAATAATAAATTTTAGAAAGATATCCTGGATTATAGAAGAAAAAAGTGAAACCTGTATCGCCAAAACCCACGGGATAATTTATTCTGTAAAACCATAATAATGGCACGAATGATAAGCAAAAGAAAACTGATATAGGATAATTATCAGAAATAAACCTGCTAATTCCAAATAGATAGGAAATTTTGTTTTTCTGCTTCATAATAAATATTTACATCCTCGATTTGCGAGATAAGAAAACAAAAAATTTCCAGCCAATTTTAAACCCTATTAATTTAACGGCAATTCTATGAAAAATGGAAACTCTCGTAAAATAATATGTTATTAATCCGATAATTTTTCCTAATCTGAATTCTAAAACTTTTTTTTCATACAAATCAAAACCAATCTTTGTAATTTTCATTCTATCTTCTTTTGTAAATTGAGCGGTCTCGAATATCGGCGTATTATCTCTATATGATACTAATTTTAGATAATCATTTTCATCAACTATAAATTTTGCATTCTCTTTTGCCCAAGCATACGCAATTGTGTTGGGATAAGGAATTAAATTGTAAAAATTAACAAAATTGCAGGGCAGGCTTTTGGCAAAATTAATTGAATCTAAAGCGGTCTTAAAGGTATCTCCTGTATGGCCTATAATAAAATTAACGCTATGACTGATACCGAGGGAATATGCCCATTCCGAAGCTTGAAAAACCTGCTGTGTTGTTATCCCTTTTTTAATTTTTTTTAATATGTCATTATTTCCAGATTCACATCCGAATGAAAGAAAAATACACCCAGCTTCTTTCATCTTACTTAAAAGAATATAATTTACACGATCTACTCTAATACCGTTATATAAAGAAAATTTTATTTTTATTCCACTTTTAATTATCATATCGCAAATATCGTTTGCCCTATGCATGTTCATGGTAAAGCAATCATCATTAATTTCAAAACTGGACCATCTTTTATCATGCCAGTATTTTAGTTCATTGAAAACATTCTGGGCATTACGGTAGCGAAACCCTCTTCCCATTGAGAGTTTTACGGAACAATAATTACATTCATAAGGGCAACCTCTGGAAGTAATTAGAGGCAGTGTTCTTGTCTGGTAACAAAGATATTCCTCAATATCAAATGCCTCGTAATCTGGAAATGGCAGTTCGTCTAATTCTTTCGAAGTTAAAAATTCTCTGTCTTTATTCTCGATTATTTCATTGTTATATCTCCAAATCAAACCGTCAATATTTTCATAGTCGCTTCTGTTTGCAGAGATATATCTTATTAATTCAAGCAGCGTCTTTTCACCTTCGTGTTTGATTGCAAAATCGGCTTCAGTTTCCTCCAATATTTGCTTTTTAGTGCTTGATACATGAGCACCTCCAACCACCAAAGGGATTTCTGTATTACTTTTAATAAAGTTTATGATATCATACCCACTCTGGTAGCAATAGCTGAACATCGTGATACCGATTAAATCGGCATTCGAATTTTTAATTTTATTCTCTAATTTTTCATTAGATTGCAATCCATCATCAAATATATCTATTTTAACATTATTCTTTTTTAACCATGAGATAAGGTATGCGACTCCAACATGCGGATGCCCAGGCCTTTCCACCGTTCCGCCATACATTGACTTCAAACGAGGTATTACAAAAAGTATCTTCATGTATGAAAAAAATCCTGATCCAATTTTTATTGTGCCCGTTTTACTTTAAATGATGAAAACATTAATATTCCGGCTCCATAACGCTAAATTATTCAAAATAACTTTTTGAATTTCCTATATTGTTATTTGATAGAACCTTATTGACATAGTAAAAAAAACTTCTTTTTTTCATCAAAGCGTAAAAAATATCTTTATCGCTTATAATTCTCACTTTTTGGATAGATTTTCTTTTTTGAAATGTTTTTAAAATATTAACTACATTCCATAAAATTCCCTTATGTATATATATAAAAAAAGCCAATTTTCTCTTATAAATTAAGCCAAAATATGCAAGGCCAATCCATAATAATATGTGTATAGGCACAATAAAAACCAAATTTAAAGAATTTAAATTTTTTAGCAATGTCAAGATGTAGTTTTTAGTACCATGGAATTTCAAAGCATAATTAATTTTATCTTTCCCAAGTATCACCGAACTTGTGCCAAATTTATGGAATACTATCGAATCGGGCAGGAATATATTTTCATAACCTATTAATAAAACACGCCAACATAAATCCGTTTCTTCCATATATATAAAGTAATCATCATCAAATCCGCCAATAGTGTCAAAGACATCTTTTCTGATAAACATTCCTGCCGATTTTGCCGATAATATCTTATATTCTTTATTATACTCTTCATTATCGGGCGAACCTACCGGTGCTATTTGGATTAAAAAACCATTTCTCCCTATCCATTCTCCAATAGAATCAATTTTATTAGGCTCATCCATGAGCAGTAATTTACACTGGATTACCCCTATTTTATTATTTGATTCGAACTTTCTTACACCCGCTAATATCCAATTTTTATCAACAATAGTATCGTTGTCCAAAAAACCTATATATTTACCAGAGGCTATTTTTACTCCTTCATTTCTTGCCCTTGCAGGACCATAATTTTGATTCAGTTCAACAAACTTAATCATATATAAAAATATTTCATATTTGCTTCTGATAAATGCAACAGTCCCATCATTTGAACCGTTATCAACAATAATAAGTTCAAAATCCGAATAAGTTTCTATTGAAGACAATATGGACAATATACATTTATCGATATAATCTTTACCATTGTAATTAACAATAACGATTGATACTGCCGGATTCATGCGTTTTGACATGTAAAAGTATATATAGATATTTATTTATAATTACGAGAAATAGCTTCATCTTTACAGAATAAGTTTATTAGCATAACATACTCTAAATAAATTATATAAAATTTATATGCTCCGGAGGGTGCTTTAACATCCATAAAAATTCATTTATGGCATCTTCTTTGCATCCTGAATAACACTCCTTATGAACATCTAAATTTAAAATTCTTTCAAGAACTTCTGTGTATCTTTTGCTGTAGATAATGTCTTTAAATGACCTCTCCATTATATTGCCTATGGCAAACTCTTCGCTTCTCCAATCATAAAATTGGGCACATGGATAAACTATACCATTACCGGACATCCTTAGCATAAAATTGCCTGCACAATGACAAATATTGTATCTTTTTTCTTTTTTCTTAACGATTTTATCCCATTTAACAATTATGCTGTATTCATCATCCCCTATTTCTTCAGTCTTTTTAAGTATATCTAATACTTTATCATATTCGTCAAACTGAACATTTAACTTGCCGTCATGGGTATCACTGCAATGTTTTATCTCCAGATAATCAACGCCAAGTTCTTTCCCTAGTTGGGCAAGTTTTAAGGCTTCATTAGCATAATGCGGCATTGTAACCATCTGAAGTCCTATGGTTATATTTTTATTCTTAGCATGCTTGATGTTGACCATTTTTCTAATATTGCCGATAACCCTATCGAAATTCTCTTCCGCTGTCCTGTGTATTCTTTTATAACTAACGCTATCTGCCGCACTTATATTAAATCTTACCCATGTTAGACTGGAAGCGATTTCTTCCAATTCATTTTCTTTTATATTGCCACCCCATGTTGCCAACCCTATATCTAACCCAGCCCTTTTACCGATTATAAGCGCTTCCGTTAAGTGCGGATTTAAAGTGGGTTCTCCTTCCCCCGTTATTGCTATTGATTTTATCCCAACCTCTGCGGCATCTTTCATAAAGTTTACAAGCGGTTCTTTTGGTATATAAATATTCTTACCAGCCCTGCCCTGCGTTACACCATAGCAATATACGCATGATATATCACAACCTTTTGCTATACCTATATCCATATGCAAAGGAACTTGCTTTTCCCCGTTAAGCCAACCAAGGACTTTATCAAGGTGCCAATATAGCTTATGGCCGGACATCATGTATTTATCGGACATCGTATCACCCTTCAATAATATAATTTAATAAAATCAATTTTAATCGAGAAATAAGATAACATTATTTATGACATCTTTAATATCCATGAGTTCCATGCAATTCATTTTTTGGTCGCAAACAGGGCTATAACAAGAAAAACAATTATATTCTGCTTTAGGAATAACGATTTTTCCTCTTCCATACATGAAAACTTCGGAAGGATCTGTTGCGCCGAACAAAGCAACGATTTTCTTTTTTAATGCCAAAGCCAGATGTAACCCTAAACTGTCGTTGGTGATAAGAACCTGACAGCTGTTTATCCAATCCATATATTCATAAAGGTTACTCATGCCCTGTTGCCAGGAATAATCTATGTTTTTACTTTCTAAAGCGGACCCGAGTTTCTTCCACCAAGATTCACTGGCACCTTTAGTTGGCCACTTTGTTCCAACTTTCCAATTTAAGCCTACGGTATATTTTTCTTCAGTTTTTGGTTTATATCCCAAAGAATACTCTTGGTTTTTCCATTCAAAGCCAACCATAGACAATATAACCTCTTGCCAGATAGTTCTTTTCCCATTATTATTTTTTTCCACAATGTACTCTTTAGCTCTAAACGACCTCAGGTATGTATCAAATTCCCCTGTTGAAGGATTAAATCTAAAACCCAGCTTTTCTGGGGCATCCATCATATCGGCGAGAGCACTTACACCGTTAATTTTTTCGAGATTTATTACCATATCAAACCTTTCACGCATTAATGCAAAAGGCATAAATTCGTCCCAGACCATAATTCTATCAATATCGGAATTATCTTTAAGCAATGGAAATGCTTCGTTTGAAACAAGCCATGCTATAGAAGAACTTGGGTAGGTCTTTTTTAAAGGTTCTAAAATAACCGTGCATCTTAACACATCTCCAAGGCTTACTGTTTTTCCTCTTTCGTTATCAAGAGTTTCCGATAAACCCATTTTTACGACAAGTATCTTATTCATATAAGTCCTTTAAATCCTTCTGTATAAATTAATGCCGCAGAGAATAAATTGCATTTGAACCATTACTAAATACATCTTAAATAAACAGGCTTATTATAAGAAATAAATTTTTTAATATCTTTATCAACGGTATAGACGGTTGGCTCCATGATAATAAAGTTTTTTAAAACAGATACCACAAGCTTATCATCTTCATCCACACAGTGCGATCTTCCAAGCTTTTCAAAATAATTATTGGCACCAACCCCTATTATTTTAACGGGCATATTATGTTCGTCCAAATCATACCTTAGCTGCTCAAAACACCTCATAGTTATAAAATGTGCCTGCGAGTATATGAAAGGTTTTAAACCTGTCATACTCATGCCCGCGGCTAAACTTATGGTAGCCTGTTCGGTTATACCTGTATTAAATACTCTGTCAGGATGATTTTTAAAATAATCGTCCAAAGCAGAAAAACCCATATCCCCGACCAGAAGAACCGCTTTTTCTTCTTTAGAGAAATAATTATAAAATCTTTTCATTAATTCGGTTTTATTTATTAGCGTCATTATTTAACTTGTACCCGTCCTCAGTTGGACATCTAAAATGATATTTTGCAACATTTTCCATAAAATCAAGTCCCTTTCCTTTAACTGTTCTGCAGAAAGCAATGTTTATAAATCCTTTCCTTCCTTTTCCTAAGAAAACATTAGAAAAACAATTTCCTAGAAGTTCTTCGTTATGACCGTCAATATCGTAAAAACAATTTTTTACAGTAAATAATGAAAGAATTTTGCTTAGCTTATCATTAGGAAGACCGACATTTTCAACCCTGTCCATTGCCTGAAGATCATTTGCATCTATTATAAGCAATAAGTTGTCAAGTTTAAAACGGTAAGCAAGCTGTAAGGCTTCAAAATTACTTCCTTCCTGCATCTCGCCATCTCCAACTATAGCGATAACCTTATTTGAGAGGTTCTGCATTTTAAGCGATTTGGCCATACCGACAGCAATCGGAAGACCATGACCTAAAGAACCGGTAGATGCTTCTATCATATAATTTGGATTAGAAACTAAGCAACCTTTTATACTTGAGGTTTTATAAAATTCCTTAAGTTCAAAATCTGGTAAAAATCCAATTTCGTTTAAAATTATGTAATACGCATAAGCACCGTGACCTTTGCTGAAAACCAACCTGTCTCTTCCTTCCCAAAAAGGATCATAGTCCTTAAATTTCATAAAATCCCTAAATAAAACCGTTAAAATCTCAATGCTGGATAGAGAAGGGGCAAGATGTCCCGCTCCGCTTTCACAGGAAAGGCGGATTGTTTTTTTTCTTATATCTTCCGAACTAAGTAATCTTCTATCCATTTTAAATAAAGTTAATATGTTTTACAGTAGGATGCTTCAATTCCCAGAGCGAACGATTAATGGCATCCAAACGACAGTTAGGCATACAATTCTTCCTGCAATTCAAATCTGTTTTTGCAAACTTAATTATATCATTTCTTTTCTTGCCCCGATATATTTGTATTATGCTTTTTTCATCAATATTGCCGTAATGAAATCTTTCGTCTCCAAGATACGGACCGCAGGCATAAACATTGCCGTCGCTTAAAACAACCCCAAATAACGGAAGGGCAAGACAGTGATCGTATGTCCTTTCATGATATTTCCTAAAAGATTCTTTTCTAGCTATAACCTTATAAGATTCCGTTGAAAAACTTTCTGCTTCGTTAAGAACTAATTCTATATCAGACAGAGAATAGTTGTGCCTGAATTCGTAACCTCTTTGACTGTTGTGTTGGACAAACGGCTTTACAGCGAGGTAATCAATTCCAAGTTCTCTGCCAAGTTCGGAAAGTTTCAATAAAGAATCTAAATTTTCCGGAATAACCACAAATTGAAGCCCTATATCAGCCTTTACGTTCTTTTTACGCTTAAAATCAACCGCAAATTTAATATTTTTTATTACTTTGTCAAAATCGTCTTTTTTATGCACTTTTCTATACACTTCCCTCGAACCGGCATTAAATGATATTCTCACAAATGTAAGCTTATCAAAAATTTCTTTAATTCTTTTCTGGTCAAAAAGCACCCCATTAGTATAAATTCCGGTGTCAACACCAGACCCAAAGGCAGTTGTTATAAAAGCCGAAATATCCGGATGAAGCAATGGTTCTCCTTCTCCGGCAAAAAGCATTGCCTTAACACCTATCTTTGCAAAATCCCTTATAGATGCTACGGTCGTTTCTCTATTTAGTTGTCTATGCTTATAGCCTATGTAATCATAAGCACAGAAAATGCATCTATGGTTGCAGTTACCTACAGGAGAATACTCTATGTAAACAGGATTTACGATTTTATCTAATAAAATATCGCAAGTTGTTTTAAAATTATAAAAAAGCTTATGACCATCGAAATTATAATTCATGTTATTACGTATAAAATATAGAAATATGGTTAAATATTAGATCATATTGGTATTTGGTAGAGTCTGTCCATTAAGTTCTTTAATATTTATAATATCAACGGAAGAATGTCCAAATTCTTGAAAGCGGTTTGTTTTAACTTTAATATCGCATGGATTGCAATGCCCAAATACATAACAAGGCCTGTAAATATTTTCTATTGTAAAATTTATATTCAAAATCGAACCTATCGGACTCCTTTTTGAGTATAGATCGGCATGACATCTATATACACTTCCATCCGGTCCAATTATAAGTTCAGTTGTTTTGCACTCGCAGTATTTTTCATGGCGCTGTGTTATAGCCTCAGGGAACCTGTAAGTTCCATACCATGTGCCATTAGAATAGCCTAAATATTCTTTTACTCGGAAATCTATCCCGAGGATTAAACAACGTTCCTGAATTTCTTTTATATGGGCCTCGTTTTCAGGAACCATGACGGAATAAAGCCCTATATAAAATCCCGCATCTGCCATTTTAAGTATTTTTTGAACTAAATCATCTATGTTGTTTTGACTGGGATGATAACTTGCCCTTATAGCCGCATATTTGGCTTTTCTATTAAATATTTTTGGATCCACATTGGCAATAAACTCATCAACATTGAACATAAGATTTGTAAGAAGATCAAGCTTTATGTCAGTTCTGATCCCGTTTACTATTTTATAAAAATCCTTATGAAGAGTAGGCTCTCCGCCTTGGAGAGTAACGGGAAGTCCGTCAGGTCTTATTTCTAGCTTGTTTATAAAATTTATCCATTCTTCTCCTGAAATATGCATGCTTTTAGAAACCATTCTTCTGGTTAAACCATTCTCATTCAGATTTATGCAATAAGGACATGACAAATTACATGCATGCGTCAGAAAGCAGGCTAAATAGTTGTAATTATCAGGAATTTTAATTTTTGACATTTTAAAAATTTTTAGTATTAATTATTTGTCCGATTGTTTCAGATACTAGTAGATAGATGCCCACCTCTTATCTTTATTTAATCATATCTCCTGAATAACCCTTTTTAAATATAAGTCTCATAATATTTAGCATTTTATATTTATACAAGTAACCTATCTTCCTGATAAAAAAGTTTTTTGTGGTTAAATAATAGCTTATTGATATAATTGATACTTTATGAAGAGAAACAAAAGGATATTTTTTAATAATCTCTTTCTTGAAAAGCATTGCTGATTCGCTATTACTATTATGCAAAAAGTTAAAAAAAGTGGACCTCGAATACCATATTATCATTTTTTCGCGCCAATTCTCTAAAATTTTATTAGGAAAAATTTGCTCAGTTTTTGCATAATTATATAGATTTTTAATAAATTGAATGTTGTTCATAGCAATTTTCAAAGCTTCATGGCAAGGCAAATTTAAATATGACATATATGAGGCTTTAGAAGTATTATAAAATCTGAAACATCCCGATGTTTCATTCAAAAATCCTACATATCCATTCAAGCATAGCATCAATATTGCTTCAGAATCGGAAGAAAAACCTTCAAATGTCCAGCATTTTAGTTTTTTAATAACATCTGTTTTCTGCAAAGAAAAAGCTCCCGGAAAGCTTGCTTTATAAAAATCTAAAAAGATTGACCTCCCATCATTAATTTCATAAAAAAATCTACATGTATTAATTTTAATATTTCTATTATCTTCAAAAACATGATCCTGATTAGAACCGATTAATACCACATTTTTCTCTTTATATTTATTTAAAAGAGAGACGCATTTAGAAATATATTTATTATCCGTTAAATAATCATCATCGGATTGAAACAAAAACCAATCAGAATTATTATACTCATACACAAGTTTTTTAAAACTCCTGAACCCGCCCAGATTTTCCGTATTCTTATATAATTTGAATCTTTTGTCTTTTAAATAATTTTGAGCCACTTCTTGAGTGTTATCCGAAGAGGCATCGTCTAAAACGATTACCTCAAGATTTTCATAATCCTGAGATAAGGCGCCTTCAATAGCATTTATCAGATAATTAGCCCGGTTATAAGTTGGTATTAAGATATTGATTTTAGGATAAATTTTCATATTAAAATTTTTTATTATTTTAAATTTACTGTTATCTAAAATTTATTTGCTCATTTTAATTTAGCGGCCACTTGGTTTTTAAATACAATAATCCTACATTAATCCTTAAAAAATACATCCCCGATGTTAAGAGAGGATGTTTAATCAACTTCTTCCACTTGCCGTTCTCGATAAACACGCTAAAATACCTATACAATATCCCAAACTGTTTTTTAATGATAGGATCGTTAATTCCCCATTTACTTATGTATTGGCTGAAACTTTTAGAATAGACCCTTTTTTTTGTCATATATTTTTTAAGATTAAACTCGCTTTCGTTATGAAATAAAATGCTCCCCTCAGATAGAGCAGCATTCGTTACTCCTCTTTCTTCCAAAAAGCGATCGAAAGCATTATGCCATTTCGTTAAATTTTCAATATTATTATATGCGTTATCCGTTTTCGCAAGAGATTCGGAATCTGATATTATTTTTAATTTACCGACCTCGGACAATCTTCTATTCAGATCCCAGTCGTCAGGCCCCCATAACATTTCTTCGTCATATCCATTTATTTTTACAAATGCATCTTTGTGAAAAAATCTAACGGCGTCTATGGCCGTTCCATCATAAAACCCTCTTTCAAACCGTCTTACCTTGCTCCAATACGATTTTCCAAGCACTATTTCAGAAACATAGAAACCTATAACATCTTGATACTTAAGGGCGTTTTGAATGCAAGAATTAATAAGCTTCGGGGCGAGAACCATATCTGCGTCCGCATGAAAAATATATTTGCCGCTTGAAATATCGACGGCATAATTACTTTGAATTGATCTTTTGGGTTCCCTATTTAATACAATATCTGTATATTTTCTTGCTATCTCCTTTGTGTCGTCGGTTGAGTTGTTGTCAACCACAATTATTTCGATATTTTTGTATGTTTGAAATACTATCGACTTAAGACAATTCTCAATATTATTCCCTTCATTTTTTGTCGCTATTATGACAGAAACAAGACTCTTTTCCATAGGATTAAATTAATAAATAAATTACATTAAATATTAATGGTTAATGACCTTACGCTTATACTCTGTTAACAATTCTTTCTGCGTTTTTTGGATAAGACCAGAGTCTAACAAAGAAGTCCTCACAGAAATCTCGGTACTTCCCCCTCTTCCTTTATAAAAACCCTGCAAATCGTCGGGATTCTGAGAAAAATAAATATCATATTCTCCAGAATTTTTATCCATAGCGCTTCTGATTTTTGTCCCTTTGTAGGGAAAATATACCGTTATATCGAAATCGTTCGTAACCTCTTTTCCGAATTTATTCGTAAATTTATTAGACAAGAGTATGTCAAGAAATTTTTTTGTTTCTTCTATGGTAGTAAAATCCTCTCCAGGGAGTCCTATAATTATAAAAGCCTTTACCCTAATCCCGTATTTGTTGCAGATTTCAATAAACTTAATGTTTTCCTCAACTGTGGTTCTTTTATTTATTGCACTTAAAATGCGTTGAGAACCGGATTCTGCTCCGAATCCTACCTCAATACAACCGCTATCAGAAAGTAATTTGGCCATTTCATCGGTCATGCTTTTCGCGTGTCCGAAACATCTAAAGGAAATATTATATCTTCCAATTACATATACTAAATCTTTAATCCTTTTTTTTGAAATCGCAAATATATCGTCAAAAAACATAATCCCCTTAAACCCTGCATTTAGTACATCCTTTATTTGGATATCTATGTTTTCTGGATTATAAAGCCTTACCTTGGTCCCGGCATCTTCACAGAAAGCACATGACATTGGGCAACCTTTCGCGGTCAGAATAGTAGAGGCATTGATTCCCTGAATATTAAAGTTATACTGTTTTAAAAATTCAGGTTCTCTGTATGGAACAGGCAGTTTATTCATTTCAGCCGATGTTATAGGTATATTAAGTATTCTTTGACTTGCTTTACCTTCTATTACCGCTCTAAGAGAATATTCGCCATCCCCGACTATTATATAATCAAACGGTTCTTTTACGCAATCTTCTAAATAATACTGCGTATGAGGCCCACCAATTATCACACTCTTATCGTTAAATCTTAACTTGATTATATTTAGAATGCTATATGCCTGTTTTTTCTGAGGAGTCATGCATGATATTGCAAAATGGGTATACTCATGATATTTGTCTATATTATACAAATCGAAATCATTTTCTATTTTAGAATCAAATCCTAAGGATAGCATATAAGATTGCAAAGACATTACTCCGATAGGCGGCATTACCCTGTCTGAATCAAGAAATGGGTCTCTTAAGGATATTAAAAGAAGTTTTTTATTTTTAACCATAAAAATTTTAAAACATTAATTTTAGCTTACCTTACGTTTCATATGTTTTTTCACTTTCTGCTCTTACCGAAATCCATAAAATGCGCCGCAACTTTCTTGCCTGCCCTCAACATGAACTTCAGGTCTTCCGCATTTCTTATGGAAATTACTTTTCGGGCTATAAATGCCGGATTTAACGCTGCCGAATACAAACCCTGCGTGAATTTTAAGACATCATTATTATCCACGGGACTTTTCCAGACGGACTCTTTCATATCGTACCTATCCCAATCTTCCGTTAATAGCCAACCTTCTTTCCTTGCTTCAACAAACAAAGGGGTGCCTGGATACGGAATAACGATAGTAGCCTGAAGCGAGTCGAGATAACCTTTTTTAAACAAATATTTTGCAAAATCAATAGTTTTTAAAGCTTCTTCTTTGGTTTCCCACGGATAACCGACCATTGTAGTAATATGTGGTTCCAATCCCGCCTTTTTAGCCGTCTTAACAGTTTCTTCTATATCGGATACTTTTATGCCCTTGTTGAGCTTATCGAGTGTAGTTTGCGTCATAGACTCAAGACCGATAAGGATAAACCTGAAACCGGCCCTTTTTAACAGGTTCCAATCTTCCTGCTTTAAAGCCCCTACCCTCATATTACAGCCCATTACGACTTTTTTATTATATCCTCTTTCTATCATTCCGTTGCAAAATTCTTTAAGCCAGTCTCCCGCCGGAAAACAGCCGCTGTCGTCGAATATCTCTTTAACTTTTAACTCCTCTATGAGTTTTCCTATTTCATCAAGGTGTCTTTCGGGATATACGGACCTGAATTTTGCACCGGGAAATAAGGTCGTCCATGAACAAAAACTACATCTTCCGTACCAGCAGTCCCTTCCAGCCATTACATATGTGCCGGGGGTATATTTGAAATTTCCGTTCTTATAAGCGTACAAATGCCATTTGGTTAACTTTCTATCTATGTAAGGCAGGTCGTTAAGGTCGTTATTAAGCTCAAACCTGCCGGTATTAAGTATTTTTCCGTTGTCTTTGTAATATATGCCTGAAGTTTTTAATGATTCTAAAGCTGAATGTTTTGATAAATTTAAATAAGAACATAAACCGTAAAGCGAAAAATCGTAGTCTCCTCCCGTAATTATGAAATCGGCTTCCGAATTTAAAAGGGATTCTTCAGGAAGAGCGGTAACATGGTCCCCCATTAAAACGACTTTAGGAGAATTACTTTCGTAAAGTCGTTTTATATCGGATATTATTTTCCAGTGTCTTTTGACGACAGGTGTCTTTGTTTCTATAGCAACTACATCGGGTTTTTCATTTTTCAGCCTTAAAAGCCATTCATTATACGAAAGCCCTTCGGCTATGCCGTCGTCCCATATGACATCGAAACCGTTTTTATTTAATAATGTAGCTGCATAAGCCGGGATAACAGGATAAATAAATGTAGGGTCTTTAAACCACTGAAATTGCCGGTTTTGAGTTAAAAGAGGAACACCCTTTTCTGATTCTAACGGCGGAAACGATATCGAAATTTTCATTGTTATTAAATTTATTTACCTTAGCTTGCTTTTAAGTTCTTTCACAAATACAAAGCCGTAAAAAAATCTTAGGCCGTACCAGATATGCGTCAAAACAATATAATAAAGTGATACCAGCGATATTTTAAAATCCTTCACTTTTCCGTTAATATCAAAGAAAGCGTATATTAATGCCCCTGCATATAAAACAAAGCCGAAAGCCAAATAATATGCTAATCCGCTAAAGAAAAACAGGGAAACAATAAACAAACATAAGTATAGCACAAAAAATACCGGAATGAAATATAAGAGTTTAAAGGATGTTTCGGGGTATCTTTTTGCAAAAAAACCCCTGTGAAGTCCGTAATTGCCGATCTGCTTCAAATGGCGCAATAAACCGGGCCTCCTGTGATGCCATACCGCAACATCCGGAGCATATAATATCGTGCCGCCTTCCTTTATTATCTCTAGACAGATCTTTGTATCTTCGCCCGGCCAGTATTCCGATTTAAATCCGCCTACTTTCATAAACATTTCCTTTCTGACGATGAGGTTAACGGACGGCCAGTCGTCAATTTCTTTAATTCCACCTTTAGGATAATATCTTTCGGGAATACCCCCGCCCACCTTTGTTAAGAAAACCGCTCCTGACACTTTTTGAAGAAAGTTGTCGTCGGGAGGCGTTATTGCAGGACCGCCCACAGCCGCAACGGATGGGTCGTTAAAATAAGGCAGGGCTTTGCTTATCCAGTCTTTTTCTGGATAAGAATCGTCGTCAAGGAAAAATAAAAGTTCTCCATTAGCATTTTCGGCGCCTATATCCCTTTTTATCGCGGGAGAAACTCTGCCGGTGGAAATTATTTTTATACCTTGAAAATCCTCTGGAACAGGCTCGTCCGGCAAAACAATTATTTCATAGTCTTTGTAATCGAGAGCAAGCAAATGCGGGTAAGATTCCAAAAAATAGTCATTTATGCCGACAAGCGGAATTATGATTGAAACAAACGCATTGTTTTTCATTTTATTTTTAATTATTATTTATGGGTATTATGTTTTGAACGATACGCAAAAATCTTTTCAACAACAGGGATAACTCTTTATAAAAGGCATGGATGGACAAGGAAAGCATCGCTGCCCAGCCGGTTATCATAATGATTAAAATTATTCCCCTTAAAGAATAATGAAACAGATAAAATAGTAATATCTCCAGCAGTGAAAATAAAAACATGGAAATTAATATCTTTGAATTATTTACGGCCATAAAGTAATTAATAAAAATATTTATGAAGGCAAAAGGGAACATGCTTAAACCGTATAAGGTAAGCAATGGGGCTGAGCTTATATATTTTGCTCCCATAAGAAACGAAATTATTTTATCCGGGAATAATATATAAAATATTTCAAGAAACGAACACATAAGAAATGTGATAAAAAGAGTTTTAAGCAATATATGCTTTGTTTTGTTGTTGATAGCATGGGCGTGGGAAACTTCGGGGAACATAACAAGTACAACGGCGGAAGGAAAATAAAGTATTATCTTGCCGAGAATGTCGGCAACGGAGTAAATCCCCGTTTTATATGCCGGAAAGAAATGTTTCACCGTTACAAGGTCAATGTTCGTAAAAAATGTAAAAAAGAATAACATAAAAAATAGAGATAAAAAATAAAACTTTCCAGTTTTTAGGCCGTTTTCTCCTGTTTTATCGATGATTATATGTTTCTCCTCTGCCTCACCTTGTTTATGTTTTAAATATGAAAATAAAACAATGGCGGCAACCACCATAATAAGCAAAGGTGAAACCGCAACCGAAAATAAAGCCCCGACGACGTTTAAACCGGCATATACTAACGCAACGGCTAAAATAAATTTAATGATTGAAGACAGGCTTGAGAACAGCCCTAGAGATAAATACATTCTGGAACCCTGAAGACTGCCCAGCAGTAATGAAAAAGGGAATATCAGAAAAATAGCCAGTCCCGTTATGGCATAATAAAAATAAGAATCTATTTTCATAAATTTCATTAAGAAAGGAATACCGATAACAAAAACTGCCAGAAACAGGCAATCATATAAGAAAGTTCTAACAAGAGCGTATTTAATAAATTTTCTTACACCCCGAATATCCCCGCCGGCAAGATTGTGTGAAATATTTTTTGCGGAAAAGGCTGTTAAGGCTCCCGACGGTATAGAGGTTATAACAAGCAAAGACAGGAGGGAGTTTAGCGTGCCGTAATCGGAAACGCTGAGGCTCCTGCTCATGGCAATCTGAAAAAGATAGTTAAAAAAATTCCCGGCCATTATAAAAAAGAAAACCAGCGCGCTATTAAAAAAAAGTTTGTCGGAAGTCAGCCTTTTAACCAGGCTTTGCATTTTATTTATCATAATATTTTATTAACTTCATTCTGTACCATATAGCCATGGTGTCTGTCCAGATATCCAGTATATCCTTTATTTTAATACGTCCAATATTATTTTTTCTTGAAAAAACAATTTTTATTGGAACTTCTGTTATTTTGTATCCTCTGCGAACCGCATTTGCAAGTATTTCCACATCAAAGGCATATTTTTTGCACAATATCTTTGGAAATATTTTATCGAGAACATCGCGCCTGAATGCTTTAATGCCGGACTGCGTGTCTTTAACGGGCAGATTAAATAATAACTTTATGATAACGTAATAGCCGGTACTTAATATCTTCCTCGAAAAAGGATAGACCAAATTGGACTCCTTATGCCGTTTAGAACCTATAGCAATCTCCGAATCGTTATCCCTCATCGCCTTCAATAAATTTCCGACCTGAAACGGGGCGATTTCAAGGTCGCTGTCCAGGAATACGATTATATCTCCGGACGCATTTAAAAATCCGTTTTTTAAAGCAGAACCCTTGCCTATATTCGTTTTATTTTCCACAAGTTTTATCTCTGAATGGATAGAACCTGCTCTTTTTATTTCGTCTTTGGTATTATCCTTGCTTCCATCGTCTATAACCAAGATTTCAAACGGAAATCTGAACTTTTTAAATGTTTGCCACGCCTTTAAAAGGTTGCCGAAAATCCTGTCGCCCTCGTTATAAGCGGGCATTAATATAGATATTTTCCCTTTATATAGTTTCACTCTTATATTTTAAAGAAATTATACGACTTATTTAAATTAAATTTGTTTACATTCAAGGACATTATGATTATACACTATCTTTCACATTATTTTCTATATTTTGTAAAGAAAATAAATTTGCTATAATGAACTATAATTAATAAAAGAGGTAATTATACAATTACATTAATTTATTTTAAGCTATTTTATAGCTAATATTTTGAATAACAAAAAAATTAACGAATTTATCTCGGGCTTTATTAACAGCCCTATTTCGGTTAAAATTCTCAAAACCTTTAAAATCTTTGGGGGGAGCAAAAAAAACCCTCCTGTTTCAATTAAAAAAATACTGATTATCAAACTTGAAGGGCTGGGCGACTCTATCTACATCACCGAAATAATCCACAGGTTAAAGGCGGAATATCCCTGCTTAAAAATTGATGTCCTGACAACAAAACAAAATCCTATTTTTTCAATCTTTCAAAAAACCAACAATGAATTCGACATTATCTCATTTAATCCATTAAACTTAATTGACTATTTTAAAATTACCGGTCATATCAAAAAAAGCAAATACGATGCCGTCTTCGATATGACCGGTATGCCGGTAAACATTCCGCTGATGCTATTTTTCGTAAATTCTTATAAAATAGGATTTAACAGTGCTCCGGTTAAAACGGCGCTATACGATCTCCTCGTTAATTTAGAGGCAGACACCCATATCTTCGAGAATTATTTAAATCTTTTCACCCCGCTTTTTGATATTAAAAAATTAGATAAACAATTCACTTTGAAATTACCCGATTTGGAAAAAGAAAGCAAAGAACATAGAAAAGCCGGATATGTAAACTTAATACTATCAAGCAATAGCGGGGGGCTTATGCACAGAATGCTCCCCTTGGCAAATTCGCTTAAGTTAATCAACTTGCTAAGAAACGGATTTATAAATTGCGAAATAAATCTTCTGGGCGGACCGGATGACTATAAATATTTAGAACTTATTAACGATAATCTTAAGGAAAAAGTGTTCATCAAAAAAACCAAAAATATAAAAGAGGCTTTTTTACTCCTTCAAGGCAGCTTTTTAAATATTTGCATTGATTCAGGACTAATGCATATCTCGTCTTTGGTAAATCAAAATACTTACTGCCTGTTCGGATACTCCAACCCAAAAAACTCGCTTCCCTTTAATAACATCGGGTATTTTTGGTCAAATTTGGATTGCTCCCCTTGCTCGTTTTATAAAATAAGCAGTTGCAATAATCCGGTTAATCTAAAATGTATGGAAGAAATAGATATAGATAGGGTAATTGAAGATATAGGACTAAAGGAAAAAGCGAAAACGTAAATGTTTAAAGGAAATAAACATCTTAAAATGCATGGGATAGCAAAAATTAGGTGAATCCGCCCGGAAGGTTCTTTATTTCTGACACAGAATTAAGAATCTATGAAGTCGATGTTTCATATTATGGAAGAACTTATTGGGAAAATTTTGAAAGCATAATGCACCCTTCGTTTCCTTTTTCTATCTGTTTTTTTGCAAGATAAACGGCGCTGTTTTCTGCCCCCGCCTCATCCCCTCGAAGAAATAATGTGAAGGATTTTCATAGATTTTCGTAATCTTGTTTATTATTTATTGTAAAATTGTAATAGTACCAATTACCCGTTTGCATGATCAGGTAAACAAAAGCCAATCGGGGACGGCAAAAACATTTTTTCTTATTTCCGTTATTTCTTTACCCTGATAAACGATTATTCCTAAAGGAATTTTATATTCTTTAAGAAACGACTCGATGCCTCTTCCGTCGGCGTAATTTACTTTTTGAGTGGATTTTACTTCGATAGGCAGGATAAAACCTTTAGCTTTTATAATAAAATCGACTTCAAGCCCCGAAGCGCTTTTATAAAAATAAATCTCTGGTTCTATGTCCTGGAGTTCTTTCCATTTTAAAAGTTCCGAAAATATCCATGTCTCATATTCGGCTCCTCTGGAAATTCCGTCTTCCCCTGCTATCACCCTGTTTAATCCATTATCCGGAAAATATATCTTAGGACTCTTTACTAACCTTTTAGATGTATTATTAAAATACGGATTGAGCAAAAAACATAGGAATGTTGCACCTAAAATGTAAATATATCTTTTAACGGTATTAACAGCTACACCGGCTTCTTTTGCTATTTCGGAAATCGATAGAATCTGCCCTGTTCTTAACGCCAATAGTTTTTGCGTTAAAATAAACGCCTCGGGATTAGTAAAACTTCCAACATCGGGTACATCCCTTTCAAGATATGTCTTCCTGTAGTCTTTTAACCAACCAATCTTTTCTATGCCCTTATCGTCATTGTCCATCCGCCATATTGCAGGATAGCCGCCCCATTCCAAAAGTTTATCCCTTGTATTCAATAAATATCTAAGTTTATCCGAAGGGATAAGACTTATTTCTTCGATATCTTTTTTAAAAATTCCTTTTTGCTCTATTATCTTATTTAAAAAAATTAATTTACCCCGTCTTTGATTTACTTCCGAAAAAGAAAGGGGATAAAGATTAAAAAGGAATACTCTGCCGGAAAGCGTTTCTTTTATTCCCTTTATAAGCAGTATCTGCGATGAACCGGTAATAATAAATTTTTTATTCTGCCCTTCTTTGTCTATTAAATATTTTAGGGGATCGAAAATTTCAGGTATTTTTTGAATTTCATCAAGAATTATTACTGGTTCTTTTATATTTTCAAGAATCCTTATTGCAGAATTTTTAAATCTTATTCTTTCATCGGGGTCGTCAAACGTGTAATACTTAAAAGGTTTATCTATCGCCGCCGGAATAATATTTTTGCAAAGCGTGGTTTTGCCGGTCTGTCTTGCTCCGGTTATCGCGATAACGCGCCTTTGTTGAAACCTTGATATAATTTTATCGGTAATCGATCTTTCAATATAATCCATAAAAAGATTATATCAATCATATTGCAAAATTACAAGGTATTTTTGCAACCCAAATCCAGATTTTGCAAGGGGCGGTTTTCCATGTCTGGCGGGCGGTAAGTAATATGGATAAAACAATATTGATAGCCGAAGTAAAATTAAATCCCAAAAAAAACTTCGTCATCTTTGGCGTGCAAAGATAAAAACCATTTTAGAGATTTCTATCGGCAATTTTGGGATTTTTCTTAAACTGCTAAATCAACCGCTGGTATAAATTTTATTTCCGTGCCTTTATAAACCGTCTTAAAATTAAGCGAAAGATTTATTATCCCTGCTTCCTTAGGATTGTATTTTTCGATAAAGCTCCTGAACGACCTTGTAATAACTGGTTTTTTTAAGTTCGGAAGATTTTGCTTCGGCAGTATATTTCGTTTCCCTTTTATAGATAAGAGAAACGAAATATACTGCCGGCGACTTAATAATTTCGCTGCGGCTTGATGTCTTTGATGCCTTTTTAGGCAAATACAGGCGGGGGTAAGAGATAAAATAAATCAGATACCTTTTTCATTACAGATACCTTTTTCAGATACCTTTTTCATTAAATACAAAAATATACCTTTGGGCGGGAAAAAATAGTTGATAATATTTTCGTATGATGCGATAATAGATTTATTTATAATATAAAATGACTCTATTGTGAATCATAAATGGAGGCAATATCGATGAAACAACTTACTATAAGAGGAATACCGGACGAACTCGAAAATATTATTAGAAAAGAGGCTGCGGAAAAGGGGATCAGTCTTAACAGGGCGCTTGTTTCGCTGGCGGTAAAATCTATAGGCATTAATAAAAATAAAAGCAAAAAAGAAAAGCTGTATCATGACTTAGACTGTTTTTCCGGTTTATGGTCGGAAAGCGAAGCCGAAGCGTTTAAAAAAAATCTTTCAGATATAAGAAAAATTGATAAAGAGTTATGGACAGCAGAAAAATAATACTTGATACTTCCGCTTACTCTTCTTTCTTGAGAGGACACGATAAGATAAAATTTGCAATACAAATTTCAGATGAGATATTTATAAATCCGATTGTGATAGGTGAATTATTATCCGGATTCGTTATGGGGAAAAACGAGGAGCGGAACAGGGAAATTCTCAGGAAATTCTTAAAATCTTCAAGGGTAAATGTTGCCGCTATCGGCGAAGAAACCTCCGAAAGATATGCGGCTATAATAAATTACCTGCGCAAAAACGGTACGCCGATACCATCCAACGATATATGGATAGCCGCTTCGGCTATGGAATACGGGCTTAAAGTTATTACGACCGACAAGCACTATCTTAATATCCCGCTAATTATAACAGAATTTTACGATTGATGGCCGTAAAACGCCATATGGTTGAAAAAAGGTGTCTGCCGTCTTCCTTCTAGTCGCTTAATTTGCAGGGGTTTGGGGGTTTGGCAATATAATCCTTTGCAGATTTTTGGAGCAGTTCAATATTCTTTTTATCGTTTTTAATGGAATCTACATCTATGTCTTTTAAGGATTTGATAATTTCCTTTTCTTCTTCATCCATAAAATTAATTTTTACAATGTCAGTTATAGAAAAATTATAGAAAAATGAATTTGGGCAGATTCAAGACAAATTAAAAGTTGACGATATAATATTTAACGGCGCGATAAATAATCTTATCTAAATGATTTTAGATGAACGATTTTATTTGCCTAATATTAATATTTGATATATATAATATATAATAATCATAATAACCAACGGGAGGTGATATAAAATGGCAAACAAGCCTGTAAAGAAAGAAACAAAAAAACCGTCAACAAAGAAGAAATAAAACTGAGATTCCGGCGATAATATTCGGGCCGCGGCTTAAGTGCTGCCGCCCGAATATTTTGAAATCTTAAAATCTTGATTATTTCACCTATCATGGAGGATGTTATTATACTATGGATCTGACCCTTGCGATTAAAACAAGAAAAAGCATTAGAAGGTTCGAGAAAGAAGATATAGATATAAGCCAAATTATAAAGATTATCGAAATTTCGTCGAACGCCCCGAGCGGGGGCAATTCGCAAAACTGGTTTACTTATATAATTAAAAATAAAGATGTTCTGGGCAGGATGAGAAACGGGGTCGAAAAGGTATATAAAACCATTACAGAAAAAGATACTCCCGGTGTTTATACATTCTTTAATGAGGCGCCTATCGTACTGGCAATTGTTGAAAAACCGTACATCGGAAATATCGATAATATTCTTGAAAAAACGGACAAAGACAGAAACTTCGCCAGAAAATTTATCGTAAACCCGGGGCTTCAAAGCGTTTCAAGTTTTATTACCCACATATTGCTTCTCTGCCATAACGAGGGTTTGGGAGCCTGTTGGATGACCGGCCCGTTAATCGCAAAGCAGGAATTGGAAGACATTATCAGCGTAAAAAGCCCCGACAATCTCGTTGCACTTATCCCTGTAGGAAAGCCGGTAGAAAGACATTCTAAAACCGAAAGAAAAAATGTTTCGGAAATAATCGAAGTAATATAAAGTAAACAGCGCATAAATATGTTTCGTTCAAAACTGTTTCACTCAGGCGGCCGCGTGGGTTCGACCCCCGCGCTGCTCACCGCTTAACATTAAGATTATAAGTTTATTTCGCAAATTATTCGTAATACCTTACGGCGTCTTTCAAACTTGTTCTCGAAGTCTTAATATTATTAATAGCACTATCCTTTTTATAATAGCCTATGGAAATTCCCAGCACAAATTTTTTACTGCCGGGCAGCTTAAAAGCCTCTCTTAATATATCGGGATACCTGACTAAATAAGCCTGCGGACAGGCTCCAAGACCTAAATCGTGCGCGGCCAGAAGAATATTTTGAATCAACATTCCGCAATCGAGCGTTGACCAGTGTCCCAATTTTTGATCCATATAAATAAATATTGCCGTTTGGGATCCGAAAAACAGATAGTTTGAAAGGGTTATCTCCCTGCGCCCCGCTTTATCGTCCCTTGCAATGCCGAGAGCTTCATACCTGTGCCTGCCCGTTTCAAACATGTTATTAGCCTGCCTTTCGGGCCAGAACTCCGGAAACGGATAATCGGGATTTCCGGGATTATCCTCCGATGCCGGCTTATAAATCTTTTCTTTAATAAATTCGCTTGTCCTGCCGATCGAAACGGCAATCTCCCACGGCTGGGAATTAGCCCAGGACGGGGCATTTAAAGAAACCTCCAATAATTTATCAAGAACATCCCTCGGAACGGGAATATCCTTAAAATCCCTTTTCGACGACCGTGTTAAAATACAATCGAGCAGTTCCATAAAAACCTCTTGCCTGTTTTATTAATTTGCAAATTAAATTTAATAAATTTATTAAATTCCTCTCATACCGACTGGTTTGTATTTTATCACCGGCAAGCCGTTTTTGTCAAGTTTTGCCGAATTGCGTCAATGGTCAATGCTTTTATAATTAATATTTTTGAACATCCTTAATCCTGCAATAGAAATTTATTTTCTGGATTCCCGCTTTCGCGGGAATGACACCCTTTTGGTTAAAACCTTAATCCCCGTATAGTCATTCCCGCGAAAGCGGGAATCCAGTATTTACATATAAAAGAAACATTGCAATATTTTCTATTGCAGGATTAAGGAACATAAATACGCTTTGTTTTGCATCGACTTTATATTATAATATTATAGCATAAAATAATGTCATAATTTATATAAAAACAAGGGAGTTTTACGGCTCCAAATTTAACATCCCCATATGATAAATCTCTGGAATCCTCAAAGTTTTTCATCCATATTTTCGATACTGCTTACCGCATTTCTTCTGGGAATTATTCACGGATTTACCCCCGATGAACATACCTGGCCGATTACTTTCAGTTATTCTATAGGCAGTTATAGCACGAAGGGAGGGTTTAAAACCGGACTTCTTTTTTCGCTTGCGTTTACGCTTCAAAGAGCCTTCGCATCCGAGCTGTCATATTTTGCCCTTGGAAAGATATTGACAAAACCGGATGTTATCCCTGTCGTATATATATTCGTCGGAATTGTTATGTCATACGCCGGGGCTTACATAATCGGCATTGGAAAAAATTTCGAATTATTCGAAGGAATAGAACACGCCGTAATGAATTTATTAAATTTTTTGATTCTAAAAAACTCGAATGAGAAACCGCATCTTAAAAACAGAAATAGTTTTAATAATATTAAACACGGAAATCAATTGACGGCTAATAAAGAACATAAGCCTGTTCCTATATATATGGTATTGATACACGGTTTCATCGCAGGATGGGGCACGGGGGCGTTTGCCATTATCGTATATACCGTCCTTGCCCCTAAAATGCCGAACGCTTATTTTGGATTTTTACCCGGGCTTCTGTTTGGATTTGGAACTATGGTAACGCAAATAATTGTCGGCATGCTTATAGGAAGGTTTATGGAAGTTTTGAATATTCCAAAAAAGGGCATAGAATATATTGCCAAAAGAACATCGGGACTTACCCTTTTCTGGGGCGGACTGACTTTTGTATTTGTCGCGATACTGGAATTTGCCTTTCCTAAATTAATTCAGATAGGAATTATAACCCCTATTAAGGTTCATAATCTTCACAGTCTCGGGGTAGGATTTTTCTTGGTCGTCTTTATTATTTCTTTTATAATGGTAATATCCTTTATAAAATCATTGGGATATGTAAAAAGCCATAACTCTGATTTTATGTGAATATCGATTTCCCCGCTATCCGCTATTTTATGGCCAGCACAGGATTATAATTAACGGGCGCGATGCGGACTTGGGAAGGCTTTCCGCCTAAAGTTTTATGTTTCCAGCTAACCCTTAAATTATCATCATTTTTAAATATCTTTTTATTATACTCCTTAAAATATTTCTTAATTCTTTTATAATATCCGTAATAAAAATCCGAGAATAATTGGTTCGTGCTTTCCAGTTTGTTTAAAATGCTCCCTTCTTCTTTTAAATTTAATTGATTTGAATTTATGGTTTTAAAAATAATAGTCGGACCGGCGTTATAGGCAAACAGTGCCAGCTTTAAATTTTTAAATTCGTACAATAAACTTAATAAATATCTTGCCCCAATCCTGATATTCAGGGAAGGATTATATAAATAACTGACAGGCAGATATTCTATACGGTTCGTATTATAATTAAATTCCTTCGACTTAATCTTATATTTTTTGATTAAATAAAGTCCGGTGACCGGCCTAACCTGCATAAGGCCTACGGCGCCCATATTGGAATATGAAAAATTGTTAAACGAGCTTTCAACCCTGATAACCGCTAAAATTAAGGCGGGGCTTATCGTATATTTTTTCCCGATATTAAAAATAAGGTCGGAAATATTTTTTTCTTCCGCCGGAGGAAGTCCCGAATGGAACGAAGTTATAATTTTTAAAATCTGGGTTTTTTCATGATCTACGCGAATTTTGTTTTTAAGAATTTTTATTTCGCGATGCTCTTTTAACAGGCTGTAATACATAGGGAGTGCATAATAATAAGAAAATAGGGCTATCGAAGCCAGTATGAAAATTAACATAAAAATAGGCAGAAAATACTTAAATTTAATTTTCTTAACAAAACTTCTTATAGATATGCGGAAACGGGATGCGAAACCGGCGCGGCCCGCTTCGCCTGCAAACGGCGCGCCCAGCGGAGCAGGTTTCAAATTTCCAAAGAATTTTTTAACTATCTTCAATATTTTTCCTCAAAATTATCTAAAATAAATATTAACGAATATTATTTTTGCAAAATAAATAAACTTTTTTTATATTTTTGATATAAAATGTACCACACTTTTTATGATTTGTCAAATTTGGGGCATAATTTTAGCTAAAACAATGCTTTTAAAACGAAAAACAGGGTATAAATTATATTTTTTTATATTATTTTAATAAAAAATTAATTTAAAATTTAATATAAGTTATTTCTCATGAATTTATAAGGGATTATAATTTAACTATTGACAATTTTTGATTTATTTTATTAAATTAATAAATCATTTTATTTTTAATTTAAATTTGAACAGGTTTAGAGCATCGGCCTAATCCATATAAATTTAACTGACTTCGTTTATTTTATTAAAAAATTTAATTAAACCTTAAAGAAGGAGAAAGAAAATGGCTGATCAAAAAAAAATGGCTATAATTTCCATTCACGGCACGCTTGACATGGCATATCCTCCGCTTATTCTTGCTTCAACCGCCGCAACGCTCGATATCGAGAGCGCCATATTTTTTACATTTTACGGACTGGCAATTCTAAGAAAGGATGCGGGAGACAGCCTCAAAGTTGCCCCCCTTGGCAATCCGGCAATGCCGATGCCCGTTCCAAATATTATCGGCGCGCTGCCGGGTATGACCGCCATGGCTACCACTATGATGAAATCCATGATTAAAAAAAATGGCGTTGCTACCGTTCCCGAACTTATTGCCTTATGTCAGGAAACGGGCGTCAGGATGATAGCCTGCCAGATGACAATGGATTTATTCGGCTTTAAAAAAGAGGATTTGATCGACGGGCTTGAATTCGCGGGAGCGGCTTCATTTTTGGATTATGCCGCCGGCGCCGACATACATTTAGCGTTCTAAAAATAAACGGCAAAAACGATACTGCTAAAATAAAACCCCTGGCATCAGACAGGGGTTTTATTTTTTATTGACACAATTTTTAAAATTAAATATAATCATGATATATGTATATATTTATATTTTATAGTTGATAATTTTTTTTAATTTATTAAATTTCCACGGAATAAATAAATAATGGATAAAAAAAATGAAATTGAAAATCAGCGAAGCTCATTTGTTGCCGAGGCTGAGATTCTTAAAACGCTTGGTCATCCCATAAGGCTCAAAATAATAGAAGTTTTAATCAGCAATAAATCGTGCGTAAAGAATATATGGGAAACCCTTGGGCTTCCTCAGGCAACCGTATCACAGCACCTTGTTTCTCTTAAAAATAAAGGCATAGTCAGCTGCAAGCGCGATGGCGTGATGATGTGCTATCAGCTTAGCGATAAGAGGATCGAAAGGATATTCAACGAGTTAAAAGATTACAGTAATTCTTCCAATAACAATCATGGCGCAAAAGCCGATAATTCTATTTCTTTGAATTTACCAAAATAAATCTTAAATTTTATCGTAAAAAAACCTTTACCCTATATCTGTAATAAATGAGCTCCGCTGATTTTCAATTCATTCCCTAATCCCTATTTAGGGTTTTATATTCTGGATTACCGCTTCGCTCTCGTGCCTTACGGCACTCGTGAAGTTTCAAAGAAACTTTCCTGCTTACGCAGGAATGACTGAACTGCGATTTAAATATTCACCCTTTGGGTGTCATTCCCGCAAAAGCGGGAATCCAGAATTACTTAATATTGGAATATCTTAAATATTTTCTAAATCGGGATTTGGGTCATTTATTTTAATTGCAATGTTCTAAATTTAAATATATAATTATTAATATATATGAATAAAAGTAAAACAACTAAAATTACCGATAATCCTTTTAGCAGTATTTTTTATTTAATTCCAATCGCAATTCTTATAACGGCGATAACTGTTCCAAAAGGCGCGTGCGCAGCCGGAATAGAGGGTATGTCTATAAACAAAGCCTTTTTATACTCGTTAAAGTACAATAAAATACTGAGATTGGGAAAGGCAAATCTTAATATAGCCGGCTATGAAGAAAATGAGGCTTTAAGCGGTTTTTTCCCGAAGATTAATTTTAACGAAACATATTTAAACACGGATAATCCGCTATACGCATTTGGGAGCGTTCTGAACCAAAAAATCCTTACAAATCAAAATGTCCAGAGTTATTTCAGCCCCAATTTCTTAAATAACCCGGGAATGATTCACAACTATCAATCCGAATTCCAAATAGAACAGCCGTTGTTTATGGGCGGAAAAATTTACCTTGGTTATCAAAGGGCGCGCCTTCATAAGTTATCCTTAAAAAATGGGTTAAGCGAGACAAAGCAAAAGGTGCTTTACAGCGTAGCAAAGGCTTATTACTCCGTCATTCTGGCGCATAAATATGTTAAGTTAATGAAAAGCATTGTGAAAACCGCTAAGGCTTATAAAAATTTGTCGGAAAACCTTTATAGAGCCGGACAGGTTGTTTCTTCGGATGTTTTACGGGCGAAAGTCGAGCTTGCTACGGCGGAAGAAAAGCTTGCTACGGCAAAAAAGAATTATAAACTGTCCAAATATTTTTTAAATATCACGATAGGACTGAATGTTGACGCAAAATATAAATTGACATCTAAATTGACGCCTTCTTACAATAAATCTCTGTCGATTAATTCTTTGCAAAAAGAAGCGTTTGCCTATAGACCCGATTATAAAGCGCTTCTTTTTAATAAAAAGAATATGGGCATTGGAATTAAAGAGGCGTACGGAAAGTTTTTACCCACGCTTGTTGCCGGATATGACTATTTTAGCAACGGGCCTGCCATACATCCGGATGATTCTTACAGTTACGCCTTTACCGTAATGCTCCACTTCAATATTTTCTCGGGATTACGCGATTATAATAATCTGCAAAAATCAAAAAGCCGTTATAACACAATGATTGAATATCAGGGACTGCTTAGAAATAAGATTGAAATGCAGGTTAGAAAGGCTTATTTGCAATATAAGACAAATTTTATAAATACAAATGTTGCAAAATTAGCCGTTTTAAATGCCAAAGAGACATTAAGAATTACGGCCAATAGATATAAGGCGGGCATGACAACCTTAATAAATCTATATAAAACGCTGGATCAGTATAAAACAGCCAGAGTAAGCTATTTAAACGCGTTATACGAATTAACTTTAAATAAATATTACATAAAACTTGTTACGGGAAGATTAACGATGGTTCCCGAATCTAAATCTTGACCCCAAAATTGCCGATAGAAAATTTTAATTCTGGATTCCTGCTTACGCAGGAATGACTTTGCAGGTTTTTAGACCTTCACCCAACTGGTGTCATTCCCGCGTAGGCGGGAAAGTTTAGAATAAACTTCATGAGACCAAAGGTCGAGAGCGAAGCGTTAATCCAGTGCTTATAAAACTTTGAAGCAGTTTTAAGAGTTTCTATCGGCAATTTTGGGTTGACGCACCGCCATAGATTTTCGGCGGGTTTTATGTTATAATAACCAAAATAATAAATCTAAATTATAAAGGAGGATATTGTAAAATATGCCGATATATGAATATCAGTGCCAAAAATGCGGAAAAGTATTTGAAATTTATCAGAGGCTCAGCGAAAAGGGTGAAGATATTAAATGTCCTGTTTGCGGAGCAGAAAAACCGGTTAAAAGGGTTAGCTCTTTTAGCAGCTATGGAAATTCCGGGTCTCCTGTAAGTTATAATTCATCCGGCTCTTGCGGCGGCGGACACAGCAGCGGTTTTGGCTGAGCTTAATTTAGCGGGCGGTCTGCCCGTTTCCGGCAAGTTGTCATTCTCGCTTGTTATTCTTGCGAAATTAAATTAATTTCTTAATGTGGCAGCTAATTTTTTAGGATTCAACAAAAGATTTATAGCATTTTCTATTTTTGTCACAATAATATCACAGTGAAGGGCGGCTTTAACGGCAAGCCCTTCGCTTTCCATTATTCCGATACCTATAACACCCTGCTTAAACATTGCATAATCATTATAGCCGTTGCCTATAACCACAGTTTTTGAATACCCTAATTTATAAACCATCTCCTTTTTCTTCTGGGCTGAATCGTCTCCTTTTATTATGTAAAGTTTGGCATTTATCCCTTTAACTGATTCATTGGCGCTTCCAAAAGTATCGGAGGTAATTATATATATGGACGCATGCTTAGAAAGCTCGTTTAAAAGCCCTTTTACGGACTCTTTTATTAACCCGTTTTCCGAAAGCGTTCCGTTCATATCGAATACCACATTTTCTATTTTAACATTTGTAATGCCCGGTATATTTAGTTCTATCATGGCGTACCCCTTCAGCTCAGCTAATTAATAAATTAATAATATACTCTTAACTCACCGTTAGAAACTATTGTAATATCCATGCGTCTATGCGTCATTCCCGAAAAAGCCGTCTATCTTCGATAATTCTGACACCCTTTTATAAAGACTTTCGAGGTCTTCGTAAGACTCTTTTATGTTGCCGGTTTTTATAATCAGTTCATATTTTTTATCCTTAATCGTTCTATTTCCGATAACTATTTTAAACGGTATTCCGATTAAATCTATATCTTTAAGTTTAACCCCCGCCGATAATTTTCTGTCGTCGTAAAGAACATCTATTCCCGAAGATTTAAGGTCGCCGTAAATCTTTTCGGAAAGGCCGACTATCTCCTCATCTCCGGTATTCAGCGAAACAACCGCAACGGTAAACGGACTTATAGACGTGGGAAGATTTATTCCAGATTCGTCGGAAAAAACCTCTATAAGCGTTTGAAGGGTTCTTCCTACTCCAATCCCGTAACATCCCATAACGAAAAATTTAAATTCTCCTTTTTCATCTAAGAATTTTGCGTCTAAAATGCTTGAATATTTATCGCCGAGCTTAAAAATATGCCCAAGCTCGATTGCATTTTTAACGCTTAAGCCGCCCGAACATCTGGGGCATTTATCCCCGTTTTGAACGCTTCTTATGTTGGCGACGACATCGGGCGTAAAATCGCGTTCGGGCTTTACATTTGCCATGTGGGCATCCTGTTCGTTTGCCCCGGTAATCCAGTATTCCGAATTATTTATCTCCTCGTCTATAACTATGAGGCGGACCCCGTTAAGACCGAACGGACCGGCAAAGCCGCAAGGAGCGCCTGTTATTCTTTCCACATCCGATTCCTTGGCAAGAAACAAGTTTTTAACGCCTGCCGCCTTTTTTAATTTATGCTCGTTTATCTCTCTGTCCCCCCTTACGACTCCGACTACAAAACCGGACTCCGTTTCATATATAATTGTTTTCGCAAAACAGGTTCTATCCACCTTAAGATACGCGCTGACATCTTCGACCGATTTTTTGCCGGGGGTAAACAGCTTTGTCATTCTGGGCTGTCTGCACGATTCGAGAGGACCGTGATAATCGCCGACGGAATCGGCGTCATCTATAGAGGCTGAATATCCGCAATTACCGCACAGGACTATCCTGTCTTCGCCGTATTCCGAAAAAACCATCAGCTCTTCGGAGTATGAGCCGCCTATCTCCCCCGCTTCGGCTTTAATAAATTTAAAGGCAAACCCGAGCCTTTTAAATATGCTTTCGTACGCTTTCCTCATCGCTTTGTAACTTTTGTCTAAACCTGCGTCGTCTGCGTCAAAGCTATAAGCATCCTTCATAATAAATTCTTTTGCGCGCATAAGGCCGAATCTTGGGCGCATTTCATCTCTAAATTTAAGATGTATCTGATATAAGGTTAACGGCAATTCCTTGTAAGATTTAATGTTTCTTTTTGCAAGGTCGGTTATAACCTCTTCATAAGTCGGCGCAAGACAAAAATCCCTGTCCTGCCTGTCTTTGAACCTTAACAATTCCTTTCCGTAGTCTTCATCCCTGCCGGACTGCCTCCAAATATCCAAAGGCTGAACAAAAGGCATAGAAAGTTCGACCGCCCCCGCTGAATTCATTTCCTGCCTTATTATATATTCCAGTTTCCTCAAGCTTCTTAAGCCGAGCGGCAGATAGGTGTAAATGCCCCCCGAAAGCTGTCTGACATATCCCGCCCTCAAAAGCAGTTTATGGCTTTTAAGAACGGCCTCCTTCGGGTCTTCTTTTAACGACGGTATAAAAAATTTAGAATATCTCATGTTTATTTACCCCTTTGCCTCATAAAATTTTCTCTCCTGTAATGTTTTCGATTTCCTTAATTAATACGCTCAATATTTCTTCGTTGTCAAATTTTCCGATTATTTTGCCCTTTGCAAATAAAACCGATTTTCCTTTGCCGCCCGCGATACCGACGTCCGCGTGAGCCGATTCTCCAGGTCCGTTTACGACGCACCCCATTATTGCAACCTTTATGTTAGACTTTATTTTAAAAGAGATTCTTTCGAACTCCTTTGCGATATTGACTATGTCTATTTCAGCCCTTCCGCAAGTCGGACAGGATATTAACCTGACGCCCCCCTCCCGCAAGCCCAAATCCCTTAAAATATGATAACCCGCTATAACCTCCATGACGGGGTCGTCGCTTAAAGAAACCCTGACGGTATCACCAAACCCCTTATAAAGCAAAAGCCCAAGCCCGACTCCAGATTTTATCGCTCCCGAAAAAACGGTTCCAGCCTCGGTTATGCCGATATGAAAGGGATAATCGACATGCGCGGCTAAAAGCTCGTACCCGCGAACGGTCGTTAAAACATCGGTTGATTTTAATGAAATTTTTATATCGTAAAACGATTCATCTTCGAGCAGTTTAATATGTTTAAGGGCGCTTTCGACCATTGCCGCGGCAAAATCGCCTTCGTTTTTGTCTAAAATTCCCTTTTCCAAAGACCCGGAATTTACCCCTATTCTTATAGGTATAGCTTTATCTTTGCAGGCGGCCGCGACTTCTTTTACTTTTTTCTTATCCCCGATGTTTCCAGGATTAATCCTTAAACCGCTCACTCCCGCCTCCACCCCTGCCAGCGCGAGCCTGTGGTCAAAATGAATGTCGGCAATTACCGGAATACTAACCTGCTTTATTATATCTTTTAAGGATTTTGCGGATTCAATCGTATTCACCGCAACTCTGACTATTTCACAGCTATAACTTTCCAGTTCTTTTATTTGGCGGACAGTGGAAAGCGTATCTTCCGTGGCCGTATTTGTCATAGACTGAACGCTTATGGACGCATCCCCGCCAACCAAAACACTGCCGACTTTAACGGTTCGGGTGGGTCTTCTTTTTATCATTTTATATTTTATATTTTTTTGTTTATTTTATTCCCTGCTGTTTTTATTGTTATTTAATTTTATTTTATATAATTATTATATTATAATTATAAATTATAAAACAAATGAAAATTGCAACCTAAATCCAGATTTAGAATTTTATATGCTGGATTCCCGCTTTCGCGGGAATGACATTCGGAAAGTGAATGCATGTATCGCTGTATCATTCGGAAAGTGAATGCATATCATCGCTATGTCATTCCCGCGAAAGCGGGAATCCAGCATTAATTAATAATTTTAACTATGTTCGAATTTCTTAAAAACAAAACATATAATATCGGCAGCGATAAAATAAGCCTTTATTCAATAGTCCTGTCTATTTCTATTATCATAATCGCGTACCTTGCCGCCTATTTATTTTCATTTCTAATTAAAAAGGAATTCAAGAAGAATGCCACGCTAAACAGACTGTTTATAAAAACCGTAACAAGATTTATCAAATACCTTATAATAATAATCGGTTTTTTTATATCTTTTCAGGTTCTGGGAGTAAACTTAAGCTCGCTTGCCTTTTTAGCAGGCGTTATAGGGCTTGGCATAGGGTTCGGCATGCAAAACATTATAAGCAATTTTATTTCCGGCATTATTATACTGTTCGAAAAGCCGATAAAGGAAGGGGAATATGTCGAGGTGTCGGGTTACGACGGAATTGTCAGCGATATAAGAGCGAGAAGCACAACGATTACCACAAGGGATAACATCTCTATCATCGTTCCAAATTCTAATTTTATAACCTCAAATGTTATAAACTGGTCTCATAGGGACCCGAAAATAAGGCTGCATATACCTCTCGGCATTGAGGAAACCGCCTCTAAATTAGAACCTGCAAGGAAGGTTTTACTTGAAATAGCCGAGAATAATCCGGAGGTTTTAAAAAAGCCAAAACCGACGGTCTGGTTTATCGGGTTTGGAAGCTCATCTTTCAATCTCGAGCTGATTCTATGGATAGCAACCCCGATTAGAAGGCACTTTGTTATAAGCGATATAAATTTTGAGATAGCCAAGAAATTCGCGGAATATGACATCGACTTGACATATCCGTGGACAAACTTAGTGTTTAAAAACGATTTAAGGATACAAAATACTGATGCAACAGGCGGCATCCTCAGGCAAGACGGTGGCATCCTTAAGCAAGACAGCAGTGATTGACGGTTAAAGCGCCCTTTATTAATATTTGTTTAAAAGTAAAACATACAATAAATAAATATAGGGTTATTTTTTTAAGGATTCAAGATACGAGGCTATCTTTTTAATGTTTTTAAGCGGTATGTAATCGTAAGAGGGCATAATGACATAATAGGTTTTACCGTTCATGCTTATCTTATCTCCTCTTTTAAAATGAGAATCAGGATTTTTAATCTGCTCTACCGTCCAGTTAAAATCCGGAATAATATTGCCATAGTTAGATAACGAGGGACCTAAACTGCCGCCGACTCCGTTAATTGAATGACAATCGTCGCAATTATAATAATGAAATAGGTATTTACCGCCGCTTTTATATGTATTAAAAAATCTTGCGGATGCAGGCTTGGGCTTTATAAAACCTAAAAAGAAGAAGGCAAGCACAAATATCGATGTTATAGCTATAACTTTAAGGCTGCTTTTCATAAATTTATCCCCCTATTTTCATACTTTTTGCCATTTTACCGCTTCATTATTCATTTATTCGCATCTGCCGCCGTATTTATCGTCACCTCAACCATCATTCCCGGTTTCAAGATATGATTTTTATCGTTCAATATTTTAATCCTTACGGGAAGCCGGTGCGTAACCTTCGTAAATGTTCCCGAGGGGTTATTTGTCGGAATCAACGCAAACTTAGAAGTGCTCACCGAACCGACGAATTCTACCGTGCCTTTAAAAGTCTTTCCGGGGAAAGAATCTACGGTAATTTTAACAGGATCTCCCCTCTTTACATTTCCAATGACGGTTTCTTTAGCATTTGCGGTAACCCATACCCTTTGAGGGTTATTTTCCATAACTATCGGCGTCCCCGGCGTAATATACTCTCCGATGTAGGACATTTTTTCGGTAACAACGCCGTTTATAGGAGAATATATATAGGTGTTTTTATAGTTTGCGAGGGCGGTTTTATATGCCGCTTTCGCAATCTTAATAGCTTTTTTTAACGGTATTAATGTGGTCATCTTATTTGCAAAACTGACGCTTTTCACATAGCTTGACTCAAAATAATTCCTTTTTGCGGAACCTAAGGACGACACGGCGGAAATAAGCGCCTGTTTAGAAACTAAATACTGCGTTTTTAATGTATCGAACTGCTGTTTTGTTATAAACTCTTTTTTAAAAAGTTTAAGCCCTCTTAAGTAATTTTTTTTGTCTAATTTATAAGTAAGCTTAGCCTTATGAAGATTTGCTAAAGCGGTCCTGTAAGCCAATTTATTCAAATAATACGAATTATAAGAGTTTCCTATAAACTGCGCTACACTGCCGCCCGCGCTAAAGAGTTTGGCCTTTGCCAGCTTATAATTTGCCCTTGCCTGAAGCATTGCAGGGTAATATGTGGAATCGCTAATGCGCGCAATCAGCTCCCCTTTTTTAACATGCTCGTTCTTATACACATAGATTGCCGTGATATTGCCCGGAACCTGCGTGCTGACGGAAACGATATGCCCGTCTATCTCGGCGTCTTCGGTATAAACATGGGTGAGACCGAAAAGATACCATCTTAAAACAAAAACACCGCCTATTATGGCTAATAAAAGTATAATAGATGCGGTTATAATATTTTTTTTAGTAAATTTACTATTATTGGCGAACGCGCCGCCGTCTTCGTTACCGCCGATTTTTTCATTATCACCGTTCATTTAGGCATCACCATTTTATTCTTATTATTATAATAATATTCAAATAAAGTTTATTTAATTAAACTTATCCACGGTTAAACTTATAAGTTTCCTTTTAAAAGAGCCGGTAAGCCTTTTGAGGTTTAAAACGGATTTGTAATAGCTTAGATTGGCGGTCAAAAGGTTATGCCTTGCGGTAGTGAGCTGGGCTAAAGCGGTTACGACATCGACGCTTGTAGCAACCCCCGCCTTATACTCTTCTTCGACGAGCATATAGTTTTTTGACGCGAACTTTTCCTCGTGCTCAAGAGCCGCAACTTCATATTTAAGGTTCTGTATGTTGTAAAAATCCGAAATAACCTGCGCCTTTAAATTTCTTTTAGACTGTATCATATTGTACATTGCCGCATTAGCGGCGGAACGGGCTTTCTCGATGGATATAATTCTTGTGCCGCCCTGAAATATAGGCATAGTTAATATTGCCCCCGCCGTCCAGTAATTCAAAGAACCCCCGGGTATAAAATGATTATCGGAAAGGGCGTTATAAGAAGCCTGAAAATTAATCTGAGGAATATATTGGGTCTCGTAATACTGCGTTTCATTGTTTGCAGCCTTTTTTGCATATTTTAACGACCTTAACCCCGGATTATTTTTATAAGCCAAAAAAATATATTTTTTTAACAAAGCCTTTTTAATAACCGGCTCCGGCGGTTTAATAACTTTGAAACGGCGGCTGATGCCAAGAATAGAGGCAAGTTCGGCCTTCGCCGATTTAAGCGAATTTTTAGCGCCGATAAGTTCCTGTTTTGCGGCATAGAACTGTGATTTTGCCTGAAGAACATCGGTAATTATGGCAAGCCCAGCTTGAAGTTTTGCTTCGGTAAGCTCAAGATGCGACTTTGCTTCGTTATAGGTCTTCGTGTCGGCATTAATTAAACTGATGTCGTTCAGAACGGTATAATAAGATGCGGCGACATTATAAAGGGTTGTTGCCGAAACATTATTAAGGTTCATTTTTGCCTGCGAAACCGTATTCTCGGCAGCCCCGTAAGCAGGAAGAGCGCCCAGCTTCAGTATCGGCTGGTCTAAGGTAAAACTGTATTCATAATTGGGAAAAAAGAAACTAAAATTATTACTTGAACCGGAGGTAGAAGGCACGGGTGCCGGCTCATGCAAATGAAACCTCTGGTCTTTGTATGTGAGATTTATATTCGGCAAAAGCATACTGATAGCAGACCATTTTAAAAGCGTGGACTGGTAATAGCTTTCTTTGTTGGCCCTGATGGCGCCGTTGCGGCGGGCAGCCAAGATGTAGGCTTCTTTTAAAGTGAGCACTCTTGAGTTTGAGCTTTGCCGATTTCTAATCCCGATTCCGTGCCTCGCCTTAAAGGCAAAGGCTTTGCTAACCGGAATAATTAAATAAACCGAACATAATACTATAATTAAAACGAAGGAAAGGGCAATGCGATATTTTTTCTTTTTAGACTTATCTTCCATAATTAATCCTTGTTACCCTTAATTATAATTATATTTATCTATATCTATTTTTTTTTGAAGCGTAAATTTTATTATAATGACTTTAAAGTCATAAGTCAACAATTATTTCTTCCCCCGGCATTTGACAAAACGGAATAAAAATGCAATATTAAATTTATATATAAATCTATATATTTATTATTTTTTTATTAACGATTCAACTTTTATTAATATTTAAATATTAAGGTTAAGACTCAGTCCAGATGATAATTATTATAATTATAGCCGCGGTATTTTTCGTCTTATTTACCGCTTCCGTAATTGTTTCGCTTGTTCGTACAGCTAAGCTTAAAACATACTATTCCGACATCATAACAAAAAACTCCCTTCAAAACGACCAAAATATCAAAAACAACATCGTGCTTGAGAGCGAGCTTAAGAACGAAAAAAGCCGGCATAACCAGACAGCCGAAAGGTTAAGCGGCGCGGAAACCGAAATCTTCAACCTGAGAAAAGAAAATACCGGTCTCAGGGTAGGCCTTTCCGAGGCGGCCACCAATAATAAAAATCTTGAGGAAAGAATAGCCGCCCAAAAGGCGGATTTTGATTTAAGATTAAATAATCAAAAATCGGAGTTTCTGGAGCTTGAAAACAGGTTTACAGAGGCATTCAAAAACCTTTCCACAGAGATATTGGAGGATAAAAGCAAAAAATTCACCGAGACTAATAAAGAAAACATGGATAATATATTAAAGCCTTTGTCCGAAAAGATTAAGGAATTTGAAAAAAAGGTCGAGGATACCCATATCTCCGAAACAAAAGAGCGCTATTCGCTAAAAAACGAAATAACTAAGCTTATAGAGACGGAAAACAATATGAAGCTGACAACCGAAAATCTCACCAAAGCCTTAAAGGGAAACGCAAAGGTTCAGGGAAATTGGGGGGAGATGGTTTTAGAGATGCTTCTTGAAAACTCCGGTCTGATAAAAGGCGAAAATTATGAAACGCAAAAAAACCTTAGCGTAACGGGTGAAAATGAACATGCTCAAAATTTAAGGCCGGATGTTATCATCTATTTGCCTGAGAAAAGAGAGCTAATTTTAGACTCAAAGGTCTCGCTGACAGATTATGAAAGGTATATAAGCGCCGACGAAAACGATGAAGGCAGAAAGGTTTATTTAAAAGGACACATCGACTCTATTAAAAAGCATATCGACGAATTAAGCGGGAAACGGTACAACACGGCTCTGGGCGGCAAATCCCTTGACTTTGTTATCATGTTTATACCGATAGATTTTGCTTATACCGTTGCGCTGAACGAAGATAAAGATATACTTAAAAAGGCTTTAAATCAAAATATAATAATCGCCACCCCGTCCATCCTTCTTTTAATGCTGAGAATGGTGGAAAATCTCTGGTATCAGGCAAATCTCGAACGCAATGCCGTATTAATAATGAATGAAGCGGGAAAATTGCACGAAAAGTTTATTAATTTTATCGAAAGCATGCAGGAAATAGAAATGGGAATTAAGAAAGCAGGTAACGCTTACGAGGAAGCCTTTAAACAATTACGGACAGGAAGAGGTAATTTAATCGGTAAGCTCGAGGGAATAAAAAAATTGGGGGCAAAATCCGCAAAATCCCTTCCCGAAAAAATCGAGTACGATAAATACGATATATAATACCCTAATCCCGATTTAGAAACTATTTAAAAAATTCCAAAATCAAATAAATCAGGAACAGCGATAATGTACATGACCCTGCGTATTAATTATTATTGATGGAAAGAATCTTGTCTATGAATGATTTTTTTAACGGATGCGTTTTTTCACCGCTTTCTAAAGCAAACTCCTCAAGCAATCTTTTTTGCTTTAAGGTTAAGTTCGTCGGCGTTTCCACGATAATGTTGACATACTCATTCCCCTTTACGCCGCTATTAAGCCCTGGAGCTCCCTTGCCTTTCAATGTGAATTGGGTTCCGCTTTGAGTTCCTGACGGGATTTTTATAGTTGCTTTTCCGTCAACGGTGGGGGCTTCCACCTCGCAGCCCAGCGCAGCCTGAGCAAAACTTATCGGTATGCTGACAAAAATGTCGCTGTCGCTCCGTTTAAATATATGATGCGGTTCCACAACAACATCCACATACAAATCCCCGGCGGGTCCCCCGTAAATTCCGGACGCTCCCTCTCCTGAAACCTTAAGCCTGTTGCCGTCGTCGATACCGGCGGGTATTTTTATGTCTAATTTGCGCTCCTTTATCACCCTGCCGTCGCCTTTGCAAACGGGACACGGGTTTTCTATAAATTCACCCTCGCCCTTGCATTTATAACAGGTTCTGGAGACCGTAAAAAACCCCTGCTGCTGCCTGATTTCACCTGTTCCTTTGCATATGGGGCACACAACGGGCTTCGACCCCTTTTTTGCCCCTGTTCCGTCACAACTTGCGCATTTCTCATACCTGTTAAATTTTATCTCTTTCGATACGCCGAGGAGCGCCTCTTCAAATTTAATTTTAACGGCATACCTGAGGTCTTCACCCCTTCTTTGCTTAGCTTTCCTGTTTGAATGAGAAAAGATATCTCCGAAAAAGTCGTTAAATATATCGCTAAACCCAAAACCATAGCCTCCGCCTTGAGCGCCGACTCCTTCATGCCCAAATCTATCGTAAGCCGCCCTTTTTTCCTCATCGCATAAAATCTCGTAAGCCTCGTTTATTTCCTTAAATCTTTCTTCGGATTCCCCGTCGCCTTGATTTTTATCCGGATGATGCTTCAAGGCCAATTTTCTATAGGCCTTTTTTATTTCATCGGCGGTTGCATCTCTGTCAACCCCCAGAACATCGTAATAGTCTCTTTTAGCTGCCATATCACCTGTGTTTAATAATATAATCGTTATTATTTATATAAATATACCCAAAATTGCAGGTAGAAATTTCTTTTTTTGGATTAACGCATTGTAATATTTTTAATAATTTCTATCGGCAATTTTGAGCAAGTTTAATATATTGTTCTTTACACTATTCTAATATATATTGTTAAGTTAAATCAATTATTGATTTTTATTTTTATCCTTTACTTCTTCATATTCCGCTTCCACGACATTTTCATCCTGCGATGCCTGCCCTGCGGCTTGCCCCTGTTCAGCTTCGGAAGGACCGGCGCCGGAAGCTTGAGCCGTCTTTTTATAAATCGTTTCTGCGATAGAATGGGACAATTTTTCCAATTCCTCCGTTATTGACTTTATTTTGTCTATGTCATCGGATTCTATTGCTTTTTTTGCATCCGCAATTTTTTCTTCGGCGGTCATTTTATCGGAAGATTCAATCTTATCCGCGGAGTCTTTCAGGGTTTTTTCGACGGAGTAAACCAAACCGTCTAAGTGGTTTCTCACCTCGATTAATTCCTTCCTTTTCGAGTCCTCTTCCTTATGGAGTTCAGCCTCTTTAACCATTTTATCTATCTCTTCCTTAGAAAGTCCGCTGGAAGCAGTGATTCTAATGGACTGTTCTTTTCCCGTCCCAAGGTCTTTCGCGGAGACATGAACTATTCCGTTGGCATCAATGTCGAATGTAACTTCGATTTGGGGAACGCCCCTCGGAGCAGACGGAATCCCCGTCAATTCAAATCTTCCAAGGCTTTTGTTGCCTTCGGCCATTTCCCTTTCGCCCTGAAGAACATTAATGGTAACGGCAGGCTGATTATCGGCCGCGGTAGAAAATATTTGACTTTTTCTTGTCGGGATAGTGGTATTTTTTTCGATAAGTTTTGTAGTAACGCCGCCAAGAGTCTCTATGCCGAGCGATAAAGGCGTAACATCGAGCAGAAGCACATCTTTAACCTCGCCTTTTAAAACGGCGCCCTGTATTGCCGCGCCTACCGCCACGACCTCATCGGGGTTAACCCCCTTATGGGGTTCTTTTCCGAAAAATTCTTTAACCCTTTGCTGGACTTTCGGCATTCTTGTCTGTCCTCCGACCAGCACAACCTCATCGACTTGAGAAGGCGTTAAGTTTGCGTCTTTTAATGCAGTTCCTACAGGACCGATAGATTTTTCGATTAAATCGTTTGTGAGCTGTTCAAACTTAGCCCTTGTAAGTTTCATATTGAGATGTTTAGGTCCGCTTGCGTCCGCCGTGATAAACGGAAGATTTATATCCGTTTCCAATGACGACGAGAGTTCTATCTTTGCCTTTTCCGCAGCTTCTTTTAGTCTTTGAAGCGCCATTTTATCGGTTCTTAAGTCGATTCCGTAGTCCTTTTTAAATTCGGAAGCAATATAATCTATCGTTTTTTGGTCGAAGTCTTCGCCTCCAAGGAATGTATCGCCGTTAGTGGATTTAACCTCGAAAACCCCCTCGCCCAGTTCCAGTATCGATATATCGAATGTTCCGCCGCCGAGGTCATATACGGCAATTTTTTCTTCCTTTTTTTTGTCGAGTCCGTAAGAAAGAGAGGATGCCGTCGGTTCGTTGATAATTCTTAAAACATTCAGCCCCGCAATTTTACCCGCATCCTTCGTTGCCTGCCTTTGCGAATCGTTGAAATAAGCAGGTACGGTTATAACAGCCTCCGTTACGGGTTCGCCGAGATAATCCTCGGCGGTTTTTTTCATTTTAGTTAAAATCATCGATGAAATTTCGGCGGGAGAATATTTTCTTCCTTTTATTTCAACCCATGCATCCCCGTTGTCGCTTTCCACGATTTTATACGGGCATACCTTCTTAAAAGACTGAACCTCCGGCGAGTTATATTTTCTGCCTATTAATCTTTTAACTGCGTAAATCGTATTTTCGGGATTAGTGACGGCCTGCCTTTTTGCGGCCTGTCCGACAAGTCTTTCTCCGCTATCTGTTATGGATACGACGGACGGGGTTGTTCTTGCTCCCTCCGAGTTTGCGATTACGACGGGCTCCCCCCCTTCCATAACCGCAACGCAAGAGTTTGTAGTTCCCAAATCGATTCCAATTACTTTTCCCATGATCAGTTTCTCCTTAAAAATATGTAAATTTATTTTTTAAACTTGTTATAAATACGCTATAAATGCGATATAATTTAAAATTATTTAATTATTTGTAATTATAAAATAAATTATATCTTAAATATGTTATTTATGTAATATGTAATATTTTATTTAATTGCCGCCGTTATCGTTCTTTGATTTAGAAATAGATATTAAAGAAGGTCTTAACAGCCTTTCTTTGTAAATATAACCCCTTCTTTTTTCCTCTAAAATTTTTCCCTCCGGTTGATTCGCATCTTCCACCATTTCGACTACCTGATGAAAATTAGGGTCGAAGGTTTTTCCGGCTGTTTCGATAATCTCTACGCCGTGGTTTTTTAATGTCTTAACAAACTCGTCATACGATAATTTTACCCCTTCTACAAACGATTTTAAATTTCCCGTTTTATCCTGTTCTAAGTAAGTTTCCGAATGCCCTATCGCGAGATCTAAGAAATCCAGCACGGGAAGCAAATCCTTTATAAGTTTTTCGTTAGAATATTTTAACGATTCCTCTTTTTCCCTGTTCATTCTTTTTCTAAAATTTTCAGCGTCGGCTAAACTTTTAAGGTAGTTTTGGTTAAGGTCGTCATACTCTTTCTTTATATTTTTAAAGGCATTTGCCAGATATTTTAGCTCATCTCCCGCTTCGGCGAGACTGGAAGGGTTTGGAAGCTCGCTTATATCTAAATCGGCCGTGTTGGCTATAGCCTCTTCGGCTGGATTTTGCAATTTCTTACCTAACTCCTTTTCAATGTCGTCCGCATCGTTAAAATCTTTTTCCTTTTCATTCATCGGTCCAATCTCCCGGTTAAAAATTCTATTTTTTAAATCTCTTTTTTTAAATTTCTTAAATCTCTTAATAAATTATAAATTTATAAATCTTATATAATTTCGCCAAGAAATTCAGCCATAAAATCTATTATCGGAATAACTTGGGAATAATTCATTCTTGAAGGTCCGATTATGCCGATCGATCCCCTCAATACTTTATTTTCGCTTAAATAAGGCGCGGTTATTAAAGATAATCCGCTGATTTCCGACCATTCCGCTTCTGACCCGATAAATATTCGTTTAGTTTTGCAATTTTTGGCAAGCCCGAGCAGTTTTATTATTATTTTTTTATCGTTAATAGTCTTGATAAGCAATTTTATCTGTTCATTGTCGGAAAATTCAGGTTCGTCGAGCAAAGCGGTTTCAGGTCCGATATAAAGACGGGTGTCCGTATTCTGGTCGGCGTTATTTGTAAAATCAAATATCATATCGTTCAATATGGAATAAAAATTTTCCCTGTCATCGTGTATTTCGCCATCGATAATATCTCTAAGGTCGTCTATGCCGCAATCCTTTTTTTCTATAATCTCGTTTAATTTTCCGGAATACCTGTTAAGTTCGTTTTGTTTAATATCTTTATAAACATATATAAGCCTATTTTCTACTATGGCATTTTTAAATACCATAATTACGAGGATGTTATTGGGTTTAACCCTCACGAATTCTATATGTAAAAGAGTGATTCGCGATGTTTCGGGGGCAAGAACTATTCCCGTGTAATGCGATAAGTCCGATAATGCCCTCGATGTTTGATGCAATATGCCGCTTATGTTTCTGTTTTCCAAATTAAATGCTTTTTTTACCTGTTCCCTTTGTTTTTTTGATATTTTTTCGGTTTTCATTAAACTTTCTATATAAAGCTTATACCCCTTGGCTGTTGGAACCCTGCCCGCGGAAAAATGGGGCTGGTAAATATACCCGCCTTCTTCCAGAATCGCCATTATGTTCCTGATTGTTGCGGGACTCAGGTTTAGATAATAATTTTCGGAAACAAACTTTGAGCCTACGGGGTTTGCCGTTGCGAAATACCCCTCGATTACTGCCAGTAAAACATCTCTGTATCTTTCATTTACGGCTATATCCGCATCTTCCATATCGCAATTTATTTTGCAATCTTATAAGATTAATAAGATTTTAATTTAGCACTTAACCATTATGAGTGCTAAATACCATTTAACCAATATTTTTATAATTTGTCAAGATTTTATTAGTTTCCCTAATCCCGATTTAGAAATTTATTTTCTGGATTCCTGCTTTCGCAGGAATGACAATTATGGAATTTAGCCTTTTCACCCGGCGGGTGTCATTCCCGCGAAAGCGGGAATCCAGAATTACTTAATATTAGAATATCTTAAATATTTTCTAAATCGGGATTTGGGTGATATTTTTTTCTTTACAATTTTTAGATAATTCAATACAATAAAAAAATGTTTTCGAAATTAAACAAATTTTTTTCCTCCGTTAAGTTAGCCATATTTTTATTTATCGCTATTGCCGCGGTTTCGATGATAGGGACATTCATAAACCAGGGCAATACTATGGCGCAATACAAAATTATATACGGCGCGAAAGTTTTTGCAATCTTATATTGGCTCGGATTTTTAAATATATATGATTCATGGTATTTTATCGGGCTTGCAGCCTTATTGGTTATAAATCTTTTGGCGGCATCGGCCAATATACTGCCCCGAACTCTGAGGGCTGTTTTTGGACCGTATCCGTCTTTTAAAGAAACGGCTGAGAAAAAAAATCCTAAAGCCGTCTATGAAAGTTTTGAATCAAAAAAGGACATTGCGGGCATTACCGCAGTTTTAAACGGCGCATTCGGACGCCCGCTTAAAGAATCCGTCCCCTCCGAAACAGACGGAAAAGGCAAAGAATTATACTATTCGAAAAATTCGATATTCAGGTTTTCTCCCTATATCGCCCACCTCAGCATTATAATCATTATTATAGGAGTATTATTAACCGTAAAATACGGTTTCAGGTCTTATACCAATATAAAAGTGGGGGAGAAGACTAATATTTCATACCTGCTAAAAAACAACAAACCGATAAAACTCCCTTTTACCGTAAGGCTCGATAAATACGAAACCAAATATTACCCCGACGGCATACCGAAATCTTATATCAGCACAATTAGCATAATTAATAAAAAACATATAGCCGTGCTCACCAACAAAGAAATTAAGGTAAATCATCCTTTGACATATAACGGAATAACTATATATCAGGCAAGTTACGGCCATTACAAACCGACGGCCGTGAGGCTTCTTGTCCTTAATTTAAAAAACCGCGGCTATAAAAAAGTCATCTATGCCCAACCGGATACCTTTTATAATCTAAAAAATAATAACATAAGATTTAAGTTTATCCCGGTGCTGCATCCTAAAAAATTTGAGATACCTTTTTTAATTCATATTTATAACAATAAAAATAAAAATAATTTTCAGGAACTGAAATTTAATATTTTACCATACAAAAATCATGACCAAAAAGTCCCGTTAGTCTTTGCAAAATATAAAAATATAGTTTTTTTGTACAACGGCATAAAAACCTATTATTACAGCGGAGTCGAGATAACTAAAAATTCCTACACCTCGGTTGTATGGATAGGTTCCATCATACTTATCATCGCTTTGTTTTTTTCGTTTTTCTTTAATCAGCAGGAAACATGGGTGAGATTAATGCCTAAAAAGGAAGGTGCAGGCGCAGGTATAGGTATAGAAATATTATCGATTCCCCGCAAGAAATTTCCGTCGTTTTACAAAAATTTTGACAAGAAAGCGGCAAATATAAAAAATAAACTTAAATAAATATTGAACATATCCCGAAAATTTTATTTAATTTAAATGTTTTTTGAAACAGGGTAGATAAAGGGAGCATATATTATGATTTCTCCAAATATATCGATATTAGACGGTTCTTTGTTTTTTACTATATCGCTGGTATTCGCGCTGTTATCGTTTTTAGGCTATTTTTCGTTTTTATTTTCGGGCAATAAGCTGGTTTCCAAGCTGTCTTTTGCCGCTTTGATTACGGCCTTTACGATACAGACATTCGCTTTTGCGGAAAGATGGATTTATGCGTATAAGATTGGAATAAATACGCCCCCGTTGGTTGATTTATACGATTCGCTGGCGTTCTTTGCCTATGTCGTCATATTCGGCTTTATTCTTATTCGGCTTTTCTACGATTTTGACGCTCTGGGATTTATCGTAACATTCGTCGCGGCTGCGGCTCTGGCTTTTGCATCGTTTTCCCCGCTTGCCCCAAGCGCAATAGAACCTACTATTCCCGCGCTTCAAAGCTATTGGCTGCTTTATCACATTATAGCGCTTTTTATGGCGTACGGGGCGTTCGGGGTATCCTTTGGTCTCGGTATTCTTTATCTGCTTAAATACAAAAAAGAAAACAACCTGGTCAAAAAACAGGGAAGGTTTTTAAGCCTGCTGCCAGATTCAACCATCATCGATGAGGCCATTTATAAGGTTATAGTATTCGGACTTGTGTTTTTAACGGCGGGTATCGTTATCGGCGCCGCGTGGGCGGACAGCGCATGGGGAGGATTCTGGAGCTGGGACCCGAAAGAAACATGGTCGCTCATAACATGGCTTACTTATATCCTGTTTATACATGCCAGAATTGCGAAGGGTTGGGCGGGAAAGAAAATGGCATGGATTGCGGTTATCGGATTTGTCGTCGTAATATTCTGCTATCTGGGCGTAGATTTAATAATTCCGGGTCTTCATTCTTACGCAACCCCCGGGTCAACCCCTGTATTATAAAAATAAATATTTATAAAAAATAATCTAGTCGAGGCTCCGAAAAAACTTGAAAGAGGCGGGCAAAAAAATTTTACCCTTTAAACCGTATATTTATAACAGTGAATTTGTCGATATTAAAGATGTCGTTTCCCCGCCTTACGATGTGATAGATGAGAAACTTCAAGACAACCTGTATAAAAAATCGGATTTTAACATTATAAGATTGGAACTCGGAAAAGAGTTTAGCGGCGATAACGGTGGCGGCAATAACAGATATTCCAGAGCAGGCGGGTTTTTTAAGGACTGGATTAAGAGAGGGATTTTAAAATTAGAAACCGAAAATTCTATATATATTTATGTTCAAAAATTCTACGCAGGCGGCGCCCTTTATGAAAGAATCGGATTTATATCGCTTTTTTCGTTAAATAAGGCGGATGAAGAAGGCGGCGGCAATAACAACAGTATTTACGGACACGAAATGACGCTTTCAAAGCCGAAAGAGGATAGATTTAAGCTCATGGAGGCTGCAAAAGCCAATTTCAGCCCTATTTTTTCGATATTCGAAGATAAGGATTTAAATGTTTTAAACATATTGACCGGTTCGATAAAAAGTGCCGCGGCAAGGAAAATTTTCGATTTTAAAGATGATAGCAATACGGAACATATACTATACGGAATTTCCGACGAAAGCATAATAAAATCCATTCAAAATGAAATAGACGGAAAATCCTTTTACATAGCGGACGGTCATCATAGATTCGAAACATGCGTTAATTTTAGAAACTATGTCAGACAAAACGGAATAAACGGAGTTAATGCCGATGCCTGCATGATGTACTTTGCTCCGGCAAACCAAAAAGGTCTTATTATATTGCCTACGCACCGCTGTATCGTCAATAAAAAAATCGAGCTCGAAGCATTTCTTGACGAAATAAAAGCCGATTTTAACATACGGGAGGTTGATTCAGAGGTTTTGCTGAAAGAGACGAAAAAAGCCGGAAAAAGCGGCACTTCGTTTGGATTTGCGCATAGTTCGGGAAGGAATTTTATATTGTCTTTTAAAAATAATAAAACGGGAAAAGATGCGGACGCCGAAAAAAGTCCCCTGGAATCCCTCGATGTTTCTATTTTGGAAAATTATGCACTGAAAAAAGCCCTGAAAATTTCTCAGGACGACATTGACAATCAAAGATATTTAATTTACGAAAAGGATGCAAACAGGGCTTTAGAAAAGCTTAACGACGGGGTTGTGAACGCCGTATTTTTTATGAACCCCACTAAAATAGAGGATGTAATTAAGATAGCCTCGCAAAACTTACGAATGCCGCAAAAATCCACCTTCTTTTATCCTAAACTCATTACAGGCTTAACCATAAATCCATTGATGAGTTAGGAAAACTGCTATCCGCCGCCTGCTTTCTTTAATTTTTAATTCTCGGTTCGGTATTCACCCAAATCCCGATTTAGAACAATATTTATAAGTTTTAATGCTAAATAACACTGGATTCCTGCTTTCGCAGGAATGACACATTTTGGGTTAAAAGTTAAATCTTTACATAGTCATTCCCGCGTAGGCGGGAATCCAGAAAATAAATTTCTAAATCGGGATTTGGGATTCAAAATTGTATTGTTTATATTTTATAAATTAATTATAATAAAAAACTAAACATTTATAAAATTGGAAAAGGAAATGAAGGATTGCATTTTTTGCAATATTGTTAATAAAAAAATAAATGCGGGTGTAGTTAAAGAAACCGATAATTTTATTGTTATAAAGGATATAAATCCGGTTTCGCCGGTTCATCTTTTGTTAATATCGAAAGAACACTACGACAGCATTCTCGATATAAATAACAAATTTAACGGAAATGAAGTATTTGCCTTAATTAACGACCTGGCAAACGATTTTAAGGTCGAAGAAAGGGGTTTTAGAATTGTCATAAACACTAAAGAAAACGGCGGTCAAACAGTGAATCATATGCACATACATTTTATGGCGGGACGCGGTTTTGGCTGGCCCCCGGGTTAAAAATTAAAAAAATAATAAAGGAGAATACACATTAATGGAAGCCTGGTTTTTCGAAAACCAAACCGGCAATTTTGGCATAAAAATTCGCATAGAAAAGATATTGCATCACGAATATTCCAACTTTCAAGAAATCACGGTTTACGATACATTTGAATTTGGCAGGATGCTTGTTCTGGATCAGGCGATTATGTTTACCGATAAAAACGAGTTTATCTACCATGAAATGCTCGGACTTGTCCCTCTTTTTTCGCATAAAAACCCCGAAAGGATTCTCATTATAGGGGGGGGCGACGGCGGGGTTATCAGGGAATGCCTTAAAAATCCCTTTGTTGAGCATATCGACCTTGTCGAAATAGATAAAAGGGTTGTGGATGTGTCCAAGGAGTTTTTCCCCGAGATTGCCTGCGGGCTTAAAGACCGCAGGGTTGAGGTGATTGCAGACGATGGGATAGAATTTTTAAAAAGGGTGGAAAGCAGCGGCAGATACGATGCTATTTTGATAGATTCAACCGACCCTGTCGGTCCTGCCGAGGGCTTATTTAAAAGAGATTTTTATGAGTCGGCCGAAAGAGCGCTGAAAGATGACGGCATCTTTGCGGCACAGACGGAATCCCCGTTTTTTAATAAAAATTTGATAAGGGATATTAATAAAATTATTAAAGATATTTACGAAAAACCGTCCATTTATTATGCTATGATTCCCGTTTATCCCAGCGGCTTATGGAGTTTTACGATAGGTTCCAAAAAATATCAGCCTCAAAATATCAATGAAAGCTATAAAGGGTTTGATTTTACCTCTCTCAGTCTCAAATATTACTCGCCCGAAATTCATGCCTCGTCATTTATTTTACCTAATTTTGTAAAGGAGATATGTAAATAGATTTATGAAAATGAAAGAAGAAAATTTAATATCAAAAACCGCATCTTTTCTTAACTCCTCCGATTCTTATGAAAATTCTAAAATAGTTCTTCTCGGAATTCCAATGGATTATACCGCAAGCAATATTCCCGGCTCCAGGTTTGCTCCTAAAAGGATAAGGGAATTATCGGGCACGCTTGAAAGTTATAGCCCCGTTTTCGATGAAACGATAGACGATAAATTTTACGATATCGGCGACATTGTTATGCCGTGGGGCAATATCGACAAAAGCATCAAATTTATCGACAAAATCGCAAAGGATTTATTGGGGGACGGCAAAAAAATTGTCGGCATAGGCGGAGACCATTTAATAACCTACCCCATTATAAAGCAATATATATCTGTATTTAAAGATTTAACCGTGGTGCACCTCGATGCCCATACCGACTTAAGAGATCAATGGAGCAACGAAAAGTTTTCCCATGCCACTGTTTTAAGGCGTGTTTATGAGGTTCTAAAAGAGGGCAGCCTTTACCAGTTCGGCATTCGTTCGGGTTCGAAGGAAGAGTTCGAATTTGCGGATAAATTTACCCGTCTTTATAAATATGATGTTTGCGAACCACTTAAAAGGGTTATCGGACAGTTAATAGGCAGGGATATTTATTTAACGATAGATATCGATGTGCTTGACCCTGCTTTTGCTCCCGGCACAGGCTATCTCGAAGCGGGAGGGATATCGTCTAAAGAGCTTTTTGACGCCGTATCGTTAATTATATCGGAACTTAATGTTGTGGGTGTCGATGTGGTCGAGGTTTGTCCGCCGACGGATAATTCCGATAGAACATCGGCTATCGCGGCAAAACTTATCAGAGAAATTATTATCGGCTTAAGCAAGAAATCATAATATTTATTTCAAAAAATAATCTAAAAGCAATAAACCAAATTAAAAAATTTAAAAAATAGAAATACGGGAGGAGCGAAAACAGTGTTTGAGACGCCTGATACATACACATTAGTGAGTGGGGAGTCCAATGGAACTTCAAAATTGGGGGCATTTGACATTGCAATTCTAAAAGCGGGCATCGGCAATACGAATTTAATTAAATTGAGTTCCATATTGCCTCCAAATTCAACTTTTACAAATAAAATAACATATCCGAAGGGAGTTTTAGTTCCCATCGCTTACGGCTATGCCGTAAGCGATAAGCAGGGCGAAACGATTTCGGCATCAGTTGCGATTGCCATATCCAAAGAAGACGGATTTGGTGTTATAATGGAATATTCGGGCGTTGCATCTGCAAAAAATGCCGAAGAGACGGTCAGAAAAATGGCGGAGGATGCCATGAATTACAGAAATATCGGGATTAAGGAGATAAAATCGATTGCCGTAGAACATACCGTTACGGTTAGCTGGGGCTGTGCCTTTGCAGGCGTTCCTATGTGGTATTCGAAACTCTTAACTAATAAATAAATTTTAAACAATGCCCGCTCATAACTCCCCTCCCCTTTTATGGTGGAGGGATAGGCGGGGATAAATAAGGAGTTAATTTTTATTGACTAAAACTTTCGTACTTTCAACATCCATTGGCTTATTGTTTGTTATAGCTTTGATTTTTATCGTAGGACCGAAAAGCATATTGCAGATGATAAGCCACTTAAGTATTATAGACTTTATACTTTTATTTTGCCTGTCTTATCTCGCGCTATTTTTTTCGGCGCTTTCATTTAATAACGCCTTAAATGTATATGATGCCAAAATTGATTTAAAAAATCTTACGAACATAAAACTTATAGGCTATAGCGCAAATTACATCGCCCCGTCTGGAATATTTGCGGGTTTTATCGGCGGCGATGCCATTATGGCGTTAATACTGAAAAAAAGAAGCGGGCTTGAATTTAAACGGGGCTTTTCGGCGGGCCTCGCGGCTAAGGTGATAGAATTTGCGGTATTTTTGCTGTTCATTTACCTCGGTCTTATACTCGGTTTCAGGTATTTCTATCTTCCGCCGGAAATCTGGTTTTTTTTATTTATCGCAGGCATATTTGTCGGCGTAGTAACCCTTGTTTTTTTAATTAATCCGATTATAGACAACAGGTTTTTCACTAAAATATTGCAATATTTAACAAGATTTAAAATTCTTAACAATTTAATATCCAAGATTTTAAAGCATATAAACGATTTTGAAAAAGAGCTTCACCTGTTTTATGTAAAAGGCGCAAAATATCTATTTTTAAGCCTCTTTTTAAGCATTACGGAGACTGTAATTCTTGTTTTTCAAATATGGCTTCTTGTTCACTTTCTTGGCATTAATATGGGTTTTTCCAAGACTCTCCTCGTGTTTTCGGTTTCGATGCTTGTATTCGCCCTGCCGCTCGCGCCCGGTTCCGCTGGAACCTATGAGCTGTCGCAGGTCGGTCTTTTTGATATTCTGGGATTGGGGTCGGATTTGGGTCTTACCTTCAGCCTTATAATGAGAGCGGTAAATTTGCTTATGGTCGCCATTTCTTTTTTTCTTGTTCCTCATTACGGCATACATTTTTTTAAAAAAAGCGAAGAGGATTCATAATATATGAAAATATTATTTTCGTTATGCAGCTGGGGTTTGGGGCATGCCACAAGGTCTCTTCCCATCTTGAGGCGGCTTGTAAAAGATTCCCATGAGGTAATAGTTTACACCTCTGGAAGAAGTCTGGCGCTATTACAGTCCGAGCTTAAAGACGGCGCAAGGTTTGTCGCTTCGGTGCCTTATCCGTCCCCATATTCCGATAAAATCGGGTTTGCCTTCAGATTTTTGAAAACAGCCCCAAAGATAATGAAAGTTATTAAGGAAGAAAACCTTGAGGTTGACAGGATGATTAAGGAAAACAAAGTTGATCTGATAATTTCTGACTCAAGGTTTGGCTCGTATTCCAGGGTGGTTCCGTCTTATCTTATTTTTCATCAATTGCGGTTTATAGCGCCTTTAAGGCTGGCGCCGGCAGAAATGGTAACCGAGTTTTATAATCATAATCTGCAAAACAAGTTTGAAAAAATTATCGTTCCTGATTATGCCGAAAACTCGCTTTCGGGGGATTTGTCGCATAATTTAAGATATTTTAAACCGGAAAAAGTAGAATATATAGGGATTCTTTCCGATTTTGAGAGTCTTGATGTCAAACAGGATTTAGATTACCTGTTTTCCATTTCCGGTCCTGAACCTACAAGGACGATACTTGAAGAAAAGCTGTTTTCGCAGCTTCCTCTTTTAAACGGCTCTAAAATTGCCGTTGCGCTTGGAAAGCCGGGTAAGTTTACGAAAGAGGTCGTGGGCAATACGGTTATATATTCATACCTTGAAAAAGCAAGGCGCGATGAGCTTATGAACAGGGCAAAGATAGTCGTTTCAAGGTCGGGTTATACAACCATAATGGATGTTGCCGAGATTAACAGGAATGCCCTTTTTATACCTACCCCGGGACAGACGGAGCAGGTTTATCTGGCAAACCATTTAGAAAAGGTCGGGTTCTTTCATTCGGTAAAACAGGGGAAACTTAAACTTGACATAGACGCAAAAGAAGCGTTAAAATTCAAAGGGTTCGTTCCGCCTTGGAAAACCGGCGAAAGTGTCGAGAGGTTTCTTAAAGTGGTAAGGATTAAGGACTGATAATATATAATGTGGGAATTACAAAAAGTAAATTTATATTTGGAGGTTTAATGGTTTCGATAATTATACCTGCCCGTGAAGAAGAAAAATACATAGGAATATCTATCGAAAAACTGTTAAGTCAGAGCGGCGTTATTTTTATAGGAAAAGATGAAAACCCCGCAGATTTTCAAGGCAAAGGCAAAACCGTCTGCGAACTTACGGTTGTCGTTACATGCGGCGAAGACAATACCGAAGGGGCGGTTGCCAAATACCCGAAGGTAAATCTTATTTCGGATAATTTCAGCGGGGTGTCCGAGGCAAGAAATATCGGGGCTAATGTTTCGAGGGGCGATGTTTTCCTGTTTTTAGATGCCGATACGCTTTTAAACGACGGTTTTATTAAACGGCTTGACGGCTTTAAGGAGAAAAATAATTTTATCGGAACATCAAGGCTTTTGCCCGATATTAATACTTTAAAGGCAAGGATTTTTATGTTTGGCAACAATATTGCCCATATAATTTCAAAAACATCTATGGCTTTGATATTTTGCCACAGGGATGTTTATAAAGAAGCGGGCGGGTTCGATGAGAGTATGACTGCGGGAGAAGACCTTAAGTTTATAAGCATTGCGTTAAAAAGCGGGGCAAAGTTTAAATATTTGGGAGATATAAGCGCTGTAACATCTATGAGGCGGTTCGAGACAAACGGCTATATCAGGACTGCGCTGGAATGGATGGGGGGTTATTTCTTTAAACCGCCGGAGCATTACGATGTAGTGAGGTAGAGGGGCGGGCGGAAGTGGGATAAATCCGACCCCTTATAACCCAAAATTGCCGATAGAAACTCTTAAAACTGCTTCAAAGTATTATCAATACTGGATTCCCGCCTACGCGGTAATCCAGAAGATAAATTTCTAAATCGGGATTTGGGTGTATTATTTGTCTTGCAAAAAAAACATCTAAAAATCAGATTACCTTGCCTAAAGAAATAGCTTTAAAATTTCAAGGCGTGGATTATTTTGATATTAAAAAAGACGATAATAAAATCATTCTAACTCCCGTAAAAATTTCCCCGGCCGATACAACCCTTAACGGCACCGGCCGCGTCAAACGCAGTCGGGAGCATGAGAATAAATAAATCTGACACCTTTAATTTTATAAATAGTTCGGTATTATTGATGATAATAGCTTTAATTTTTATATAAAAACCGTTTTCAAATGATTTGAAATCTAAAATTTCATAACTTTTTATCGATTTTGATTTATTGAGGCAATCTAATATTTCCACTCGCTAAATCCTTTTCATCTTTTTTAAGTTTTTCCAATGTTTTTTTATATGCCTTCCATTCTATATAGTCATCCCATATTTCAAAATTTTCTTTGCCGTTTTTTGCGTCCTTCTCAAATTCTTCAAAATTTTTCCCGTATTTTTTTTTGAAAAGAGAAATGATTTCTTCTGTTTTATGAATCTCGTAAAATAAATTGGCATAAAATATATTTTTTATATCTTCTTTCGTTATAGTAAGCATTGAATACCTCTTTTACTTAATACATTATTAAACTTTTAATATTACATTTATATCACTGTTTAAGGAAATAATCAAATTTCAAAAAAAGGTGCAAAAAAGGTGTTCCTTGAATTAATAAGCAAAAAAGGTGTCAGATTTATTTATTCCTTTCGATAAAATCTAAAAGCGGTTCAAGGTATTCAATCTTTCTGCTGTCGGATATTATAGCTTCCTTTTTTATAAAATCCCTTAATTCATCAATTAGCGGCTTCTTTTCAGCATAATCTCTTAATATAAAATTTTGTTCGATATTTTTATAAAATCGTAATAATGGCTCATCTTTCTTTTTATTAAGTTTTGTAAGTGATTCCAAAAGGAGTTCTACATCTATTTTTTGTTCAGAATTGCTTGTTTCAGCCTTTTTCCATTTTTCCAAAATTTCTATTATCTTATTTACCGTTTGAATATCATTTGAATTATTTCCATTTTCTATATGTTTTTTAAAATCCTCAACAAATTCTACAGTATCGGGAACACCCGCTTCTTTCGAAGCACCCGCGCCTAATAAAAAAACAATTTGAGGCTTTTCTTCTTTTTCTTCCACTTAATACCTCCTACTTCATTTAAAAATTTAAAATAACAGTAAAAACAAAAACTCCCGTCCGCGTCAAACGCAGTCGGGAGTAAGAGGATAAATAAATCTGACACCTTTTAATTTCATGTCATAATTTCTAATTATGTAAACCGGTTTGTTAAAAGCAGACCAAAAAATATTAAAATTATTTGATATTTTCAGTAATAAATGTAATAATATAATTATAAATTAAATTTATGGAGATATTTTATTATGTTAAATTTAAAATTGCCTGAAGAGTTAGAAAATAGGCTTGAAGATTTGTCGATTAAAACGCGAAAATCAAAGAGTTTTTATATAAGAGAAGCTTTAAAGTTGTATCTTGAAGAAAATGATGATGCTTCTGTTGCATTAGAGCGTTTGAATGATAAAAATGCCGAGTACTTAAACCACGAGGAAGCAAAGAAATATCTTGGATTATAAATTAATCTGGCATAAATCCGCATTAGATGATTTAAAAAGTTTAGACATTTCTCTTTCTCGAAAAATATTTGAAAAAGTTGAAAAATACTTATCACAAGATCCAATTGGACTTGGTAAACCTCTGAAACAAAATTTTTCCGGAATGTTTAGATATCGTTATGGTGATTATAGAATTATATATATTGTTAATGAAACAGAGAAAACCATTACGATTTTAGAAGTCGGCCATAGGAAAAATATATATAAATAAAATAAAATCAAATCAAAAAACAAAAAAGGTGTCGGATTTATTTATTCTCTTCAAAAAGAAATGAAACCGCCATTCCCTTTTTTAATCCGCATTAGTTAATGGGTTAATTGTTTTAAAGCCAATAATTTTAACTATATTACAGAGATTGTCATCGGCAGAAACAAAATACCAATCATTTTCGGAAATTAAGCTGAAACATCCGAGATGCAATGCGTCTAAAGTTCTAAGGCCGTGTTTTTTGCCGTATTTTTTTAATAAATTTTCGGATTCTTATAAAACGGGATAGCTCATATTCTCAACATTGAACAGGGCAACTTCTTCTTCAAAACCTTCAATTGCCAAATTTAAAGAATATTCGTCTATCTCATTATTCCTGAATCTTCTGTATAAAGCGCTTAAAAACTCCAATTTACAAAGATCCAATACGAAAATTTTATTGTTTTGGGAGGCTATAAGTTTTGTAACTTTTTCCGAACCGTCTTCTTCGTGAAAAAATTTTACAAGTGCGGATGTGTCAAAGAATAGAATCATATCCTTTCTTCTCTGAGTAATACGATATCCTTTCCGAGAGAGCCCTTTATGTTTTCAAGAGCCTTTCGCGTTTTCATATAAGACAAGCCGCTCTTTTTAACCGGTTTTATCTGCGACGATTTTAATGCAATTACCATATCGTAAACTTTTATAATTTCGGACGGTTCCAGATATTCTAATTCCTTTATGGTTTGGTCTTTTAGTTTCATATTAATGCCTCTAAAATTATTAATTTATATATTAAATATATTATTACATATAACAATTAAAGTAAAGTCAATTTCCCCATGCCCTTATTTAATCAAAAATCAATAGATAAGCTAATATTTAGATATAACCGTATCCCGCCCTACCTAAAAAGAAGCAGGAGATTTAGTTTTGTGTTACATTCCGGCTATAATTTTAGCCTTTTGCCTAACCTAAAGCCTCCCGGCGATGAAAGGCAATTTTTGATTTATGCTTGGTCAAGCTTGGAGTCCTGTCGTCAACGATAAATTTATCCAAGTCCTCAAGCCTGAAACGGTACTGTCTGTCCGAATATTTTTACGAAAGATATTTGTTTAAATGGGGTGGGGTGTCAAAGTCAGGGAAAAAAAGGACTTATTGCATAAATGCCAATAAGTCCTGAAATGCAGATTTGACAAGGGTTTAAGAGATTAAATAATATAGTTGACTTTAATTCAAGTCTTCAGGGATTCTTCCGATTATTGTTTCTTTAAATTTAACTTCGGATTTGCTCATAACGGTTGCCCCTTATTTTAAATATCCATAAATAAAAACTCCCGACCACGGCAAACGCAGTCGGGAGTGAGAGAATAAATAAATCTGACTTTAATTAAAAATTAATAATTAAGAGGCGATTTTATTGAATTCATAACTCAAAGGAAAAATCTTATCTAAAGAAATGCGTTTAGATGCATCAGTTATCTCTATACCAACGATTTTATCGTCTTTTCCTATATCTAAAACGACATCTTCGGAAACTCTTTTATTAATTAAATCTTGAGCCCTATCATCTAACCTGATATATAATAGATCTGTTTTATCATTGTAGGCAATATTCATATTTCAACCTCCCATTTTCCATAAAAAACATATACGGTTACAGTAATTATTTTATTGTTTTCAATAATAAAAAATACTTCAACCCTTTTCTGTTCATAATAATTATTAAGTCTATTTTGCTTAAATTCGTAAATTTTAGCCTTTCCAATGCGACCATATTTTGACCCAATTATAAAACCATTGTTAATAACTTCTTTAATTTCAGTTTCATTAGTTCCTCTTTCTTTAGCCCTCAATAATGTGTGTGTATCAATTTGAATATCCATTTAAAGCAAAAAATAAAATATATTTAATTTCCTGTATTTTTTCATTTAAATAAAACAGTTTTTATTATAAAAAAAATTTACTTACATTATATCACGAAAATAAAATCAATAATAAAAAATAATAAATTATGAATAATGCGGTTTACATAGCGGAAAATTATGAGGCAAGGAAGAAAGGAAGGAAAAAACAAAAACTCCCGACCACGGCAAACGCAGTCGGGAGTAGGAGAATAAATAAATCTGACACCTTTAATTATTTTAATTATTTCATTTTTTCAATACTTGACAAATAACACAGTTACTGACACCTTTTTTTCCTGAAACGCAGAATTGGCAAGGGTTTCAGAAATTAAATAACATAGTTGACTTTAATTTTTGATTAACTTTAATTTTATTATTTATTATAAATTAGCTTTATCCAATAAATAATTTTCATGAAAATCGCAAGAAAATAAAGATTCTAAAGAAAACTTTTGCGAAGCATCAAGAATCTCTATGCCCACGATTTCATTTTTATTTGTCGTATCAATATTTATACCGCCTTCAACTTCGATAACCCCTGTAGGTTTAACGTCGGATAATTTTATATATGCCGCATCAACTTCTTTATCGTAGAATATCTTCATTTTTTATTACCTCTCTTAAATGGAAATACACTTATTACTACAATTTTTCCGTTCTCAACAGTAAAAATAATTTTACATAATTAAAAATTATATAACTGAATGAAAAACTGTGAAAGGAAATAAAAACTCCAGGCCGCGTCAAACGCAGTCGGGAGTAAGAAAATAAATAAATCTGACACTTTTTTTTAAGCGGTTTTTTCTAATTGAATATTTCCTAAATTAAAAATAATTGAATTCAGATTAACTTTTTGTCTAGCATGCTCAATTTCAAAACCAACAGGTTGCGAATTTTCATCTAAATCAATAACTACATCTTGGCTTATTTCTTCTGATTCAACGCTTGGATTGTCGGATAAAGTTATGTATAGCGTGTCTGTATCATTATAATAATCTATTTTCATTATTGTTTACCTTCTTTAAAATTCCTATCAAAAAAAGCATTATGAATAGTTTCGCCGTCTTCTAAGAAAACTACGCGTAAATATTTCTTAACCTCATCTATATATCCCAGTATCTTATTCTTCCATCGCCTTGAATTTCTTTTTTAACATAACTTGTTTTAATTTCTGATAACCATTCCAATTTAATATAAGGTCTTTTAATTAAAACCTTATCCGTAAAATATTTTGATAATTTAAAATCCATATTAAATTATTTTTTTATATTATTATATCAAAATAAAATAAAAAATAAAATCAATACAATTTGATAATTGAAATAATTAACATAATTATAAATTGTAGGACAAGAAGTAAAAACAAAAACTCCCGATCGCGTCAAACGCAGTCGGGAGTAAGAGAATAAATAAATCTGACACCTTTTTTTTTATTAATCTGCTTTCTATGCAGGGTTTTATAGTATTTATATATCCTTTCTTTTTTGCGGACAATAATATTCCCAAACTTCCCGTTATTTTTATATTATTTGCCGATGCGGCTTTTCTTGCAAGCCTATCGTCTATTATTAGAAAATCGGCATTTATGGCTTTACAAAGAGCTATGGCTTCTAATTCTCCCTGCCCCAAACAAATATCGTTTAATAAGTATTCGCCTATGTTTTCTTTTGATACTTTATTCTATAAATAATTTCTTAATTTTTCGGATTCAGGTTTGTCATTTAACGTTATTTCATTATAAACGGCTTCGGGAACGATTATTTTATCAAAAAACATATCTAATAAATCAAGGCGGTTGCATATAGACAATGCTATCAGTGATGAACTATCGGCAACGGCAATCATTTAATTTATAAACTTGTTTAATGTTTTTAATTCTTCGTCTAATTCGCGGGGAGAATAATTTATTGCGGGTATTTGATATTTGCCTAATAATTCCATAAAATTCATTTCATTTATTTTTAGAAATTCGGCGACTTTGCCGAGAGATATTTTGCCGAGTTCATACATTTTTATTATGGCCATAAGCTTTATATCGTCGGCAAGGTTTTGCGCATCTTCGTTTAATAATGCCGTTATGTCTTCGGGAAGTTCCAATGTTATTTTCATATTGTTCTAATTTTGTTGATTAAGAGTTACTTCGTTTTATTTCCTATATTTTATAAACTTTTTTTATATATTATACCATATAAAAAAATAGAAAAAATAATTTTTTACAAAATTATAATATTTGGAGGGTTGAAATGCGGATATTAGATTACTTTATCACGCTTAGCAAATACGGTTAGGGGCAGGGGGGATAAATCTGACTTTATTAAAATAAATCGGATAGCATTTTACTTAAAAACTCCCGGCCGCGTCAAACGCAGTCGGGAGTAAGAGAATAAATAAATCTGACACCTTTAATAAATCATAACACCTTTAATTTATTAATATGCTGTTCCTGCAATTAGAATAGGCGAACTGCTATAATCATTAACAGCGTATATTTGGAAATTTGAACCAGCAAAGTTGGTTCCGGCAACGGCTTCATAACCGCCTCCGCAAGAGCTGTTCGTACCAGTTGTTCCAACGGCTGCTCCACCTACACCAAGCGGTGCAACAGTTACCGGCCAAGCAGCTGTGCCTATAACCGTCGGGGTAGCATCGGTAGCAGTAGAGCTTATTCCTACGCCATAATAGAAATATAGGCTTCCTTTAGGGTAAAAACCAATATCAGCGAAGCCTCCAATTGCTTTAGTTCCGGGTGTATTACCCACGGTAGGTTTAGGCGCCGCACCGGGAGCATATGTCGTATAACTGCCGTTATTAGTAAGAACACCACCAGTACACGCAAAAGGCGCAACATCTGCATAGTATGTTCCTGCGCCTGCTGTGTTTGTGGCATCATACATAGCGTGAACAGGTGAAACAGCGCCTGCGGCCAATGCTGTTGCAGTGGGACCAGAACTTGACCCCGCACTAATATACATTGAGTTTGTCGCGTTAAACGCCGTTTCGTCCGTAAATATGGCTCCTAAGTTCGTGGACGCTTCCGAATCCTTTGCCCTATTGACGTAGCTTAAATTGACGAATTAACTTAATTAAACCGGCACTCCGCCTTGCTTTCTAACAGTATTAAGCATTTGCAGACATTCTATATTTTACCGGATTTTCTGTATTTTCCGTATTTTGATTTCAATTCTGGCACAATTTTGTCACAGTTTTAAAAATTCAAACGACAATTTTTGTCAATCGGTGACAATTTTTGTCATACCCCGTAAATATAAATAAAATTATACATTTCAAAGGATTTATTAATTTTAAGTTGACAATTTTTGTCAAATAACATATTTTAAGAAAGAATATTAATTTATTTAGATTTTATAAAAATGGCAGTAAAATAGACCTATTGCACAGGTTTTAATGCTTTTTTTACGCTCTGGCATAAAATATGCTTATCTATACTTTATAATATAAAGTAAAAAAACAAACAAAAAAATAAAATAATTATTTGCGGATTAAATTAACCAAATTAACATATCTAACTTTTTAAGGAGGCAACACAAATGAACATTAACAGATTAAAAGGGAAAAAAGGCTTTACATTGATAGAGCTTTTAATCGTCATCGCCATTATCGGCATCTTGGCGGCGATAGCGATTCCCACTTATTTGAGCTATGTAAACCGCGCAAAGGATTCGGAGGCGTCCACGAACCTCGGCGCAATCTTTACGGACGAAACAGCGTTTAACGCGACAAATTCGACTTATATCAGCGCGGGAACTTCTTCTGCACCGGCAACGGCTCTTACTGCTAAGGCAGCTTCGCCCACCCACGCTTTTTACGATGCAACATTAACAAAGGGAGCAGGATTATATATTTCCGATATACCTCCGTTTGCTTGCAATGGAGGGACATTAGACACTATGGGCGGACTTAATACAATCAATACAACGACCGGTGCAATAGCCCCAACCGCCGCTACGTCAACAACCTTATCTGTTCAAGCTCAAGGCGGCTTTGCCGATATCGGTTTTTATCCCAAAGGAACCCTGTATTTCTCCTATGGGGTGGCATCACTTTCCGGCCCCACCGTTGCCGCTCAAGCAGCAGGAGTAGCTGCAGCGTGGCCCCCGACAGTCACCTCGCTCGCATCAGGCGCCACACAAACAGGGGCAGCAGGAGCAAACGGCTATTGCGGAGGCGGATATGCCGCTTTTGCTGAAACCAATTTTACTGGCTCTAACTGGCAGATATATGCCGTTGACGATTTCAGCAGTTCGGCGAATTTAGTTTCCGGAACAGCTTACTAATCTTAATCTACTTTACGGCTGATATTTAAGATTAAAGGTGTCAGATTTATTTATTCTCTTACTCCCGACTGCGTTTGACGCGGCCGGGAGTTTTTATTTATGGATATTGTAAAATAAAGGGGAGTAACCGTTATGAATAAATATAATAATTTTGCAAACGAACATAAAGTTAAATTTAAAGAAACAATAATCGGAAGAATCCCTGAAGACCTCGAGCGCGGGGATGATTTTGTCAAAAATTAAAGGTGTCAGATTTATTTATTCCTTTACTCCCGACTGCGTTTGACGCGGCCGGGGGTTTTATTTAGACTTAATTTAAATTTAAATTAAAATAGGAGAAACGTTATGGATAATTATCATAATTTTACAAATGAACATAAAGAAATTATAAAAAAAATAGAACTTTTAAAAACGCAAAAAGATTTTATATCTTTCTTTTTTTCAATTGAATATTTAAAATATATTGCCAAACTTGAAGAATCCAATGATAAAGAAAAAATGACTGAATTTGAAATGATTAAGAACAAAAAGACAAGCGAATTATTTAAAAATTAAAAACAATTAAAGGTGTCAGATTTATTTATTCTCTTACTCCCGACTGCGTTTGACGCGGCCGGGAGTTTTTATTTATGGATATTTAAAATAAAGGGCAACCGTTATGAGCAAATCCGAAGTTAAATTTAAAGAAACAATAATCGGAAGAATCCCTGAAGACTTCGAGCGCGGGGATGATTTGGTCAAAGCAATAAGCGAGTTTTTATTAAAATAATGTTTTTTGTTAAAGAATAATCTTAATGAGCGAAGTATTACTCATAAGCTTGCCGAATATATACAGAAATATTTTTCCGATTATAATGTGGATTGCGAGTATAACAGGATGCCGAACAAAAGAAATAATAATGGCGAAGCAGAGGCAAAGTTTATTCCTAAAGAATTAAATTTAAGCGTATCCAAAACACGCTCAAATGACGATAAAGGAACGACGGTTTATCCCGATATTATAATTCATAAAAGAGGCAGTAATAAATCTAATCTCATAGTTATTGAGGCAAAGAAAAAAGCCAATGTCACCAAAAAATTAAGATTAAAGGTGTCAGATTTATTTATTCTCATACTCCCGACTGCGTTTGCCGTGGCAGGGAGTTTTTGTTTTTACTGTTATAAAAAAAAGAAAAAGGTCTTTTTTCTTGGCTGCCTTAAATTTTTAAAAAAGATTTATTTATTCCCAATGACATTGTTGCGTTGACCTAAAACCCAAGGGTGTTATCTTTCCGGGCATTGATAATGAAAATTGAAATGCGGCGACTAAGTAATTTGTGTATCGGCGGCATAACATATCTTTATTATTATTTGGATGATTTATAAAAAATTTGCAAATTATTTGAGCTATCTGCTTTATTACTTAAGCTGTTGATCGAGTGTTGTATATTATTCTTTTTATCTAAAATTAATAAAAAGGGTATAAAATCCCATACGCCATCGATTTTCTTTTTGATATTTTTTAATTTTTTTATATCCGCTTTTATTTTTTCAATAAACTTTTTATCCGGGTCGCCGTTTATTCTGCGCAGTTTAATTTCGATGATCGCGCTGAATTTATTAAAGCTAAATCCTTTACTGGGTAGTTTCATTTTTTCTTTAACTCTTAAAGAGGAAACTTCAATAATTACGATATCCGACCTGTATTTTAATTTCCCTGAATCGCCATACCAGCGCACTTCTGTGTGAAGCGGGATAGATTGCGATAAATCTTTATCTGCGGTTGGTTTTAGTTCGCTGAAAATGTCATTTTGCATAAGCAGGTTAAATAAAAGGCATCTGGCATCGCTTTCGGTTAAATATTTACCCGGAAAGCAACCAAAATCCTTTAGGATTTCGTTTATTGTGCTGGTTATCGTATTTTTAATGTCAATTAAAATGGTTCCTTGGTTCATAATTGTGTTTGTAGGTTATATAATTATTATTTATAATTCTTTCAATATATTCAGGTATCTGCCTCTCATATTTTTTACAAAATTTAACCAGTCTTGTTTTGTTTCGGGGAGCACTTTTTTTGTTTTATCAAAAAGAGTTTTTAAGACCTGTTCCGTTTCAATAGCATCATGTATTTTGAATTAAAGGTGCCAGATTTATTTATTCTCTCACTCTCGCCTGAGTTTGCGGTAATTTTACTTCTGAAACGATTTATGAAAAAATAACCGGGTAAATTGTTACGTCTTATTTTTATTCTAATCAATTAGCGGGTGCGGTAACGCATTATTTAATTTTAACTTTAACAAATTCTTTTACATTCTCTGCAATATATATCGCTTGATTGCTTTCTTCAACGGACGGTAGATAAAAGTCGTCCGGATATCTCGCTTCGATAGAATAATTTGTTAATCTATCGGCATCGTTATCCGATATTAGTTGTTCAAAATCTTTATCTATATCCTTGCAGTAATCGATTAATTCGCTAATATCGTGAGTTTTTAAAGATTTTATTATTTCTATACCGTTGAAAACAAGATATGCTTTTAAATATTTTCAACGCACTGCTGGGCGTGAAAACAGACGGTGTCGGTAGCGGGATCGTTTGCGGTTATTTCATCTTTAGCCGTTTTCAGATCATGGTCTGCTTTAATTATCCAGAGATTTACTAATTCGTCATTCATACGGCTAAGCCTTCTTTTAATGCAAAATATGCTACATAACCGGATTGTTTTTTTCTTTCGTTTACGATATTAAGAGGCTGAATAAGTATATCGCTCGATATTCTTAATTTATTTCTCAGTCCCCTTCTAATATCTCCGGATACTCTTATTTTTGTATCTCTTTCCATATTTTTATCTACGACGACATAAAAGTCCCAATCGCTATCCTCTTTATAGTCACCTCTTGCACGGGAACCGAAAAGATAAATTGCTTCGGTTTTATATCCAGCTTTTTCGACTTCTTCAGTAATTATTAGTTTTGCGGTATTTAATATATAATTTTTATTTTCCATAGATTAATTATATCATTATTTATAAATTTTTATAAATAAACTGGATTTCCCAAAACTAAAATTAAAGTCAGATTTAATCACTCTGGCGGACATAAAAGCTTCACTTTTATAAGCGCCCGCCTCCATATTCGCACTCTCGACTGCGTTTGACTTGGTCGGGATGTTTTTGTTTAATAAAATAATGTATGAAGTGTGAACACTGCCGGAAATAACCATTAACGTTCGGTTAACGCCTCTATAACCCCCTGCGGTCAAGCGTGCATACGCTTGTCAGGTTCGGGCGGAAGCCCGATACAATGCTTTTAAATGTTTGTTTCGCCGTAGTTTAATTTTGCCGCAAGGCTTGGTTTTCAAACCGCTTGCCGGTTTGGAAACCAAAATAAAACGAAGCAAGAAACAAACCTCAACATCGTTGTTTAAATTGTTGCGGATTACAAAATTAATTAATTCTGCAATATATCCGCAAACCCGCTCTCTGTTTGTATTTTTGAGCTTTAGCGAAAAAATACAAACAGAGAGCTAACGACAAAACCTGTTTTAAATAAAAAGTTAAAGAAGGATTTGCGCCGACAGGAAAAAAGTTGCCGGATTATTTTTAACTTGGCTATAAGTTTGCAACGTTCAATAATATATGCTAAAACATATATCATGAATAAATTAACTTATTTAATGAATAATTTTTATGGAACGGTTTCAGGATATTAAAAACATAATTCGGACAATATCGTCAACGAATGGATTAAGTATGCCAGAGGCTATATTTATTATAGAAAAAGCGATGGAAAACGTTTTTTACGGCAAATACAGGGTTGTATTTGATGATTCCTATGATTTATACGCCGAAAACGATGATGAAAAGATACTTATATCGTCGCTTAAGGACGTGAGAAATATCAGGCATAAGATATTTTTAAAAGTTATTAACCTGAAAAATGAGTATATAAGCAATTTGAGAGACAGCATTTCTCTTAAAGAGATAGTTTTGGAGATTAACAAAGAAGCCAATAAATTAAGCACTTCAAAGGATTGGGTTAAATATAATTATTTAATTTCTAAACACATTAGGGGTATGATAGTATCTAAAACGGACGAGTTCTACATTGTTGATATAGGGGTGGGTAAAATCGCATATTTGCCGTTATCGGAAGGTTATTACGAAACTTTTAAAAAATATCCATTTTTCGTTAAAAGCGTTGTCCGTCATTTCGACAAAGGTTTTGTCCGTATATTTTTATCTAAGCCTAAAATAAAAGCGAAACAGGAACGTTCCGGCAAGAAGTTGACGGAAATATTTAAAGACGGCAAGACGGGAAAAGTCGTAAGTCATAAAATAACTGTATTGGTTACGGATAGTTTTGTATGGGTTTACGAAACGAATCATAAACCCATACAGCATACGGAAACGCTTTATAGAAAAGAATTTGTGAAAGGAGATAATTTATCGCGCGTGATAGCCTTATCCGAAGCGGAAAGTTTTTTTAGGCAAATTAATAAAAAGTCTTGACATAGAATTTAAAAATATGAGAAAATAAAATCAATTAATTAGAAATATCTTTCATGCTTCGTTTACGGTATCTCTCTTAAGAGAAAAACGAAAGCACTGCCGGTTATGCACACATTTTGTTTACCTTTTTCAAGTAGTATTTTTGGGGGTGTGTTCAGCAAGAGCTTTTTAGATTAAACAACTTGCTGATTAGCTTAAAACCGGAAATTATAACAAAAAGCGAAAAGATTTTAAATTCAAAACTTAAAATCAACAAAAGGGATACCACTGAAAATTTATCCCCGAAGATTTATCCACGCGGTTGAGTTTTAAAATTATTATTTTAAAGTAGACACCGCCGTTAGATAATTGCCTTTAATAATTATCTATTTTATCCATTCTACGGACAATTTTGTCCAAAAATCCTAAATTTAAATAATATTAAAAATTATTTATTATTATTTAAATCCTATTAGAAATTATTATTTATTTTATTATAATATCCGCTTTTACGGATAATCTATAATTCTTTAAATAATAAAACATTAATAAAATCCTTAAAATTTTAAATTTATTTAACACCTGTTTTCAGGTATAGGGATATTTTTATTTTTTTAGGATTTTACTTTTTGGCGGTCATAGCATTTCTTTGTTTTATTCAATTTACCGCCCCCTAACGCAAATCACGCTAATCTATTTTACACACCCCCGCCTTAAAGGCGGAGAGAAAGATTTGCGGCACTAAAACGCCCGTATTGCCGGGAAACTTCTTATCTAAAAAATATATAATAAAACTGCATACCCAGTTATGCGGTTCATTCCTGTTTCAAACAATCCCATTATTTTAGGCTTTTCAAAGATTTTATCGCCGCTAATTTAGCCCGTCGGAGCTTTTTTGCAACAAACCATTCCGATTTTATTCAAACAAGAAAATCTTAACGCTTTGTTTATGCGCTTTTCTTAATTAATTTAAGAAAAATAAACAAAAGGACAAACACCTTTCTAAAAAGTTTCTGTTCTAAACTTATGTATGCGACACCTTTAGCTAAAATATATTTAAATAGTAGAGTTTGTATTATGAAAGGTA